>JARXAJ010000274.1 GCA_029865965.1 Aquabacterium sp.
GGCCTGTTTTGCGGAGGTCAAGGAGGAGTCAAGCGTTGGCCCGTCGGGCCTGCGCTTGGCGGGGGACACGGAGCAAAACAGGCCCACCCGATCCGGCGCGATCGCTCAAAACGGCCGACAACAACGAGCGCGAAACCGCCCAAGCAAGCTCAGTAATGGATCGCCTTGGGCGCGCCGCCACCCACGCAGATGGCATCGCCATTGATCGCGCGTGATTTCGGTGAGCAGAGAAATGCCACCACATGGGCCACTTCAACAGCATCGACCAGATGGCCGATGCTGTTGCCGGCGGCCATCTGTGCCTCCAGTGCGGCCGGGTCGATGCCCTGGGCCGCAGCGCGGGCGGCCACCAGGGGCGCAGTGCGCTCTGTGCGGGTGAGGCCAGGGTGCACCACCGTCACCTGGATGCCGGCCGGGCCCAGCTCGTCGGCCATGTTCTTGGCCAAGGCGGCCACCGCCACGTTGCGGATGCTGCCCACGGTGTTGCCACTCTGGCGCGCGGCCAGGCCGCTGATGTGCACGATGCGGCCCCAGCCCCCCGCCCGCATGCCCGCCACCACCGCCTGGCTGCAGCGGATGTAGCCCATCACCTTGGTGTCGAGCTCACCCTGGAAAAAAGCGCCGGTGATCTCGCCCAGCTTGGGCGGGCCGGCATAGCCGGCCGGCTCGGCAGCTGCGTTCACCAGGATCTGGATCGGCCCGCCCAGGCGGGCGGCGGCCTCGGCCACGGCGGCCTGCACTGCCGTGTCGTCGCGGGTGTCGGCCACCACGCCCACCACGGTGCGGCCGGTCTCGGCCATCAGCTCGGCCGCGCAGGCGGCCAGTGTGGTGGTGTCGCGCGCCAAAACGGCCACGTCGGCACCTTCCTGTGCCAGCGCCCGGGCCACGGCCTTGCCGATGCCGCGGCTGCCGCCGGTCACGAGTGCGCGCTTGCCGCTGAGTTCCAGATCCATGGACTGCCCCTTGTGGTGGTGGATGAGGCGCCAGCTTACGTCCGCACCCCACGGCGCTACAGTCGCGCATGTTGCCTCCACACTCGCCAAGCCCGTTGCCCCCCAAGGGGGCGCCCAGTCCCTTCGGGACGGCCGGGCGGCACTGACATGACCTACGAACTGCACTACTGGCCCACCATCCCCGGCCGCGGCGAATTTGTGCGCCTGGCGCTAGAGGCCGCCGGCGCGGTCTATGTCGACATCGCGCGTGGCGATCCGGGCGCTGGCCAGGGCCTGCCGGCGATGCAGAAGATGATGCAGGACCGCCATCAGCCCCATCCGCCGTTCGCCCCGCCCATCCTGAAGGACGGCGCCCTGCTGATCGGCCAGACCGCCACCATCCTGCAGCACCTGGGCCCCACGCTGAAGCTGGTGGGCCGCAGTGATGCGGCGCGGGTGTGGACCCAGCAGATCCAGCTGACCATCGCCGACATGGTGACCGAGGCCCACGACACCCACCACCCGGTTGCCGGCAGCCTGACCTACGAAGACCAGCAGCCCGAGGCGCTGCGCCGCGCCAGCGCCTTCTGCCGTGAGCGGCTGCCCAAGTTCCTGCAGTGGTTCGAAACCATCATCACCCGCAACCCGGCCGGCAGCCGCCACCTGGTGGGCGGCAAGCTGAGCTATGCCGACCTGTCGCTGTTCCAGCTGGTCGAGGGCCTGCGGTATGCGTTTCCACGCGCCACCCAGGCGGTGCTGGTGGCCACGCCCGGCGTGGTGGCGCTGCATGGCCGGGTGGCGGCGCTGCCCCGGGTGAAGGCCTACCTGCGCAGTGAACGCCGCATCCCGTTCAATCAGGAGGGCATCTTCCGCCAGTACCCGGCGCTGGACATCGTCTGACCATGCCGCCGCCGTTGCCCACCCTGCTGCCCACCCTGCCGCCCGCCGCCCATGCGGGCGACACGCTGGCCGCCATCGACACACCGGCCCTGCTGCTCGATCTGGACGCCTTCGAGCGCAACCTGGATGCGATGCAGGCCGCCGCCAGTGCCGCCGGTGTGGCGCTGCGCCCGCATGCCAAGGCGCACAAGACACCGGCCATCGCCCTGGCCCAGCTGCAGCGCGGCGCGGTGGGCATCTGCTGCCAGAAGGTGAGCGAAGCGCTGCCCTTCCTGCAGGCCGGCGTGGCTGACATCCACATCAGCAACCAGACCGTGGGGCTGCCCAAGGCCATGCTGCTGGCGCAGCTGTCGCTGCATGGCCGCTTCAGCGTGTGTGTGGACGCGGTGCAGCAGGTGGCCGACCTGGCGGCAGCCACCGCCGCGCTGGCCAGCCGGCTGGCGGTGTTCATCGAGATCGACATCGGCCAGGGCCGCTGCGGCGTGGCCGATGCGCCCGCCGTGCTGCGCCTGCTGGACGCGCTGGCACCGCACCCGCAGCTGCGCTTTGGCGGCCTGCAGGCCTACCAGGGCGGCGTGCAGCATGTGCGCGGCCATGCCCAGCGGCGTGACGCTGCAGCCCGCGCCGCCGAGCGCACGGCCGCCATGGTGGCGGCGCTGGCCGCCGCTGGCGTGGCCTGCCCGGTGGTGACAGGTGGCGGCAGCGGCAGTGTCGAATTCGACCTGGCCAGCGGCGTCTACACCGAGCTGCAGCCCGGCAGCTATGTCTTCATGGACGCCGACTACGGCCGCAACGAGGCCGGCGCTGCGCTGCGCCTCGACCACAGCCTGTTCGTGGCCAGCACGGTGATGAGCGTGGGCGGTGGCGGCCGCTGCATCCTGGACGCCGGGCTCAAATCACTGGCGGTCGATTCCGGCCTGCCGCTGGTGTGGCAGGCCGGCGCACCCAGCTCCACGCTGACCTATGCCGCAGCCAATGACGAGCACGGCATCGTGCGCGCGGCCGATGGCGCCGGGCTGCCGGCGCTGGGCAGCCAGCTGCTGCTGGTGCCCGGCCATTGCGACCCCACGCTGAACCTGCATGACGCCCTGGTGGCGGTGCGCGGCGGCGTGGTGCAGGATCTGTGGCCGGTGGCAGCGCGGGGCTTGAGCCGCTGAATTGCCTGGTGCGGGGAAATGCCCCGGGCCATGGAACCCAGCCGCCATCCGCTGCTGCGCTGCGCCTGCTCAGCGGCCCCCAGCCAGCAGCGGCAGGCGGTTCAAGCGCACCTCGATCTCGCGCAGCATCGCCTGGTAGGCCGGCGTGCCCACGCCGCCATAGCGGCGCTTGAACTCGCCCGCCGACAGGAACTCAGGCAGGTCGCTCACATCGGGCATCAGGTCGGCCTCGGTCAGGCCGTTGGCCAGCCTGGCCTGGAAGGCCAGCGGGTCGCGCCGGGCCAGCAGGCCCAGCCGGATGCCGGCCCGGTCGGCGGCGATGTCGTTGAAGCTGAAGCCGCTGCCATGGCGGGCATCGGCCACCTCCTTGTACAGGCCGATGGCGTCGGCCAGCGGCCCGCCGCCCTCGACCGCCAGCGCAGCCGAGATCAGCAAGTGCTGCGGAAAATCCGGCCGGCCCTGCAGGCGCAGTTCGGGCAGGCGCGGGCCGCGCGGGTTGGCACGACCTGCCGCCTGCGCCGCTGAAGGTGCGGTGTTGCCCAACAGCGGCGCAAGCGGCTGGCCGGCGGCCAGAAACGCCAGGGCCACCAGCGCGGCCCGGTTCTCCTGCAATGCCGTGTCGGCGTCGGGGCTGTGGCGGGCGGCCAGCGCAAACACCGGCTGCAGCACCTGCACCACCGACACCGTGGCCGCTGGCGGCTTGCCAGCCGCCAGCGTGCTGCCCAGCGTGGCCAGCAAGTCGGCATGGCGGCGCAGCCGGGCCTGCAGGCCGGGCGGCAGCAGCGACGCGGTGATCGCCTGGCCGGCGTTGTCTGGCCAGGCATAGGCCAGCACCAGCGCCTGGGCGCGAAAGCCGACGCGGCTGACCAGGCGCTGCGCCAGCTCGCCCTGGGCGCGCAGATTCAGTGCCGCCAGCAGGCGGGGCAGGGCGGCCTGGGCCAGCCAACCCGGCACCGGCAGCCGGCCGATGTGCAGCTGCTGCACCTGGGGCAGCGCGTCGGTTTCACGCAGCACGGCGCGCAGGTTCAGCCAGCCACCGCCGGGCAGGGCCGGCGGCAGGGCCAGGCTGGCTTCCACCACCGCCAGGCCGGGTTGCAGCCGCACCCGGCCGCGTGCATCGCCCAACCGGCGGCTGGCCTGCTGGATCAGCAGTTCCAGATCCCGTTGCGACAGCAGCACCGCGCGGGTGATGCCCGGCAGCGCGCGGCGCGGGTCGTTGTTCGTCAGCAGCTGGCGGGCGCGGTCGATGTCGGCCACCGACACGGCGGTCGACGGGTTGTCCACCCGCGGCGCGGACTCGATGGCCAGCCACAGGCCCAGCGCCACGGCGGCAGCCGGCAACAGCACCAGGGCCAGCAGCAGCCAGGTCCACCGGCGGCGGCGCAGGCCTGGCTGGGCACGCGCCTTCGGTTGCAATCGCCGTTGCGATGGCGGTGGCTGTGGCGTCGGCGGCGACAGGGGCATCGCCCGAGTCTGCCACCCCGGCCGGTTGTCGATCGGGCAAAACGGCGCCGTGCCGCCCGCCGATCAGCTCACCACACGTCGACGAAGCGTGCTGGCACCCCGCCGGCACTGCCCGCGCCACGCGCCGCGCCGGTGCTGTCGAGCCCGCGCACCAGCCAGCTGCGGGTGTCGGCCGGGTCGATCACTGCGTCGATCTCCAGCGTGGTGGCCATGTTGATGGCCGAGCCGTTCTCGTACTGGCGCGCCACCAGCTTCTGGTAGAGCGCCTCCCGTGTCTTGTCGCCGTCCGGGCCGGCGGCTTCCAGCTCCTTGCGGTAGCCCAGCTTGACGGCACCTTCCAGCCCCATGCCGCCGAATTCACCCGTGGGCCACGACACGGTGAACACCGGCGCGTCGAAGCCGCCCACCGCCATGGCCTGCGCGCCCAGGCCGTAGCCCTTGCGGATGACGACGCAGAACACCGGCACCTGCAGGTGCGCCGCCGTGACGAACAGCCGGCAGGCATGGCGCACCTGGGCCTGGCGTTCCACCTCGGGGCCGACCATGAAGCCCGGCGTGTCGCACAGGCTCAGCAGCGGGATGCCATGCGCATTGCACAGCTGCATGAAGCGCGCGCCCTTGTCGGCAGCGTCGGGGTCGATGGCCCCGCCCAGGTGGTGCGGGTTGTTGGCGAAGATGCCCACCGGCCGGCCTGCGATGCGGGCCAGCGCCGTGACCATGCCATGGCCCCAGCCGCGGCGCAGTTCCAGCACGCTGCCGGTATCGGCCAGCGCGGTGATGACGGCGCGCATGTCGTAGACCCGCAGCCGGTTCTCGGGCACCAGGTGGCGCAGGGCGCGGGGGTCGGCGGCCTGCCAGTCGGTGTGCCGGCCCTGGAAGTAGCCCAGGTACTGGCGGGTGGCAGCCACGGCGGCAGCTTCGTCGTCGACCAGCACATCCACCACGCCGTTGGCATGCAGGTCGGCCGCGGGCCCGATCTCATCAGGCCGGAACACGCCCAGCCCGCCGCCTTCGATCATCGCCGGCCCGCCCATGCCGATGTTGGCGCTGCGGGTGCTGATGATCACGTCGGCGCAGCCCAGCAGCGCGGCATTGCCGGCAAAGCAGCGGCCATGCACCACGCCCACCACCGGCACCTGGCCCGACAGCGCGGCGAACTGGCTGAAGGTGTGGTTGTCCAGCCCGGCCACGATGGGCATGTCCACATCGCCCGGCCGGCCGCCGCCGCCTTCGGCAAACAGCACCATCGGCAGCTTCCACTGGTGGGCCACGCCCAGCAGCCGGTCCTTCTTCTTGTGGTTGCGCCAGCCCTGCGTGCCGGCCAGCACGGTGTAGTCGTAGGCCATCACGGCGGTGCGGCTGCGCTCGGGGCCGAACTGGCTGGCGTTGACGGTGCCGATGCCGGTCACCATGCCGTCGGCCGGGGTGTTGCGCACCAGGTCGTCGAGCGTGCGGCGGCGGGTCTGGGCAGCGATCGCATAGCCGCCGTATTCACTGAAGCTGCCAGGGTCGAGCAGGTCGGCGATGTTCTCGCGGGCGGTGCGGCCGCCCTGGGCATGGCGCTTGGCCACGGCGTCGGGGCGGGCAGCGTCCTGCAGCAGGGCGTCGCGGTCGCGCACCCGCTGCAGGTCGGCACGGATGTGGTCGGGTCCGCGGGCTTGTGCATCGGCGGTGGCGGCTGCGGCCTGGTCCACCGGCAGCAGCAGCATCAGCAGCTGGCCTTCGGCGACGAAGTCACCCGCAGCCACGCAGCACTGCAGCACCTGGCCCGCGCCGGGGGCGGCGATGCCGTGCTGCATCTTCATGGCTTCCAGCACCAGGGCCTCGCTGCCGGCGGCCAGGGTCTGGCCCGGCTGGGCGTTGAAC
>JARXAJ010000176.1 GCA_029865965.1 Aquabacterium sp.
AGCGGCACCAGCCCGGCGGCCACGGCCGCCGCCGACCCCGCCGACGACCCACCCGGCGTGCGGCCCGGCGCGCGCGGGTTGCGGGTGGCGGTGGGCTGCAGGTAGGCGAACTCGGTGGTGCTGCTCTTGCCGATCACCAGGCCGCCGGCACGCTGCAGCACCGCCACCACGGCCGCATCGGCCAGGGCGGGCCGTGCGGGGTAGATCGGGCTGCCGTAGGCGGTGGGCAGGTCGCGGGTGTCGAAGATGTCCTTCACCGCCACCGGCAAGCCTGCCAGCGGGCCTTGCAGGCTGCGGGCCTGGGCGGCGGCGTCATCGGCCGACAGGGTGCAGACGAAGGCGCCCAGCGCGGCATCTTCGGCGGCGATACGGGCGAGGGTGGCGCGCGCCAGGGCGTCGGGCGCCAGCGCGCCACGGGCCAGTTCAGCGGCCAGTTGCCGGGCCGGCAGCGGGTGGAAGGGCAGCAGTGGGTCGGGCACGGTGTTGTCTCTCGGGTGTTGTCGGATGTCGCCCGCCGCCTGTGCAGGCGCGTGGGCTTGCTTGTCTGCCGTTCAACCGGTATCAGGTCACCAGGTAGACGGCGATCTGCACCCAGCCCGGCCCGGGCCGGGCGCTGCCCACGAAGCAGCGGTTGCGCAGCCATGCATGCGGGCCGTCGGGTGCGTCGAACACTGGCGCGGTGCGGAAGTAGTACTCCGCCGGGTCGACCGCTTCGCGCGCCAGCAGCCGGGCCAGCACCGCTGGCTCGGCATGGCGCAGGCCCAGGTTGCGCAGGTACACCGGGGTGCCGTCGTCCAGCCGCACGGTGTAGTGGGCGTGGATCTCGGCCGTGCCGTCGGGCCGCTGCCACAGCCAGTCGCTGCCGCCGGGCAGGATGCTGCCGTTGAGCAGCGGCCCGCGCAGCCTGCCGCCGGTGATGACGATGTGCTTGCGCTCGCCGTTGCTGCCCGGGCCGGCCGTCAGCGGCGCAGCCACCTCGGCATGGATCTCGAACGCAAACTGCAGGCCCGGCACGCTGGGGGCGCCGGCCGGTGTGTTGCTGCCGGTCATGGTGCTGTCACGCCAGCAGCGACTTCAAGGCCACGGCGGGGTCACAGGCCACGGCCGGCGGCGGGTTGCGGCCGGCCTCGATCAGCTTGCGCGACATCACATGGTCCATCGGTGCGTTGACCGATTCCACGCACAACAGGCGCTCTTCCAGGTAGTGCAGGATGGAGAAGCTGCCGCCGGCGGGGCCGGGGCGGCGGTGGCGGTGCACGCCGGGGCCGTCGGCCGCGGGCATCAGCCCGGTCATCTGCAGGCGCATGGCGCCCTGCTCCGACCAGAACCAGGGCAGGGCGGCGTACACCGGGCTCTGCCCCTGCAATGTGAGTGCGGCTGCCCGGGCCTGGTCGGTGGCGTTCTGTACCGATTCCAGCCGCAGCAGGCCGCCGTTCGGCGCCCACTGGGTGCTGACCGGGAACCGCGCCACGTCGCCGATGGCCAGGATGGCCGCATCGCTGGTGCGCAGCGCCGCATCCACCACGATGCCGTTGTCGCACTGCAGGCCGGCAGCACTGGCCAACGTGTCTTCAGGCTCGGCGCCGATGCCCAGCAGCAGCAAATCCACCGGCAGGCGCTGGCCGTCCACATTGATGGCCTGCAGGCGCTGGCCGTCGTGCTCGAACGCGCCCAGCTGGGCACCCAGGTCGACGGTGATGCCGTTGGCGCGGTGGGTGGCCAGCACATGCGCGGCCAGTTCGGCCGACACGCTGCGGCCCAGCAGGCGCGGTGCCACTTCCACCACACGCACCTCCAGCCCCTGCGCGCGGGCGGTGGCCGCCACCTCCAGGCCGATGAAGCCGCCGCCCAGCACGGTGAGTGACCTCGCGCCGGCCAGCAGGCCACGCAGCCGGTCGGCGTCTGCCGCGTCGCGCAGCACCGCCACATTGGCCAGGTGGTCGGGCAGCTGCGGCAGGCGCCGGGCCCGCGTGCCGGTGGCCAGCACCAGCTGGGCAAAGGGCAGCACCGCGCCCGATTGCAGGGTGACGCTGCGGGCGCTGCGGTCGATGGCCGTGGCGCGGTCGCCCGCATGCAGGGTGATGCCGGCCTGCGCATACCAGGCCTCGGCACGGTGTGCCTGCAGCCCTTCGGCCGGGTTCTTCAGGTAGGCCTTGGACAGCGGCGGACGCTGGTAGGGCAGCTGCGGCTCGGCGCAGACCAGGTGCACCTGCGCGCCCAGGCCGGCCTCGGCCAGCGCGGCGCACAGGGGGGCGGCGGCATGGCCGCCACCGATGATGACGATGGAGTTCATGGGGCGGATTCTCGGTCAGGCCGGCGCCCTCACACCTGCCGTTCGGGCAAGTGCAGCACCAGGCCCTGCAGCGCGTCGGTCAGGCGCACCTGGCAGGCCAGCCGGCTGGTGGGGGTGGCCGGCACGGCGGTGGTCTCCAGCACCATGCGCTCGATCGGCTCGGGTGCCGGCAGGCGGTCGGCCCAGGCCGCATCGACGATCACATGGCAGGTGCCGCAGCTGGCCGAGCCGCCGCAGTCGGCGAGGATGCCCGGCACGCCGAAGCCGGTAGCCGCCTGCATCAGGCTGACGCCGGGGGGTGCCTCGAAACCGTGTGCGGTGCCGTCGGCGGTGATGAAGGTGATGTCGGGCATGCGCAGGTGCTCGGGCAGCTGTGGTGATGGGCCTGCATCATGCCGCCAGCCTGGCGCGGCGAGAATTCCGCCATGGACCAAGCTATGCACGATGTCGATGTGGTGGTGGTGGGCGCAGGCATTGCCGGCGCGTCGCTGGCCTGGCAGCTGCTGCAGGGCGATGTTGCAGCACAGGTGCTGCTGCTCGAACGCGAAGCCCAGCCCGGCATGCACAGCACCGGCCGGTCGGCGGCGATGTGGATGCCCAGCTACGGCCCGCCCGGCGTGCGTGCACTCACCCGCGCCAGCGGGCATTTCTATGCCGCCCCGCCGCCGGGCTTCACCGATGTGCCGCTGCTGCCGCCGCGCGGCGTGCTGTACGTGGCTGCGCCCGGCCAGCAGGCCGAACTGGACACGCTGCAGGCCGATCTGGCCCCGGCCTGCGCCGGCCTGCAGCGGCTGGATGTCACCGACACGCTGGCCCGTGCGCCCTGGCTGCGGGCCGATCAGCTGCTGGGCAGCCTGTGGGACCCGGACTCCACCGACATCGACGTGCATGCGCTGCACCAGGGCTATCTGCGCGGTTTCCAGCGCGCCGGCGGGCGGCTGCAGTGCGGTGCCGAGCTGCTTTCGGCCGTATTTGCAGATGGCCGCTGGACGCTGCACCTGGCCGACGGCAGCGCCGTCACCACGGGTGTGCTGGTCAATGCCGCTGGTGCCTGGGGCGACGTGTTGGCGGCACGCTGCGGCGTGGCGCCGGTGGGCCTGGTGCCGCGCCGGCGCAGCGCCTTCACCTTCCGCGCGCCCGCTGGCGTGGCCACGGCCGGCTGGCCGCTGGTCGCCTCGGTCGATGCCGAAGGCGATGGCTGGTATGTCAAGCCCGATGCCGGCCAGTTGCTCGGGTCGCCGGCCAATGCCGATGACAGCATGCCGCACGACGTGCGGCCCGAAGAGCTGGACATTGCCCTGGCCATCCACCGCATCGAGGCGGCCACCACGCTCACCGTCGGCAGGCCCACGGCCACCTGGGCGGGGCTGCGCAGCTTCGTGGCCGATGGCGAGCTGGTGGTCGGCTTCGACGACACCTGCGCCGGCTTCTTCTGGCTGGTGGGGCAGGGCGGCTATGGCATCCAGAGCGCGGCCGGCGCGGCCGGCCTGGCCGCGGCGCTGGTGCGTGGCCTGCCTTTGCCCGCAGCGCTGCATGCCGAAGGCGTGGACCCCATGGCCATGGCGGTGCGGCGACTGCGGCCTGCTTGAAGCGGCAACCAGCGCGGTTGTGCGGTGCCGCGCCAGCCGGCGCGTGCTTGCGATGACGCGCCAGCCGGCGCGTGTCGCCAGGGCGATGCGGCGCCGGCCATGCGCTGACTACGATGCGCTCCCCGTCCTGAGAGCCCTGCCATGACCCAGACCAACACCTCCCCCGCCTCAGGCCTGCGCTATGCCTTCTTGCACGGCACCTGGCATGCCGACATCGTCGAGCGCGGCCGTGATGCCTTCCTGGCCGAGATGGCGCGCCAGGGTGTGCCGGCCAGCCAGATCGACGTGATCGCGCTGCCCGGTGCATTCGAGATCCCGCTGCATGCCCAGGTGCTGGCGCGCGCCGGCCGGCATGCGGCCATCGTGGCCTGTGGCCTGGTGGTCGACGGTGGCATCTACCGGCATGAATTTGTGGCCGATGCGGTGATAAGCGCCCTGATGCGGGTGCAGCTCGACACCGGCGTGCCGGTGTTCTCGGCGGTGCTGACGCCACACCACTTCCATGAGCATGCCGAGCATCAGCGTTACTTCGCCGAGCACTTCGTCGTCAAGGGCACCGAGGTGGCGCGGGCCTGCCTGCGCACCGTGGCCAGCCTGCACGCGCTGCAGCAGTGAGCCCGGCGCCAGGCGTCGGCAGCCTTGGCCAGGTGAAGCAGCAGCCTGCAGAGGCCTGACAGCGCTGGACAAGACGCCGGCTTGACATCTGGCCAAATCCTCAAGACACTTGTCAGCATGACAAGCCCACGCCGCAGCCTTGACCCGCCCCCGGCGCGCACCCTGGTGGCGCAAGAGCAGCCTGCCCGCTGGCAGGTGGCTGATGCACCGGTGGCGGCCCAGGCCGCAGTCAGTGCCGGTGCCATGCTGTTGCTGGGCGGTCGCCGGGTCTTCAAGCAGTGGCCCCAAAGCCGGGCCGAGATCCATGGCGTGCTGGTGCAGGGCCTGCCCAGCGCGGTGCTGATCAGCCTGCTCGACCAGCTTGACCTGCTGGCGCCCGATGACGTGGCCGCCGCGCTGGGCTTGAGCAGCCGCACCCTGCGCCGGCTGCGCGACCAGCCCGCCCGCCCGCTGCCGGCCGACCTGGCCAGCAAGGCCTGGCAGCTGGCCGAAACCCTGGCCCAGGCCAGCGTGGTGTTCGGCGACGCTGCGGCAGCGCAGCGCTGGCTGGCCGCCCCCGCCATGGGGCTGGACGGCGCCCGGCCGATCGATCTGCTGCGCACGCTGCAGGGCGGCGAGCTGGTGACCGAGTTCCTCGGCCGGCTGGCGCACGGGGTCTACAACTGACGCCGCTGCCCGCCGCGCTGGGCGGTGGCGGGCCGCTGCTGGCCTGGCGCATCGACGCCCAGGCGCATGCCGCCACCTGGGACAGCGGCATCGGCGCCGAGCTGTTCGGCGGCCGCTGGAACCCCAAGGGCCAGCGCGCGGTGTACTGCAGCCTCGACCCTGCCACCTGCATCGTCGAAGCCGCCGTGCACCGGGGTTTTGCGGTGCTGGACACCCAGCCGCATGTGCTGACCTGCCTGCAGCTCGACGCCGACGACGTGATGGTGGTGCAGCCGGGGGCGCTGCCCAACCCGGCCTGGCTGCACGGTGGTGTGCCCAGCGCCGGCCAGCAGCAGTTCGGCGCCGGCCTGCTGGCCGCCCACGGTTGTGTGGTGCTGCCCAGCGCGGTCAGCAAGCTGAGCTGGAACCTGGTGTTCGCGCCGGGTGTGGCAGAGGGGCGCTGGCGCCTGCTGCGCCAGCAGCCGCTGGTCCTGGACACGCGCCTGAACCCGCCGCTGCGGTAGGCACACACAGTCCTCAGGACTGCCTGTGCCCGACCTCAGCCGAGCGGCCCTTCTTCGGCCAGCGCGGTGCGCAGCTGGGCCTTGGCGATCTTCTCCAGCGTGCTGCGCGGCAGGCTGTCGACCAGGCGCACCTCATGCGGGCGCTTGAAGTCGGCCAGTTGCTGGCGGCAGGCGGCGCGCACCCGCTCGGCCAGGTCGGCGCCGGCCTGGGCGTTGCCGCGCAGGGCCTCGGCCGGCAGGATGAAGACCACCGGCACTTCGTCGAGCATGCGGTGCTTGCGCGCCACCACGGCGCATTCATGCACGCCGGGCACGGCGGCGATCACGCGTTCGATCTCGCTGGCGGCCACGTTCTCGCCGCCCACTTTCAGCATGTCCTTGGTGCGGTCGCCAAAGCGGATCGAACCGTCTTCGAGCAGGTCGACCCGGTCGCCGGTGCGGAACCAGCCGTCGGCGGTGTAGCTGCCTTCGGTGGCCGCCGCATTGCCCAGGTACTCGGCAAACAGGCTCAGGCCCCGCGTGCCCTTGATCAGCAACTGGCCCGAGCCGCCGGGCCCGATGGCGCGGGCCTGGGCCACCGGCACCTCATCGTCATCGACGATGGCGATGCCGTATTCGGGCGCCGGCCGGCCGATGGACAGCGGCGTGCTCGGCACATGCCGGCAGCTGACGATGCCGTGGGTGATGGTCTCGGTCATGCCCCACCAGCCCATGGTCTGCACCTTGAAGTGCGGGTCGGTGGGCAGGTCGCAGGCGGCTGCGCCCCACAGCCGGTAGTGGTGGGCCGGCACCTCGTGCGCCATCAGCGCCTTGATGCAGAACGGGATCATCGACACCCAGGTGCAGCGGTGCTTCAGGCTGATCGGCCAGAAGCGGCTGGCCGAGAAGCGCGGCAGCACCACCGCCGTGCCGCCGGCCCACAGCGTGGCCAGCACCGAGTAGGCCTGGGCATTGGTGTGGAACAGCGGCAGGTGCACCAGGTGCACGTCGCTGGCCTGCAGGTCTTCATGCACGGCGTTGATGCGCGCGCCCCACAGCGCGTTGGCATGGGTCCACAGCACAGCCTTGGGCCGGCTGGTGGTGCCGCTGGTGTATTGCACGCTGCACGGCGCCAGCGGGTCGGGCGCGCGGCGCGGCGGGGGGTCGGCATCCAGTGTGGCAAAGCGCTGGTCGGCGGGCACCGGGTGGGCCGCGGGCATGCCGTTGTCGGTGTCGGTCACCACCTGCCAGCGGATGTGGCGGCAATTGCGCGCCACCGCGTCGGCAAACTTCGGCTGGGTGATGGCCGCCACCGCGCCGCTGTGCTCGGCGTAGTAGGCCAGTTCGTCGTCGGCCGCACGGGCATTGGTGGTGACGGCCACCGCGCCCACCCAGCCGCAGGCATACCAGGCCAGCAAGGTCTCGGGGCAGTTGTCCAGGTGGATCAGCACCCGGTCGCCGGCGCACACGCCGCGCCGCGCCAGGCCGCCGGCAATGCGGCCCACGGCGGCATGGAACTGGCCGTAGGTCCAGGTCTGGCTTGGCGCTTCGAACGGCTCCCAGACGATGAACGGATGGTCGCGCCGCCGCTGTGCCCGGTCGGCCAGCAGGGTGGGGACGTCCAGGCGGGTGAAGGGGTGCAATTGGCTGGCTTGCAGCAGCGCGGGCAGGGGCATGGCGGGCACTCCGGGTGGTGTGCCGCCATGCTGCCTGGGTGCTGCCTTGGTGGCCATGCGGGCATCTGCCCATGCCGCACGGTGCGCTGATGTCGCCAGGGTGCCAGCGCACCCGGGCGCGGTATCACTCCATGACCAGGTCGCCGTACCAGGCTTCGGCGCTGCCCTTGAGGTCGTCGCTGTCAGTCAGCACGCCCACGCCAACCAGGCGGCCGGGCGGCTCGCCATACACGCGCTGGTAGTCGGCCGCCACATTGCGCCGGTAGGCATGCCACTGGCCCAGGCCGCCGCTGCCGCTTTCGACCACCAGGTAGCGGATGCGGCCGCTGCGTGCATAGGGCAGCACGGCCTCGCGGGCGGCCTGGCCGTCCCACACGTAGCACAAGGTGGCAAACGGCAGCACACCGCCGGTGAACAGCTCCACCTGGTCGGCAAACAGCCGGTCGCGCAGGCTCAGGCGGCCCATGTCGCCGGCAAAGCCCAGCACCAGGCGGGCAGGGCTGTCGTCGACGTCGTCGTCGGCCACGGTGGCCTCGGCGGGGATCTGGTTGACGCGCCATTCCCAGCGCAGCCAGGGCCGCGTGGCCAGGTCGATGTCGACGTCGCAGCGCACGCCCGAGGTGCTGCCCTGCGACAGCGCATGCAGGGCGGTGCGCCCGTCGGTGCGGGCCAGGCCGTAGCCGGTGACCGGCCGGTCGGGCCGGGTGACATGCAGGCGCCAGCCGTCGGGCAGGCCGCCGAAGCGGTCGCTGGCGGAAAACAGCGGCACCTCGCTGCGCGCCGGGCCGGTGGGGGCGATGCTGGCGCAACCGCTGGTCAGCAGGCCCAAGCCGCCCGCAGCGGCGGTGCCCAAGGTTGCGCCGCCCAGGCGCAGCAGGCGGCGGCGGCCCGGCAGGCAGGGTTGGCGCGTGGCACTGGGGTAGGGGGCGGATCGACCCATGTCGGCAGAGGTTATCAGGCCGCCGCGGCCGCTGCGTGAAGCGCCGATGCGTGGTCCGACTGTCCCGGGTGTGTCACGCGCGCACCTGCCGACCGCAGCCTGGCCTGCTACGCTGGTTGCCCCGTGCCGGCAGGCCTCGCCGCCGCGTGCCTCCACCCCACCGTCAAACCACCGCCAAGCCGATGACCCCCATGCTCTTTCGCCCGCTGACCCTGGGCAGCGCCACCCTGCAGCACCGCGTGGTGATGGCGCCGCTGACCCGCATGCGTGCTGGCGACGGCCATGCCCCGACAGCGTTGAACGCGCAGTACTACGCCCAGCGCGCCACACCGGGCGGCCTGCTGATCGCCGAGGCCACACCGGTGTCATGGCAGGGCCATGGCCATCCGCGGGTGCCGGGCATCCACACCGCCGCCCAGGTGGCCGGCTGGCGCGGGGTGACCGACGCGGTGCATGCGCAGGGCGGCGTCATCTACCTGCAGCTGTGGCACACCGGCCGGGTGGCGCACAGCAGCCACCAGCCCGACGGCGGCGCGCCGGTGGCGCCGTCGGCCATCGCGGCCCAGGGCGGCATGGCGATGGACCGCAACGGCAACGCCGTGCCCTATGAAGTGCCGCGTGCGCTGCGCACCGACGAGATACCCGGCCTCATCGACAGCTTCCGCCAGGCGGCTGCCAACGCCATGGCCGCCGGCTTCGACGGCGTGGAAATCCACGGTGCCAACGGCTACTTGCTGGAGCAGTTTCTGCAAACCCGCAGCAACCAGCGTGACGACGCTTACGGCGGCCCCATCGCCAACCGCTGCCGGCTGCACCTGGACATCGCCCGTGCGGTGGTGGCCGAGGTGGGTGCGGCGCGCACCGGCATCCGCCTGTCGCCCTGGGGCGTGGCCAATGACAGCGGCGAAGACGAACCGCTGCCGCTCTACACCCACCTCGTCACCGAGCTGGCCAGGCTCGACCTGGTCTACCTGCACCTGATCGAGCCGCGCGCCAGCGGCACCGGCAAGGCCGACATCGTGCGTGATGGCCAGCCGTCGGCGG
This sequence comes from Aquabacterium sp., assembly GCA_029865965.1. Lineage (GTDB taxonomy): Bacteria > Pseudomonadota > Gammaproteobacteria > Burkholderiales > Burkholderiaceae_C > Pseudaquabacterium. The sequence continues at coordinate 9,306 of JARXAJ010000176.1, forward strand.
CTGCGGTGTTCCGCCCGCTGTGGCCCAACGTGCTGATCGATGCCGGTGGCTATGACCGTGCCGGCGCCTTGCAGGCGGTGGAAGAGGGCCGGGCCGACGCGGTGGCCTTCGGCCGCTTCTTCATCAGCAACCCCGACCTGCCCGAGCGCATCCGCCGCGACCTGCCGTTCACGCCCTACCACCGGCCCACCTTCTACACGCCCGGGCAGGCTGGCTACACTGACTACCCGGCGCTGTCGGCAGACCAGCCGGCGGGCTGACAAACCACCGCATCGCCCACGGCCAGCGCACCGCCCTGCAGCACCCGGGCAGTGACGCCGCCGTGGCCGCGCATGGCGTTGTAGCCACCGGGGCCCAGCAGCGTCTCCATCTTGCTGCAGGGCTCGCAGGGGCCGGTGATTTCCAGCACCACACGGGTGCCGATGCGCAGCACCAGCGGCTGGTCCTTGAACAGGCCACGCGCGGCCAGCAGGTTGAGCCCGGCCACCACCAGGTTGCGGCGCAGCAGCAGCGGGTGCAGGCCCAGTTCGGCCCACAGGCCGCCGGACAGCGCGGCGATCACCGGCAGGTGCTCGGCCTGGATCAGCGTGACCTGGCGCTTGCCCGTGCCCGGCCCGGCGCTGCGGTAGCTGCGGTCGCCCACCAGGCCCTGGCCGGCATGGGCATCAGCCCGCTGCACGGCCAGCGCAGCCTGGCCGCGCCCGGGGCGCAGCCCGATGGTCTGCAGCCTGCCGGGGCTGGCGAAGGTGCGGGTCAGGGCGCGCAGGTCGGCGGCGTCGGCCATGGGTGTTTTCCTGGGGGGGTGGGCTGCAGGCGGGCCCAGCGGGTGTGCATGCCGCTGGCAGGCGGCCGAGCATACTCGGCAGCTTTCCTGCCTCTGCCATGCCCCAAACCGCCCCGCACACTTCCATCCCGCCGCGCGCCCTGGTGCTGCTGGCCATCATCACGCTGGTGTGGGGCACCAACTGGTCGCTGTTTCCGGTGGTGGTGCGCGAGGTGTCGGTATGGACCTTCCGCGCCGTGGGCGTGTTCATCGCCGGCCTGACCTTGCTGGCGGTGGCGCGCGCACGTGGCCTGTCGCTGGAGATCCCGCGCCGGCATTGGTGGACGGTGGGCCTGGCCACCGCCTGCTACCTGCTGCTGTGGAACATCGCCAGCACCTATGCGGCGGTGATGATCCCGTCGGGCCAGGCGGCGGTGCTGGGCTTCACCATGCCGCTGTGGGCCGCGCTGATCAGCTGGGCGGTGCTGGGTGAGCGCCTGGGCAGGCGCCTGCTGCTGGCGCTGGCGCTGGGCGCGGCAGCCGTGATGCTGCTGGCCTGGCGCAGCTTGGGCGCTTATGCCCAGGCACCGCTGGGCGTGGCGCTGGGGCTGGTGGCCGGCATCGGCTGGGCGGTGGGCACGCTCATCCTCAAGCGTGGCAACGTGGGTGTGCACCCGCTGGTGCTAAGCGGCTGGCAGTTGCTGGTGACGGCGGTGCCCACCACGGTGGGCGCGCTGTGGCTGGCCCCGCCCGGGCCCTGGGTGCTGCCGTCGGCCGGCACGATGGCGCTGATCCTCTACATCGCCCTGGTGCCCATGGCCATCGGCAATGCGGCCTGGTTTGCAGTGGTGGGGCTGCTGCCGGCCAGCGTGGCCGGGCTGTCGGCCATCCTGGTGCCGGTGGTGGCGATGGTGGTGGGCGCGCTGGTGCATGGCGAGCCCCTGGGTGCCGCGCAGTGGGCGGCCATGGTGTGCTGCGCTGCAGCCCTGCGGCTGGCACTGGCGCCGGCGCCCGCATCCAAACCTGTCGCCACAGTCTGAAAGACTGTGTGCGCCATGCCATGGCGATTGCGCGCGGCGAGGTCGATGGAAGCCGGCAGTTCTGCGCGCACAGGCGTTGCGCCATCAGCCAGGCGAGGTCAGGTCCGACCGCCAGAGCAGCAGCCCGCCAGGTGGACAATGTCAGTCATGCCTGGTCGCCATGCCGAGCGCGCCGAACGCGACGCAGGACCGTCTCGACGAGCGGCGCGATGGACGATGGCGGGAACGGCGAAACGCTGCTGACGTTGATCTCGCAAAGCACGAAGCGCTGTGCCGCACCTGCTGCCTCTTCGCCAAGCATGAAGTCGCAATCCCAGAGCAGCGGCAGTCGCCCGCGAGCCAGATCGACGCGCTCGCGCAGCAGCGAGATCCAGGTCGATTCCAGTTGCTGCTTCAAGGCCTGGAAGTTGGGCAGATCCGGTCCGTGGTATAGACGAGGTCCCGGCGCAGGCGCATCGGGGTGCAGTGCGTTCACAGCCTGCAAGCCGAAACCGGTCACGCGGTCCTCCACCAGATACACGCGCACCATTCCTTCGGGCAGCCGCGCCTGCCAGGCCTGGTCGATCATGTGGCCGCCGCAGTCGAGCTCAAAGTACGGCGCCAGCGTCGCCTTGAGCGTTGGCAGATCCATGCGCTGCGGCGTGCTGCCGCGCTGGGCGTGCTGCACGACCAGCGCGCCGCCGTCCGTGGCTTCGACCCGCCACACACCGATGCCGCTGTGCCCGCGGTGCTGTTTGAGCACACGCGCGCCCTGCCGCAGCCGCAGCGGCAGTTCGGCATCCAGTTGTGCAAGGCTGTCGATGCGGTGCACATCGCTGCCGAAGGGCAGATAGCGCGTCTCGAACAGCACGTCTTTGGTACCCAGGCGCAGGATCGCCTCGGGGTGCGCGCTGACGAGCACACCCGCCTGCGCCACTTCACGCAGCAGCGCATCGAGCCGGTCGCGGCGGCGGCCGTCCTCGATCGGGTTGCACCACACCAGCACGGCCTGCACGCGACGCAGCTGCGCCGCCACCTCGTCGGCGAAGTCATCGTGATAGATCGCCGGCTCGGCCTTCACGCCGGTGGCGGCCAGCGCTTCAAACAGGGCCGCGAATCGGCTTGCTGCAGGGTCTGCGCGGTCGCGGGCTGCCCGGTCGCCGGGATACAGCAGCGCGACGCTGGCGGCTCGGGCATCGGTCACGGCGTGCGACTTCTGGGCGTTTCAACCAGTGGCCGGCCGGCAGCCTGCCAGGCGTCGATGCCCCCGATCAGGTAGCGTGCATTCAAACCCGCGGCCTGCAGCCGCAGGGCCGTGACGCGGCCCACCTCGTGCCCGTAGACGCAGTACACCAGCAGCGCACGGTCTGTCGGCAGCTCGGCGGCCCAGCTGGCCACATCGGCAGGGTCGCACCAGCGTGCGCCGGGGATCATCGTGCGCGCGTTCTCGAACACACCTGCGCGACGCACGTCGAAGACCAGCGCGTCACCCACCTGGTCCTGGTTCGCGCCGAAGGGCTCGCCGGCCGCGTGCACCGCCCGCTGGTACCGCCCATAGACTGCTGCCCAGTCGATGTTGCCCATGAATGCATCCACGTAGGCGCCCGCAGCCGCGCCGAAGTCCATGTGATAGGCATGCTCATACATGTCGAGCGCCAGAATCGGCACGCCTCCCGCCACCACGTGCGTGTGGTCGGCCGCCCACTGATTGACCAGCGTGCCCTCGCGCGGCTGAAACACCAGCAGCACCCAGCCCGACCCGCCGCCCAGGGCCTTGCCCATGGCCATGAACTCTTCGCGCCAGCGTTCGACGCTGCCGAAGCTGGCTTCCAGCATCAGCTTCGCGGCAGGCTCCATCGTCACGCCGTCGCCGCCCAGGCTGGCGAAGTACAGCTCATGCAACAGCATCGAGTTCGTCGCGATCAACTCTTCGCGCTTCAAGCCGTTCAGCTGAAAGCCGGGCGCGGTGGCGAAAGACGTTGCCGCGAGATCCCGGCGGATGGCGTTGAGCCGCTTCACCGCGCCACCGTAGTTGTTCTGGTGGTGGCTGGTGATCAGTGCGGGCGACAGAAGCTTCAGTGCGGCCGGGTCGAACGGCAAGTCTTGCAGGCGTGCAGCCATGGAAATTCCTTCAACGGATCATGGGAAGTAGCCAGGTCGACAACAGGCCGATACCTGCGCAGGCACCGAGCAGCGCAATCACACCGACCTTGAATCGGAACAGCGCGACCGCGGCGCCGACGGTGATGGCGGCCGAAAGCGCATCGAAGCGCCCGCCGAAGCCCTGGGGCCAGAGCACGTGGTACGCGAAGAACATCGCCAGATTCAGGATCACCCCGACGACTGCCGCCGTGATCGCCGACAGCGGTGCCGTGAAAGCCAGCCTGCCGTGTGTGGCCTCGACCAGCGGCCCGCCGGCCAGGATGAAAACAAACGACGGCAGGAAGGTGAAGAAAGTGACGACCATGGCGGCCACTGCGCCGCCAAGAAACAGGGCATCTGGTCCGAACACCTGCTTCAGCCAGCCACCCACGAAACCGACGAACGCGACCACCATGATCAGCGGGCCGGGCGTCGTCTCGCCCAAGGCCAGGCCGTCGATCATCTGCGGACCGCTCAGCCACTGGTGCGTTTCAACCGCACCCTGGTAGACGTAAGGCAGCACGGCGTAGGCACCGCCGAAGGTGAGCAGGGCAGCTTTGGTGAAGAACCAGCCCATCTGCGTGAGCGTGCCCTGCAGGCCGTTGAGAGCGATCAGGACCGCCATCGCCAGCAGCCACAGCCCGAGCCCGAAGCCCAGGACCTTGGCCAGGTGGCTGCGCGAGAAGCGCGCGTGCGCCGGCGTCGGCGTGTTGTCATCGATCAGCGCAGGACCGTATGGGGCCTGGGTGCCGGCATGTCCACCGCCCAGCGCAAACACCTGCGGCCAGCGGCGTGCGCCGAAGTGGCCGATCAGTGCGGCCGCCACCACGATCGCCGGGAACGGCGTGTCGAAAGCGAAGATCGCCACGAAGGAGGCGGCAGCGATGCCCCACATCCAGCGGTTTTTGAGCGCCCGCGTGCCGATGCGGTGGGCGGCGTGCAGCACCAGGGCCGTCACCGCTGGCTTGAGCCCGAAGAAGATGCCGGCGACCAGCGGCAGGTCGCCGAAGCGCAGGTAGATCCAAGACAGCGCGATCAGGATGAACAGTGAAGGCAGCACGAACAGCGCGCCGGCCACGATGCCGCCCCAGGTGCGGTGCATCAACCAGCCGATGTAAATGGCCAGTTGCTGGGCCTCGGGGCCCGGCAGCAGCATGCAGTAGTTCAAGGCATGCAGAAAGCGCTGCTCGCTGATCCAGCGGCGGCGCTCCACCAGTTCGGTGTGCATGATCGCGATCTGGCCTGCCGGCCCGCCAAAGCTGATGAAACCGAGCTTGAGCCAGAAGCGGAACGCCTCGGCAAAACGCACCGCCGCAGGGGCGGCGACCGGGGCAGCCGAACCTTCCAACACTGGTGTTGTGGCCGTCGTCATGCCGGGGCTCCAGGGGCGGCGTGCAGGGCGTCGAAGACCACCGCCGCCGCCAGGGCCAGTTCGTCGTCATCGGCATGCACCTCGCGCAGACCGGCGAGCACCGCCTCCAGACCGGCAGCCTCGGGCGCCGGGATGCCGCCGATGTCCAGGAAGTGCACGGCGCGCGCGATGCGCTGCACCCGCAGGTCCGCGTCCAGTCCAAAACTCACGGCCAGCACCTCGAAGCTGACGGGCGCGCCGAGGTGGGTGAAGCGTGCGCCGTCGTAGTCGAAGCCCAGCGCGCTGCGGGGGGCAGGCGTGGACCCGGCGGGGTCGGCCAGCCAGATGAAGCGCGCTTGCGTGTCGATGAAACGGCGGATCAGCCAGGCGCAAGCCAGGCGGTCGACCCAGGGGCGCGCTCGTGTGGCCCAGCGCTTGCCCTGGAACCTGCGCGGGTCCAACCGCGGGATTCCGTGCGGCGCCTGTGCCACCGGTTCGCCGTGCGAGAAACGCGCATCGAGATCCTGTCGCAATGCATCGAGTTCAGCTGGTGCCTGCTCAGCAGCGGCGCCCGGGTAGTAATCGATGCGCAAAAGTGCCTGCAGGGTCTCGGATACAGCGCGCGCACGACGCCGCGCTTCGGTCTCGGACAGTTCAGGCAAGGATGCCGCCAGGGTTTGCGCTTGCACGCGCCACTGACCGTAGGCTTCTGTGCGGTCGAACAGCGCCAGGATCTCGGCGCGCTGGGCCTCGTCGGAGGCAGACAGCTCCAGCACGCTGGCCTGGCCACCATGTGACCGGACCTCGGTTGCGAGAGGCTCGAAGAGTGCCTTCTTGGAATCGGGGAGGACGTAGACGCCATCACGCATCGACCCGCAGCCCAGCGTCTTCAACGCACGCCAGACGCGCAGGCGCACTGCGCTCGGTTGCGTTGGCAGGGTGAGAAAGAGCACGCTCCACATGAACGAAGCATACGCTACGTATGTTGATGCGTATACATCCCATTTTCTAGGCCAAGCTTCCGCTTGGGACCGCGCGCGTCCGCTCTGGATCCACAGTGGGAAGGTCAGCACTTGGCCTGGAGCCGGTGCCGATTCCGCCCGCACTCGGGCATCTGCGGCTTGCCGGGCCGTGTTGCGGCAGGCCCTGGCCGGACTAGCCTTCGGCCTAGCACAAAGCCCGTCAACCTGCCCGCCGGCAACGGTCATCCGCCTCTGTTAGGGTATTGTCCCGATTCAAGAAGAGGAGACGCCCAGTGACAGCATTGCACGACCGCCTGCGTGCCTTGCCGCTGGCACGGCTGGCGGGCATCCGCCGCGGCATCGAAAAAGAGAGCCTGCGCGCGCTGCCCGGTGGCGGTCTGGCCCTGACACCGCACCCGGCGGCGCTGGGCTCGGCGCTGACCCATCCGCACATCACCACCGACTACAGCGAAAGCCAGCTGGAGCTGATCACCGGCGTGCACGCCACGGCGGACGATGCACAGGCCCAGCTGACCGAGATCCACCAAGCCACCTACCGCGCGATTGGTGGCACGTCCGGCACCGAGCCCGGTGACGAGCAACTGTGGGTCGGCAGCATGCCCTGCGGCCTGCCCACCGACGAGACCATCCCGCTGGGCCGTTACGGCAGCAGCAACGTCGGCCGCGCCAAGAGCGTCTACCGCATGGGCCTGGGCCACCGCTACGGCCGGCGCATGCAGACCATCAGCGGCATCCACTACAACTGGTCGCTGCCCGGGCTGGGCAACGACCAGCACTTTGCGCTGATCCGCAACTTCCGCCGCCATGCCTTTGTGCTGCTGTACCTGTTCGGTGCCAGCCCGGCGGTCTGCGGCGGCTTCGTGGCCGGGCGCGACCACAGCCTGCTGCCGATGCCGGGCAGCAATGGCACGCTGCACATGCCGCACGGCACCACGCTGCGCATGGGCCGGCTGGGCTACCAGAGCGAGGCGCAGGCCTCGCTGAACGTCAGCTGCAACAGCCTGGAAAGCTATGCCAACTCGCTGCATGAAGCGCTGACCAAGCCCTACCACGCGTATGAGAAGGTGGGCGTGCGCAACCCGGGTGGCGACTACAACCAGCTGGCCACCACGCTGCTGCAGATCGAGAACGAGTTCTACGGCCTGATCCGGCCCAAGCGGGTGATCTTTCCCGGTGAGCGGCCGCTGCATGCGCTGCGCGAGCGCGGGGTCGAGTACATCGAGGTGCGCTGCATGGACCTCGACCCGTTCGAGCCAGTGGGCATCGCCACGCCCACCATGCGCTTCATCGACATCTTCCTGCTGCACTGCCTGCTGGCCGACAGCCCGCCCGACACCCCCACCGAGGTGGCCGCGTTGGGCCGCAACCAGCACCGGGTGGCCGCGCGTGGGCGCGAGCCCGGCCTGTTGCTGGAACAAGGCGAGCACACCATCACCCTGACCGACTGGGCACGAGAGCTGATGGACGAGTGCGTGCCGATCGCCGAGGCGCTGGACGCGGCCCAGGGCGGCGAGGCCAACGCCGCCGCGCTGGCTGCGGCGCGCGCGCTGCTGGGCGCACCCGCGCAGCTGCCGTCGGCGCGGGTGTTGCAGGCCATGGCGCAAGACTTCGGCGGCAGCTATGTGCAGTTCATCCGGGCGCAGTCGGCTGCCACCCGCAGGCATCTGCTGGCGCTGCCCTGGTCCGATGCCCAGGCCGCCCGCTATGCCGCGATGGCGGCTGAATCGGTGGCGGCGCAGCAGCGCATCGAGGCGGCCGACACCATGCCCTTCGAGCAGTACCGCCAGGCCTATCTGTCGCCTGACCGGCTGCAGCCGCGCAAGGCGGTGGCGGCATGACGGTGGTGCACCGCATCTTCGTCTTTGGCACCCTGCAGGCGGGCCACCGCAATTTCCACATCAACCGCGGCAGCCGGGTGGGTGACCACTGGGTGACTGCCCAGCCGCACCCGCTGTACGTCATCGGCCGCTACCGCCTGCCGTGGCTGCTGAACCGCCCGGGCCAGGGCGTGCCGGTGACCGGCCAGCTGTATGAAGTGGACGACGCCATCCTGGCCGACATGGACCGGCTGGAGCGCATCGACGACCCATTGTGGTACGAACGCCAGCAGATTGCCGTGCGGCCCCACCCCGGCCCGGCCGAGGCACCAGCGCAGACGGTGTGGGTCTACTTCGGCAGCGAGGCCGGCTTTGCCGACCAGCCGGTGCATGCCGGGCCGATCGACCAGTACTCGCTGAGCGTGGCGGCGGAGCATCCGCTGCGCTTGCCTTGAGTTTCGGCTCTGGGCTCTTGTCGGTCGTTGCGGGCAGAGAACAGCCGACATTCAACGGTCTGTACGGGGACGAGGGCGCCGGGTACCTGGCCGACTCCATGTCCCCCCGGGCCTCAAGGCCCTCCTTCCTTTACTTACGTCGGCCAGGCACCCGACGCCCTCGCCCTGGAGACAGCGGTGGCCATCGAAGGCCAAGGAAGCGCGCGCCTCAGTGGTGCCTGAGCGTCGGGCAGGACAGGCCCGCCCTGCCCGGCGCGATCGCTCAGACCGTCGAACGCCGGCTTTCGGCAACAACGGCAAACGGCAGCAAAGAGCCCTCACCGGCAGACCTTTCGGTGACAGCCGCGCCGGGATGCTGCCGCCATCATCGGCAGACAACACCGATGGAGCGAGACATGGCCCAGGCC
>JARXAJ010000312.1 GCA_029865965.1 Aquabacterium sp.
CCACGCAGCCAGCTGGCGCGCAGGATCGGCGCCATGTCGTGCACGGTGATGCGCTGGTCGGCATAGGCATAGGGCGGCACCGACGTGCGGTCGCCCATCTCGAAGGCCTGGGCCACCGCCGGCACGGTGCCGGTCAGCAGCAGGGCCAGCGTGGGCGCGCCGTTGCTGGGGTAACTGGTGGCGAAGTCATAGCCCAGCGGCGTGCCGTCTGCGCCCAGGCCGCCGCGCACCGTCATCAGCTGGGCGGCGCCCTTGGGCTCCCACAGGTGCTCTTGCGCGCGCGTCAGCTGCACCCGCACCGGTGCGCCCACTGCACGTGCCAGCAACAGCGCATCGGCCGCGACGTCGTCGGCGCCATTGCGGCCGTAGCAGCCCGAGGCTTCCAGCCGCACCACGTCGATAGCGGTGTCGGGCAGGCCGGTCAGCCGGGCCAGGTCGGCGCGCAGCACATGCGGGTTCTGGGTGCCGGCCCAGACGGTGGCGGTGGGGCGGGGGCCATCCACGTGCCAGTCGGCCACCGCGCAACTGGGGCCGATCGACGCATGCAGCTGGTAGGGCCAGACGTACTGGCGCTCGAAGCTGTGCGCAGCGCCCGCCACCGCGGCATCCACATCCCCCTGCTGCGCCACCACCCGGGGCGTGGACGGGTTGGCGCTGATGGCCGCTGCCAGGTCGTCGAGCGGTGGCGCCAATGGCGTGTGCGGCTTCCACTGCACCTGCAATGCGTGCATCGCAGCCTCGGCCTGGTCTTCACGCTGGGCGACGATGCCGATGAAGTCGCCCTGCACCACCAGCTTGACGATGCCCGGCAGGTGGGCGATGGACGCTTCATCCACCGCCAGCAGGCTGGTGCCGACGAACGGGCCGGCGTCCAGCCCGGCATAGGGCGGGCGCACCACCCGGCCGTGCAGCATGCCGGGGCGGCGCACGTCATGCACATAGACCGCCTCGCCAGTGGCTTTGGCCAGCAGATCGACCCGGGGCGCGTTGGTGCCGACCACGGTGTAGCTGGCCACCGGCTTGGTGGCGGTGGCCAGGTCCAGCAGCAGGTCGACATGCCGGCCGGCCAGCAGGCTGGCGGCGGGCAGCTGCCGGCCATCGGGCGCCAGCAGCACGTCACCATCGCTGCGCAGCTGGTCGGCTGGCACGCCCAGCTGCGCGGCAGCCTGGGCCAGCAGCCAGGCCCGCGCCTGCGCCGCTGCCACGCGCAGCGGCTGGGCATGCAACTGCAGCGACGTGCTGGCGATCGTCGGCCCCTGGTTGGGCGCACGGCCGGTGTCGCCCAGGATGACCTGCACGGCGGCCAGCGGCAGGCCCAATTCTTCAGCCACGATCTGGCCGTAAGCGGTGCGGATGCCCGTGCCCAGATCGACATGGCCGGCCAGCGCGGTGGCGGTGAGCCGGCCGTCACCCTCATCAACCAGGGCCAGCAGGATCTCGGGCCCCTCGGCCGGGTTGCCGGGCACGGCCGCCGGCTGGCCCCTGGCGGGTGGCGGCGGTGTGGGCGGATCACGTTGCACCAGCAGCACGCCGCTGGCGGCGCGGAAGTCGGCGCGCTGGCGCCAGCTTGCTGCGCGCAACGTCATGCCGGGCTGCCCCGCTCTGCCACCAACGCGGCCGCCCGCTGCACCGCCGCCAGGATCTCGATGTGCGTGCCGCAGCGGCACAGGTGGTGCTGCAGCGCCGTGCGCGCCTGGGCATCGGTGGGCTGCGGGTGGCGCTGCAGCAGGGCCACGGTGGCCATGATCATGCCGTTGAGGCAATAGCCGCACTGGGCGGCCTGGGTGTCGATGAAGGCCTGCTGCACCGGGTGCAGATCGCCAGGCTGGCCCAGGCCTTCCAGCGTGGTGACCGGGCGGCCAGCCACGCCCGCCAGCGGGATGCAGCACGACCGCGCCGCCACACCGTCGATCAGCACCGCACAGGCACCGCATTCGCCCAGGCCGCAGCCGTACTTGGGGCCGTTCAGGCCCAGGTCGTTGCGCAGCACCTGCAGCAGCGGCACCTGGCCGTCCACAGCCAGGGCGTGGCTGCGGCCGTTGACCTGCAACGGCACCGGCGGCGGCGTCATGGCAGCAGATGGGGAACCATGCACCAGACGCTCACATCGACAGGTAGGCACGGCGCACCGCGTCATCAGCCGCCAGCGCCGCCATGGTGGCGCTGTGGCGGATCTGGCCCTTCTCCAGCACATAGGCGCGGTCGCTGACCAATTCGGCAAAGTGCATGTTCTGCTCGCACAGCAGGATGCTGACGCCCTGGCGCTTGAGCGCGATGATCATCTGCACCATCTGCTCGACGATCAGCGGCGCCACGCCTTCACTGGGTTCATCGAGCAGCACCAGAAAGGGGTTGCCCATCAGCGTGCGGGCCACGGTCAGCATTTGCTGCTCACCACCGCTCATGCGCCCGCCCGGGCGGTGGGGCATTTCGCCCAGATTGGGGAACAGCTGGAACAGGGCCTCGGGCGCCCAGGTGGGTGCAGGCTGGCCGTCGGGCCACTGGCGTGGGGGCTGGCGGCCGACGTCCAGGTTCTCCAGCACGGTCAGGTCGTGGAAGATGCGTCGGTCTTCGGGCACATAGCCCAGGCCGGCGCGGGCGATGGCATGCGGCTCGGCGCGGGCGATGTCGCGGCCCATGAACTGCACCGTGCCGCTGCGCCGCGCCAGCATGCCCATGATGGCCTTCAGCGTGGTGCTCTTGCCGGCGCCGTTGCGGCCCATCAGCGCCACCACCTCGCCGCGGCGCACCTCCAGGCCCACGCCATACAGGATCTGCGCGGCGCCGTACCAGGCGTTCAGGCCGTCGACCTGCAACAGCGCTTCATTCATGCCGGGGTCTTTTTCTCGAAGGTCTTGCCGGTGCCGAAGTACACGGCCTGCACCTGCGGGTCGTCGCGTACCTCGGCCGGCGTGCCCTGCGCTATCAGCCGCCCGCGGGCCAGCACGATCAGCCGGTCCGCATAGGCGAACACCACGTCCATGCTGTGCTCGGTGAACAGCACGGCCAGGCCGCGCTGCAGCACCAGTTGCCGGGTCAGGGCCATCAGTTCATTGCGCTCTTTCGGCGCCATGCCGGCGGTGGGCTCGTCCATCAGCAGCAGCTTTGGCTGGTTGGCCAGGGCGATGGCCAGCTCGACCCGCTTCACGTCGCCATAGGCCAGCACGCTGCAGGGGCGGTCGGCCTGGGGCGCCATGCCCACCTGGCGCAGCAGGTCCATGGCCTCATCGGCCTTGTGGCTGGCCGCCCGGCGCCACAGGTTGAACAATCGGGCGTCGGCGGAGATCAGCGCCATCTGCACGTTCTCCAGCACGGTCAGCGACGCAAAGGTCTCGGCGATCTGGAAGGTGCGGCCCACGCCCTGCTTCCAGATCTGGCGCGGCTTCAGGCCCACCAGTTCCTGCCCGGCCAGGGTGATGCTGCCGCTGTCAGCGGGCAACTGGCCGTTGACCATGTTGAAGGTGGTGCTCTTGCCGGCGCCGTTGGGGCCGATCAGCGCGAGCAGCTCACCCGGGGCCACGCTGAAGCTGACATCGTCCACCGCCACGTTGCCGCCGAAGCGCTTGCCCAGGTTGGTGACTTGCAGCAATGCCATCACACGGCCTTCCTGCGGTCGAACAATTGCCCGATGAACCCGGCAATGCCCTGCGGAAACGCCAGCACCAGCAGCAGCACGATGCCGCCCAGCAGCGCGCGCCAATAGTCGGTGCTGCGGGCGACGGTGTCTTGCAGCCAGGTGAAGGTGACGGCGCCCACCACCGGGCCGGTCAGCGTCTGCACGCCGCCCAGCAGCACCATCACCAGGCCATCAACGCTTTTGCCCACGGCCATGCTGTCGGGCGAGATGCTGCCCTTGCTGAAGGCATACAGGCTGCCCGCCAGGCCCGCCGCCACCGCCGCCAGCACAAAGGCCAGCCACTGCACCTTCTTGATGTCGATGCCGATGGCATCAGCCCGCAACGGGGAATCACGCCCGGCGCGCATCGCCAGGCCAAAGGGCGAGAACAGCACCCGGCGCAGCGCCAGCACGCCGCCTGTGACCAGCACCAGGGTGGCGAAGTAATAGGCCGTCTTGTCACCCAGCCAGGCGGCCGGCCACACGCCGGTGATGCCGTTGCTGCCACCTGTGAAGTCGTCCCACTGGAAGGTGATGGACCAGACGATCTGCGCAAACGCCAGCGTCAGCATCGCCAGGTACACGCCAGACAGGCGCACACAGAACCAGCCGAAGACCACCGCCCCCAGGCCGGCCACCAGCGGTGCGCCCAGCAAGGCCGCTTCCATCGGCCAGCCGGCTTTCAGCATCAGCAACGCGCCCGCATAGGCGCCCAGGCCGAAATAGGCTGCATGGCCGAAGCTGTGCATGCCCGCCGGGCCCATGATGAAGTGCAGGCTGGCGGCGAACAGCGCAGCCGTCAGCAGGTCGATGGCCAGCACGGTGACATACGGGCTGCCGGCGGTGGCCACCGGCAGGGCCAGCAGGCCGATGGCGAGTGCGGCGGCAGCCATCAGCAGCGGCTTGCCGGCGGCGCGCAAGGGCGGCTCGACCGAGGTGGTGTTGCGCGTGGCCGCCTGCGGCTTGCCCATCAGCCCCCAGGGGCGCCACACCAGCACCACCGCCATGACCAGGAACTCGGCCACCAGGGTCAGCTTGCTGAAGTTGAAATCGATACCGAAGGCGTTGACCTGGCCGATGCCCACGCACAGGGCCTTGATCTCGGCAATCAACAGGGCAGCCACATACGCGCCTGGGATGGACCCCATGCCGCCCACCACCACCACCACGAAGGCATCGCCGATGGTCAGCAGATCCAGGTGCAGCGAGGCCGGCTCTCGCGGCAATTGCAGCGCACCGCCCAGGCCGGCCAGCATCGCGCCCAGCGCAAACACGCTGGTGAACAGCCAGGCCTGGTTGACGCCGAGCGCACCCACCATCTCGCGGTCTTGCGTGGCAGCGCGCACCAGCGTGCCCCAGCGGGTGCGGGTCAGCAGCAGCCACAGCAGGCCCAAGACCACCGGGCCCACGACGATCAGGAACAGGTCGTAGGTGGGAAAGCGCCGGCCCAGGATGTCGACCGAACCCTGCAGCCCGGGCGCACGTGGGCCCAGCAGATCCTCGGGGCCCCACAGCCACAGCGCCGCGTCCTTGATCACCAGCACCAGGGCGAAGGTGGCCAGCAGCTGGAACAGCTCGGGCGCGCGGTAGATGCGGCGCAGCAGCAGCACCTCGACCGCCGCGCCGATGGCGCCCACCGCCAATGCCGACAGTGCCAGCGCCGGCCAGAAGCCCAGGCCCACACCGAGTTTTTCCACCAGGGTGTAGGCGATGTACACGCCCAGCATGAAGAACGAGCCGTGCGCGAAGTTGACGATGCGGGTGACGCCGAAGATCAGCGACAGGCCCGCCGCCACCAGGAACAGCGACGATGCCCCGGCCAGCCCGTTGAGCAACTGGACGATGAAGGCAGAGAACGTCATGACGTCTGATTGAGACCGCAGAGGCCGCCGCAAGCCGTGATGCAGCCAAGCGGCAACCGTGGAACCGGCTTCGCCGGGCCGCTGGGTGCGCCCCCCTGGGCGGGAGGGCCGAAGGCGCTACGGGGGGGGGCCATCAGTCTGCGGGGCGCAGCTTCTTCACTTCGGCATCGGTCGGCTGGAACTTGGCGCCGTCGAAGTAGACGTAGTCGACCATGGTGCCGCGGCCCTTGTCGTTCTTGGTGCGGCCGACAAAGGCGCCCATGGTGCTCTGGTGGTCCTGCGGGCGGTAGGTGGCCTTGCCGAAGGGGGTCATCAGCTCCAGGCCGCGGAAAGCGGTGATCAGCTTTTCGGTGTCGGTGCTCTTGGCCTTGGTGATGCCGGCGGCCAGGCTCTTGATGGCGGCATAGCCCACCACCGAGCCCAGGCGCGGGTAGTCGTTGAACTTGCGGTGGTAGGCCAGGTAAAAGGCCTTGTGCTCGGGTGTCTGGATGCCGTACCAGGGGTAGCCGGTGACGATCCAGCCGTTGGGCGTCTCGTCCTTCAGCGGGTCGAGGTATTCGGGCTCGCCGGTCAGCATGCTCACCACCTCGCGGCCCTGGAACAGGCCACGGGTGTTGCCTTCGCGCACAAACTTGGCCAGGTCGGCGCCGAACAGCACGTTCATGATGGCGTCGGGCTTGGCGTCGGCCAGGGCCTGCACCACGCTGCCGGCGTCCAGCTTGCCCAGCGGCGGCGCCTGCTCGGCCACGAACTCCACGTCGGGCTGGGCAGCCTTCAGCAGTTGCTTGAAGGTGGCCGCCGCACTCTGGCCGTATTCATAGTTGGGGTAGACGATGGCCCAGCGTTTTTTCTTCAGCTTGGCAGCCTCGGGCACGAGCATGGCCGATTGCATGTAGGTGCTGGGCCGCAGGCGGAAGGTGTAGCGGTTGCCGCTGGCCCAGACGATCTTGTCGGTCAGCGGCTCGCTGGCCAGGTAGAAGAACTTCTTCTGCTTGGCGAAGTCGGTCAGCGCCAGGCCGATGTTGCTGAGGAAGGCACCGGTGAGCACATCCACCCGCTCACGCGAGACCAGCTCTTCAGCGGCGCGCACCGCATCGCCCGGGTTGGCGTTGTCATCCCGGGTGATCAGCTCGACCTTGCGGCCCAGCAGCCCGCCGGCGGCATTGATCTCTTCAACAGCCAGCTCCATGCCCTTCTTGTAGGGCTCCAGAAAGGCTGGCTGGGCCTTGTAGCTGTTGACCTCGCCGATCTTGATCGGGCCAGTCTGGGCGTGGGCACCGGTGGTGGCCAGCGATGTCAGTGCGGCCAGCGCGGCCAGGAAATGCTTGCGGTTCATGGTCAACACCTCGAAGTTGGAGGGAAGGAAACGACGGCGATGGTCTGCGTGCCTGACTTCCACATCAGCGCAGACCGTCCACGCCCTGGACTTCATGCGCCTGCAGCCCGCCGATGCGCGGCAGCGGCCGGCCGCTGTCGGTGACGGCCACGGCCACCACGATCTCGTTGGCGCGCGGGGCGTCGCTGATGCGGGCCTCGATGGCGTCGAAATGGCTGCGCACGAAGGCGGCGTCCTTGTGGCCCAGCGGCACATCCACTGCTGTGCCCACGCCGCCCTGCTTCTTGGCCGATGGCACCAGGGCTGCGCCCTTCTCCACGGCCTTGCGCAGCGGCGCACCCAGCTTGGGGTGCAGGATGGCGGCGGCATGCTCCAGCTCACCCGCCTCGCCGACGATGGCCGCCTTGCCGTAGCTGTGCGCCTGCGCCGGCGTGATGCCCAGCGCCTGCACGCACTTCTGGCCCAGCAGCGCGCCCAGTTCTTCACCGATGGCGATCAGCGCGTCGAGGTTTTCTTCATAGCGGCCGGCATAGGGGTTGGCGATCACCGCCATGGCCAGCGCGCGGCGGGTGGGCGGGCTGATGTCGCGGCCCATCTCGCGCCGGGTCTCGTCGACCTGGACCACGAGCTTGCGGATGTAGGCGGGGGTGGTGTCGGTCATTTGGCTTTCTCCGTCGAGGTCATCTCTGTCCATCCCACTTGGCGATGTTGTCGGCCGCCAGCCCGCCGACCCGCGCATGCATCCGTGCGCCGCAACCCATCGCCAGGATCAGCACCATCTCGTCGGGCCGGGGCGCGCCGGGCACGCGCACTTCGAACGCGTCGAAATGGCTGCGCACATAGCTGGCGTTGATGTGGGTCAGTGGCACGTCCAGCGTGGCGCCGGGTGCCCCCACCTTCTTGGTGCTGGGCACGATGGCCAGGGCATTGCCGCTTTGGGCGCTGCCGCCTTCGCCACGCTTGTAGGCGGCTGCATCACCCTTCCAGCCCAGCAGTTCGCGCATGGCATAGCCACCGGGCACATGCCACAGCGCGCCGTGTTCCAGCTCGCCAGCTGCGCCAATGATGGCGCCTTTGCCATAACTCTGGACCGCCTCGGCCGGCACCGCCAGGGCGGCCAGCAGGCGGCGGGCGATGTCCAGGCCCACGGGGTTCAGCGCCTCCATCATCGGCAGGATGTCGGGCTCGTAGCGGCCGGCATAGGGGTTGGTCAGCACGGCAGCGATGGCACCACGCCGCAGCGGCCGGGCGGCGCGGGGGCCACCTTCATGGTGGATGTCTTCGACCTGGGTGAAGACGCGGCGGATGTCGATCAAAGACATGCCGACCCCTCGCCCGCAGGGGACTGCGGGCG
>JARXAJ010000107.1 GCA_029865965.1 Aquabacterium sp.
CCCCATTCCGGCACAGGGGCCCTCGGGGCTTGCCCTAGCGCAGAACCGGCGCAGCAGCGTCAACCAGCAAGGGGCGTGCCGCGTTCGCCTCGGCCTGGTCAGGCCGCGTCCTGCGGGTGGTTCACCGGCGAGCGGCCAGCGGCCACGTGGGCGCGCCAGCGTTGCCGGCCGGCGGCCACCTCGTCATCGGCCCGGGCCACCAGCTCGATGGTGCGCGCGGGCAGCGGCACGTCGCCCAGCCCGCCCGGGCCCAGGTTCACCAGCACATCGCAGGCGCCCGCATCGGCCGGCTGGTCAGCCAGCCACAGCGGCGTGGGTGCCAGGCGTGGCGGCGGCTGTTCACCGGCGCGCAGCCGGGCATGGGGGAGGAACTCACCGGCGTCGAAGGTCCAGAGCAACTGGTCCAGCCGGGACAGCTGGGCCGCGTCACCAGTGACGACCACCCGCGCCCGGCTGCGGTGCGCCTTGCGCAGCAGCCGGCAGGCGTACGCCAGCTTGTCGCCCAGCCCGGTGTGGAAGTCGACACTCATGTCAGCCCCTCGCCGGCCGGCTTGCGGCCCGGCGCTCGGCCCGCTGACCGCCGCACACCATGTTCACTTGGCCTGCGCCATCACCCAGTGCGTCAGCAAGCCCACCGGCCGGCCGGTGGCGCCCTTGGCGGCGCCGCTCTTCCAGGCGGTGGCGGCGATGTCCAGGTGCGCCCAGCGCAGCTTGGCGGTGAAGCGCTTGAGGAACATCGCCGCGGTGATGGCACCGCCCGGGCGGCCGCCAATGTTGGCCATATCGGCGAAGTTGCTCTTCAGGCCTTCGTCGTAGGCATCGTCAAGCGGCAAACGCCAGCAGGTGTCCAGCGCCGCGTGGCCAGCGGCCAGCAGCTCAGCGGCCAGGGCGTCGTCGGGCGAGAACATGCCCGAATGCACCGCACCCAGGGCCACCACGCAGGCGCCGGTCAGCGTGGCGATGTCGACCACGGCGGCGGGCTTGAAGCGCTCGACATAGGTCAGCGCGTCGCACAGGATCAACCGGCCCTCGGCGTCGGTGTTGAGCACCTCGATGGTCTGGCCCGACATGCTGGTGACCACGTCGCCCGGCTTCAGCGCCCGGCCGCTGGGCATGTTCTCGCAGGCCGCGATCACGCCGATGACATTGAGCTTGGGCTTGAGCTGCGCCACAGCGCGCAGCGTGCCCACCACGCTGGCGGCGCCGCCCATGTCGAACTTCATCTCGTCCATGCCCTCGCCCGGCTTGAGGCTGATGCCACCGGAATCGAAGGTGATGCCCTTGCCCACGAGCACCAGCGGCGCCACCGTCTTGGCGGCACCCTGGTAGTGCATGACGATGAACTTGGGCGGCTCGTCCGAGCCCTGGGCCACGGCCAGGAAGCTGCCCATGCCCAGGGCTTCCAGCTGCCGGCGGTCCAGCACCTCGATCCTCAGGCCCTGGGCCCGGGCCATCTTGCGGGCCTCGGCCGCCAGCAGCGTGGGTGTGCAGTGGTTGCCGGGGCGGTTGGCCAGTTCACGCGCCAGGGTCACACCCTCGGCGATGGCCGCGCCGCGGGCCAGGCCGGTGGCAGCCGCCACCGCATCGGCCTTGGCCGCCAGCAGGGTCAACTTGGCCAGCAATGGTGCAGCGGCCGCACTCGGCTTGGTGGTGCGGTAGGTGTAGACCGCGTCGGCAGCCGCCGTGGCCAGGGCCTCGGCCTGCGCGGCCCCGGTGGTGGCTCCGGCCACCAGCACTGCCAGGTGCTTGACGCCCAGGCCCTTGACCACCGCGATGCCTGCAGCACCGGCGGCCTGCACAGCGCGCGCACTGCCGTCCTTGGCCACGGCCACCACCACACGCGGCGCCTTCACGCCCGGCACCTGGCGCAGGTAGGTGCACTTGCCCGGCTTCAACGCCAGGTCGCCCTGCTTGATGGCCTCGGTCACGCTGGTGGCCAGGGGCGCGTCGAGCGTGGCGGGCAAGGTGTCGCCCACGATCACCAGCAGCAGCGCATCGGCGGCCAGCTTGGCCGTGGCGCCTGGGGCCATCACTTGGGTCTGGAAGTCCATGTTCTGCCTCGTCATAAGATCAGAAGATGTTATTCGATGCGACCTTGCGCCGAGAGCTGGCCCGCAGCTTCGGTGCCACCCTGGTGGTCATCCTCACCATCGTGATCACGATGATGCTGATCCGCACTTTGGGGATGGCCGCCGGTGGCTCGGTGGCGCCCGAGGACGTGGTATTGCTGCTGGGTTACACCGCCCTGGGCCATCTGCCGACGATGCTGGCGCTGAGCCTGTTCGTGGCGGTGGTGGTGACCCTGGGGCGGATGTACCGCGACAGCGAGATGGCCATCTGGTTTGCCAGCGGCCTGGGCCTGGGCCGCTTCGTGCGGCCGGTGCTGGGCATGGCCTGGCCGGTGCTGGTGGTGGTGGGTGCGCTGCTGCTGTTTGTCTGGCCCTGGGGCAACCAAAGCAGTGCCGAGTTGCGCAGCCGGTACGAGCAGCGCAGCGACCTGTCACGCGTGGCGCCCGGCGTGTTCCAGGCCTCGCGCGATGGCAGCCGGGTGTTCTTCGTCGACCGCGCCAGCCAGGAGGGTGTGGAAGGCCATAACGTGTTTGTGTTGACGCGCCAGCCAAAGCTGGAAAGCGTGGTGTCAGCGCGCAGCGGCCAGCTGCTGACCGAAGGGGCCAACCGCGTGCTGCAGCTCGACGCCGGTCAGCGCACCGAAGTCGACAACCAGACCGGCGTGCACACCCTGTCCAGTTTCGAGCGCTACCGGGTGGTGGTCGAGGACACGGCCGCCCGCCGGGCCGAGGCCGCTGCGCCCAAGACGCTGTCGACGCTGGCGCTGGTCCGCAACCCCAACCTGCGCCACCAGGCCGAGCTGACCTGGCGCGTGGGCATGCTGCTGGCCGCCGCCAACCTGCTGCTGCTGGGGGTGGGCCTGGCCGCCACCCAGCCGCGGCGCGCCACCAACTGGAACCTGCTGCTGGCACTGCTGAGCTTCATCGTCTATTTCAACCTGATCAACCTGTCGCAGGCCTGGGTGGCCAGCGGCAAGCTGGGCATGGGTGCCGTGCTGCTGGCGCTGCATGGCGGCATGCTGGTGCTGGGGTTGGCGCTGATCTGGTGGCGCGACCATGCGGCGGTGCTGCGCTTGCTGCCCCGAAGGGCGGCTGCATGAAGACCGTCAGGCGCCTGCTCTACCGCGACATCGCCTGGTCGGTGGTGTTCGTGGCCGTGGCCTTCCTCAGCCTGTTCTTCTTCATCGACTTCGTCGATGAACTGGAGAACGTGGGCCGCAACGGCTACACCCTGGGCCAGGCGGTGTGGCGCGGCCTGCTGGAGCAGCCTGGCCACTTCTACGAGCTGTTCCCGATCTCGGTGCTGATCGGCACCATCTACGCCATGGCGCGGCTGGCGCAATCGTCTGAATTCACCATCCTGCGCACCGGCGGCCTGGGCCCTGGCCGGGCGCTGCGGCTGCTGGCGCTGCCGGGTCTGGTGTTTGCGTTGATCACCTTCGTGGTGGGCGACTACGTGGCGCCCTACACCGAGCGTGAATCGGTGGCGGTCAAGGCAGGCGTGCGGGGCAGCGTGTCATTGGGCAGCGCCGGGGCCTGGATGAAGGAGCGGCGGCCCGGCACCGGCGCACCGGCGGCTGACACCAGCGAGCGCAGCATCTCGGTCAATGTCAGCGCGGCCGGCGCGGGCGGTGCGCTGCTGGGCGTGCGAATCTTCGAGTTCGACACCGACGGCCGGCTGCGCACCCGCATCGAAGCCGCGCGCGGCCAGGTGCTCGACGGCGGCTTCTGGCAGCTGCGCCAAGTGCAGCGCACCAGCTGGCCGACGCCGCAAGCCGCAGGCGCCGGCCAGCCCCTGCACCAGCAACAGCTGGCCATGCTGGACTGGCCCAGCACGCTGGACGCCACCGTGGTGGCCGCAGCGCTGCTGCCGGCCAAGAACATGTCCACCGTCGACCTGTGGCGCTACACCACCCACCTGGCTGACCAGGACCAGGCGGTGCAGAGCCACCAGATCCAGTTCTGGAAAAAGGCGCTGTACCCGCTGGCCTGCGTGGTGATGGTGGCCCTGGCCCTGCCCTTCGCCTACCTGCATGCGCGGGCGGGCGGCGTCAGCTACAAGGTGTTTGGCGGCATCATGCTGGGCATCAGCTTCGTGCTGCTGAACAACGCCAGCGGCCACCTGGGCCTGTTGCGGCAGTGGACCCCCTGGATGGCGGCCGCCGCCCCCAGCGGCCTGTACTTGTTGATATCCATGGGCGCCTTTGCCTGGCTCGTCCGATTCAGATGACCCAACGACCGAACACGCGATGACCACTTCTCCTTCTGACACCGGCCTGCTGCTTTTCGCCCACGGCGCGCGAGACCCGCAATGGGCCCGGCCCTTCGAGGCCGTGGCCGCGCGCTGCAAGGCCCAGCGCGGGGATGCACGCGTGGCGCTGGCCTTCCTGGAATTCATGGCGCCCGACCTGGTGGCCGGCGGCAACACCCTGGTGGCGGCTGGCTGCACGGCGGTGGACGTGGTGCCGTTGTTCCTGGGCGCCGGCGGCCATGTGCGTAAGGACCTGCCGGTGTTGCTGGCGCGGCTGCAGGACGCCCACCCGGCGGTGCGCTTCACGCTGCGGCCTGCCGTGGGCGAAGCCGCCGCCCTGGTCGACGCCATGGCTGCCGTGGCACTGGATGCCACCCGGCCGGAGATCGCCTGGCGATGAACCTGCACCAGTTCCGCTTCGTGCAGGAGGCTGTGCGGCGCAACCTCAACCTGACCGAGACGGCCAAGGCACTGCACACCTCGCAGCCCGGCATCAGCAAGGCCATTCTCGAGCTGGAAGAAGAGCTGGGCGTGGACATCTTTGCCCGCCACGGCAAGCGCATCCGCCGCGTCACCGAGCCGGGGCAGCTGGTGCTGCAGTCGGTCGAGATCATCATGCGCGAGGTGGCCAACCTGCGGCGCATCGGCGATGAATTCTCCAAGCAGGATGCCGGCACGCTGTCGATTGCCACCACCCACAGCCAGGCCCGCTATGTGCTGCCCGAGCCGGTGGCCAGGCTGCGGCGCATGTTCCCCAAGGTGCAGGTGCAGATGCACCAGGGCATGCCCGGCGACGTGGCCCGCATGCTGGCCGATGACGTGGCCGAGATCGGCCTGGCCACCGAAGCCGTGGCCGATGTGGACGGCCTGGTCACACTGCCCTGCTATGAATGGCAGCATGTGCTGGTGGTGCCGGCCCGCCACCCGCTGGCCGATGTGGAGCGGCCCACGCTGGCCCAGCTGGCGGCCGAGCCGCTGATCACCTACCACCCCACCTTCAGCGGCCGCAGCCGCATCGACGAGGCCTTCGCCCGCGCCCGGCTCCAGCCCAGCATCGTGCTGGAAGCCATTGACGCCGACGTGATCAAGACCTACGTGCGGCTGGGCATGGGCGTGGGCCTGGTGGCCGAGATGGCGGTGCGTGACGACCCGCCCGGCGGCGACCTGGCCTGGCGCCCGGTGGGCCATCTGTTCGGCCCCAACACCACCCGCGTGGCCTTCAAGCGCGGCGCCTATCTGCGCCACTTCGTCTACGCCTTTGCCGAGTTGCTGAGCGAGCGCCTGAACCGCGCGCTGATCGAGAAAGCCATGGCCGAGCGCCCTGGCACTACCCCCACGACCTACGAGCTTTGACCCTGAGCACCGCCACCATGCACGCCACCACCGCCCCGGCCATCCACCGCACCCCGCTGCCGCCCAGCCGCCTGCCCAAGGTGGGCACCACCATCTTCACCGTGATGTCGGCCCTGGCTGCCGAGCGCGGCGCCGTCAACCTGGGCCAGGGCTTCCCCGACTTCGAAGGCGACCCGGCCCTGCTGGACGCGGTAACGCAGGCCATGCGCGACGGCCTCAACCAGTACCCGCCGATGGCCGGCGTGCCGGCGCTGCGCGAGGCGATGTCGCGCAAGATCGCCACCTTGTACGGGCGGCACTACGACGCCAACACCGAGATCACCATCACCGCCGGCGCCACCCAGGCCATCATCACCGCCATCCTGGCGGTGGTGGGCCCGGGCGACGAGGTGATCGTGCTCGAGCCCAACTACGACAGCTATGTGCCCAACATCGAGCTGGCCGGTGGCACGGTGGTGCGGGTGGCGCTGCAGGCCGGCACGTTCCGGCCCGACTTCGACGCCATTGCAGCTGCCATGTCGCCGCGCACCCGGGCCATCCTGGTCAACTCGCCGCACAACCCCAGCGCCACCATCTGGCGCCGGGCCGACTTCGACCGCTTGGCCGACATCCTGCGGCCCACCGACGCACTGCTGATCAGCGACGAGGTCTATGAGCACATGGTCTACGACGGCGAGCCGCATGCCAGCGCCAGCGCCCACCCCGAACTGGCCGCACGGGCCTTTGTCGTCAGCAGCTTCGGCAAGACCTTCCACGTCACCGGCTGGAAGATCGGCACCGTGGCAGCGCCGGCACCGCTGACGGCCGAGTTCCGCAAGGTGCACCAGTTCAATGTGTTCACCGTCAACACGCCGATGCAGCACGGCCTGGCCCGCTATTTGGCCAACCCCGCGCCGTATCTGGAATTGCCGGCGTTCTACCAGCGCAAGCGCGATCTGTTCCGCGCCGGCCTGGCCGGCACCCGCTTCAAGCTGCTGCCCAGCGAGGGCAGCTACTTCCAGGTGGTCGACTACAGCGCCATCAGCAGCCTGCCCGAGGGCGACTTCTGCCAGTGGCTGACCACCGAGATCGGCGTGGCCGCCATCCCGCTGTCGGCCTTCTACGACGATGGCCGCAACCAGAGTCTGGCGCGGTTCTGCTATGCCAAGAAAGACGCGACCCTGCAGGCGGCACTGGGCCGGCTGGCGCGGCTGTAGCGCCTGCGCCTGTGCCTGCGCCTAACGGCGCGAAGGCAGCGGCGTCGGGTCGCTGTCGGCCTCGTCGAGGCCGCCCAGGTTGGACAGGCGCTTGTCACGCCGTATGTCGATGTCGGTGAAGGCCGCAGGGCGGGTGAACTCACGCGGAGACGGGGCGTAGTCGCTCAGATCCAGATCAAGCCTGATGGTGCGCCGGGGCACGGCCGCCGGCCGTTCTGCCTGGCTGGGTGCAGGCATGCCGCGGCGGGCCTGGGCCGCGCGGCTGAACACCCAGTCGGCCAGCAGGGCCTGGGCGCTGGACTCTTCTGCCAGGTGTGGCCGGGGCGCCGTGATGTCGTGCGGGTCCTCATCCAGCGGCAGCAGCAGGTCGACCGGATCGCCAGGCCTGGCGCCATGCTCAAAGGCTCGGTCGATGTTCAGCACGGCCGGGGTGGTGGCAGTTGCCACCAGGGCTGCCGCAGGCAGGTCGCGCACCAGGGCATGCAGCATCAGCAGGTCGCGGTAGGCCGGCAGGTCGAACGGCTCCAGGTCGGCGCGGCGCAAGAGCAGGCCTTCCATCTCGGCCACCGCGCGCATGGGCTGCGGCCAGGCACGCTGCAGGCGGAGCATCACATCGGGATAGTTCTCCAGCAGGCGGCCACTGGCCAGTTGACCGTCCCAATCCGGCGCATGCGCATTGAAGCGCTGGTTGAAGCGCTCACGGGTGCGTTCGTAGGCCTCTTCGTCGCCCTGCGCGCGGTAGATCTCCAGCAGCCTGAAGTACGGCAGCGCATTGATGCCGCCGCTGCCACGCACATGGCCCAGCAGCAGGTCGATGGCCGATTGGGCCTGGCCCAGGGCCATGAAAAAGTCGACCTGCTGGTCGAGGTCGAGCAGTTCTTCGACAGACACGGGCCGGGCCGGGACGTTGGTGCCCGTTGAAAAGTCGCGCGTGGACAGCGGTTTGCCGCTGCTGTCACGCTGCAGTGGCGTCATGCGCGGCGGCACTGCGCTGGTCTGCGCCGGCGCTGGCGCTGGCATGGCTGCTGCCGCCGGGGCCTGGGCCGGTAACGGCGCCGGGGCCACCGCCTGCCGGGCACCCGGTACCACCGGCTGCGCCACGCGCTGCGGCAGCTTGGCGGGCACGCTGTCGGGCATGGCAGCGGCCACCAGCGCCGCCATGTCGATGGGCGTCATCTCCGCTGCTTGCGCCGGCGCCGCGGCGACCGGCGCTTGTGCTGCCGGCCTGGCCTGCTGCAATCGCCACAGCCGCAAGCCCAGCCAGCCGGCCAGGCCGGCCAGGGCGACCAAACCCAAGGTCAACCAGGGCAGCCAGGCGTTTGCAGCCTCGGAACGTTCCAGACGCGCGCGTTGGGCTTCCAGCTGCGCCTGTTGGCGGCGTGCTTCTGCCAACGCCAACTGCACTTGGCTGTCGACAGTGCGGCTGTCGTCAGCCGCCCCGCGCGCAAGCTGGGCACCAGACGCTGGCCACGGCGCTGTGCGGTCCTCGGCGACAACCGGCCCGGCCACCAGCAGACAGGCAGCCACTGCAGCCGTTGCCATTGCAGTCAGAAGGGGCTGGCGTCGCGCTGTGCGAATGGGGGCAGCTGCCAAGCGGTGGCCATCAGTTGAAGGGTCGAGAATCACTCTAGCATGCAGATCTGCAGATCAAGCCGGCAGAACCGCCCCAGATTTCTCGCCTGTGGCCGCGCAGTGGCTGGGCCTGCGTGGCCCTGCGCTCCCCGCACATGACAAGCCCGACAGGGCCCGCCCGCCAACGCCCGCAAGCTCGACGACAATGGCTGCTGCATGCTGGTGCGGTTGTCGCACCTGGGACAAGCCATGAATACACCGGTTCTTACCATTGAAGAGCGTCAAAACATCGAATCTGGTGCATGGTTCTCGAAGCTATCGCAACCTTTGCGCCATGCCATCCTGTCCCGGGCCTATGTACGCAGGTTGAGCGACGGCGGCCCGCTGGCGTCACGCGGTACGCCGGCCGAAGAATGGTGCGGGGTGGCCCGCGGCGCGGTGCGGGTATCGCTGGTGTCGCTGTCGGGCAAGCAGGTCACGCTGACGTATTGCGAGCCCGGTGTGTGGTTCGGCGACATCGCGTTGTTCGATGGCCTGCCGCGCACCCACGATGCCGACGCCCATGGCGAGACCACCTTGCTGTGCGTGCGCAAGGCCGATTTCAAGGAATTGCTGACCCAGCATTCCGAGTTGTACGACGCCTTGTTGCGGCTGAACTGCCGCCGCCTGCGCCTGATGTTCAACCAGTTCGAGGACCTCAACACCAAGCCCTTGTCGGCGCGGCTGGCCAAGCAGATCATCATGCTGGCCAAGAGCTATGGCATCGAGCAGGGCGAGGAAATCCGCATCGGTCTGCAACTGGCCCAAGAAGACCTGGCCCAACTGCTGGGGGCGTCGCGCCAGCGGGTGAACCAGGAGCTCAAGGGTTTCGAACGCGAAGGCGCGGTACGGGTCGAGCCCACCCGGCTGGTGGTGCTGTCCCGCGACAAACTGCTGGACATCGCCGAGGGGTGAGCAGGGACTCAAACGGTCCAGTGGACCGTTTGTGCCCTGCGAACCGGCCGCGTCTTGCGCGGCCATAGTTTGGCGGTTGCAGGAAGCCGCCCCGGGACGGGCGCATCCACAAGACGCGTTGAAGAAAGTCATCTCATGGATCAATTCACAGGCACTGGCGCGGTCGCGCAGCAGCATGCCTTCGACCTGGCAGCCTTGGAGCACTGGCTGACCGACAAGCTGCCTGGCTTTGCCGGCCCGCTGACGGTCGAGCAGTTCAAGGGCGGCCAGTCCAATCCCACCTTCAAGCTGGTCACGCCGGGCCGCAGCTATGTGCTGCGCGCCAAGCCCGGCCCGCTGGCCAAGCTGCTGCCGTCGGCCCACGCCATCGAACGCGAGTTCCGCGTGATGGACGCGCTGGCACTCAGTGGTGTGCCGGTGGCGCGCATGCATGTGCTGTGCGAGGACGAATCGGTCATCGGCCGCGCCTTCTACGTGATGGACTTCGTCGAAGGCCGGGTGTTCTGGGAACAATCGCTGCCCGGCCTGCAGCCGACGGAGCGCGCGGCGGTGTATGACGAGATGAACCGGGTGCTGGCGGCGCTGCACAACGTCGAGGTCAAGGCCGTCGGCCTGCAGGACTTCGGCCGCCCCGGCAACTACTTCAACCGCCAGATCAAACGCTGGAGCCAGCAGTACCAGGCCTCGGTGACCGAGCCCATCCCCGAGATGGCCCAGCTGATGGACTGGCTGCCGGCCCACCTGCCCGCCAGCGCACTGGACGAGGCCCAAGTGGCCATCGTGCACGGCGACTACCGGCTCGACAACCTGATCTTCCACCCGCAGGAGCCGCGCGTGATCGCGGTGCTCGACTGGGAGCTCAGCACCATCGGCCACCCGCTGGCCGACTTCAGCTACCACTGCATGGGCTGGCACATCCAGCCCGGCGTCATCCGCGGCATCGCCGGGCTCGACCTGGCGGCGCTGGGCATTCCGCCCGAGCAGGACTATGTGCGCCGCTACTGCGAGCGCACCGGCCGCGGGTCGTCCGACGCCCTGCTGGCCGACTGGAACTTCTACCTCGCCTACAACCTGTTCCGCCTGGCCGCCATCACCCAGGGCATTGCCAAGCGGGTGGTCGACGGCACGGCTGCCAGCGCCCAGGCCCGCGCCACGGGTGCGGCCACTCGGCCGCTGGCGGAACTGGGCTGGGGTTTCGCCAGCCGGGCCTGACGCGACGCCGCCGGTCAGAGCCCGAGGTCGGGCGACCGGCCGGCGGGCTGCTCGGTCTTCGCCCAGGTGCTGGGCTGGGTGGTCAGGCCTGCGCCAGCCACATCGCGCCATTCGGCGCCCAGGCGCCTGGCCTCGCGCAGCGCATGCTCGAACACACTGAACCATTGCGCCAGACGCCTGGCGTCGGGCGCGGGCAGCGCCGTGCGCAGGGTCAGGCGGCCACGGCCGATGCTGAGCACCACGGGCTCGCCAGGCGCCGCCATGTCCAGCGTGGCGGCCAGTGCGTCGTTCAGCGGGCTGTGCAGCCATTGCTGCATCCAGGGGTCAATGCTGCACACCGCACCGTAGCGCTCTTTCAGGCGGCCCAGGTTCTGGGGGGCGGTCTTGGAGAACATCACCAGCCAGCGCATCTCGGCCGGCGTGTTGGTGTCGATGCGGGTCTTCACGTCATCGACATAACGTTCATAGACCGCGTTTTCCATGGTTTCCATGAGCTGGCGGTTCAGCACCATGGCCGACAGCTCCTTCGGCAGATCCAGCTCGGCCATCATGCGCAGTTCCATGCCGCTGATGTAGTCGCGCTGCGGCGCGCCCCATTCGATGCGCCATGGCTGCGGGCCCAGGCGACCGTCGATGACGCAACCGTTGGCATCGCGCACCCGCCGCCAGCCATGGCCGTGATCTGCCGCCCATTGCCGCAGTTCGGCCGGGTCGGCCTGCCGGGACGGCCCGGTGATCAGCCGACGCAAGGTCTTCAGCATGGTGTGGCGCGGCAGCCACCTGGGTGCTGCCCCGCAGAGATGGGGAGTGCACAAAGTGTATGCCGGCACCCCGCCGCTCTGGCGCCAGATCGGCCACCGGCTGCGCTGCTGCAGGCACGCCAACCGTGTGAAACCTGTCGAAGTGGCACTTGGCGATGGCCAGGGCCGACCAAGCCCGGCCCGCAGCTTGCACCGCTCGACTGCCCTGGGGATGGACTTCCCATGGTGTGCCTGACGATGCAAGGCACTGCCGCAACCGGCCGCCATGCGCAGCAATCCGCCCGAACCGTTCCGGCCTCCTCCTGCGCCGCCGCCGGCTGGGCCCGCCTGGGATGCGGCTCAGCCAATGCCGCGGCCCAGCCCGGGGCGTGGCGAAGCGCTGCCCACCGGTGCGCACCTGGCGGAGTGCGAATTGCTGCGTGTGCTGGGCGAAGGCGGCTTCGGCATCGTCGACCAGGCGCATGACCATTCGCTGCAACGGCGCGTGGCCATCAAGGAGTACATGCCGGCGACGTTGGCCATGCGGTCGGGCCCGCTCGACGTGGTGGTCACCGCCGACAAGCACCAGCCTGTGTTCGACGCCGGACTCGCCAGCTTCATCCATGAAGCCCGGCTGCTGGCGCAGTTCGACCACCCGTCGCTGCTGAAGGTCTACCGCTTCTGGCGGGCCCACGGCACGGCCTGCATGGTGA
>JARXAJ010000143.1 GCA_029865965.1 Aquabacterium sp.
CCCCTGTGGCGGCGCGCCGGGACAGCGCAATTACACTGCCCGAGCAGCGCCCTGGTGCGCGCCAGCCTCCACCAGCCCCGTGCATCCCCCGGCCTTCCTCGACAAACCCGCCCCGCCCGCCAAAACCGCCCCAACCGCGCCATTGGCGGGGCCACCGGCAGCGGCCTGCGTGCTGGCCTGCACCGGGCTGGCCGGTGACCGCGGTGACCGCCGCCTCTTCGAAGGGCTGGACCTGGCATTGCCCGCAGGCACGGTCACCTGGCTGCGCGGGCGCAACGGCCGCGGCAAGACCACGCTGCTGCGGCTGCTGGCCGGCCTGTCCACGCCGGCGGCTGGCAGCATGGCGGTGCAGGGGCAGCCGCAGCGGGCGGCGGGGCCGCAAGGGCGCCGCCTGTGGGTCTACATCGGCCACCAGAATGCACTGAAGGACGACCTCACCGCCACCGAGGCGCTGCGCTTCCTGGCCCGCCTGCACGGCTTGCCGCATGACGACGCCAGCCTGCAGGCCGCCTTGCAGCGCATGGGCATCGCCCAACGCCGGCATGCGGTGGTGCGCACGCTCAGCCAGGGCCAGCGGCGGCGCGTGGCGCTGGCGCGCCTGGCGCTGTCGGGCGGTGCGCCGCTGTGGCTGCTGGACGAACCCTTCGACGCGCTCGATGCCGACGGCATCGACGCGCTGAATGCCGTCATCGGCGGCCATGCCCTGGCCGGCGGCTGCGTGCTGCTGACCAGCCACCAGGCGCTGTCGATCCGCCAGCCCGTGCCGGCGGTGCTGGACCTCGAAGCCTTTGCACCCGCATCGCGGCAAGCATCCAGGCGCAGCACAGCGCACGAGGCCGGCGATGCGGCAGGCCGATGAGGAGCGTCTTCCTGTGTGTGCTGCTGCGCGACCTGCAACTGGCGTCGCGCCGGCGCATCGACGCACTGCTGCCGCTGGCCTTCTTTCTGGTGGCGCTCAGCCTGTTCCCGCTGGGCGTGGGCCCCGAGCCAAAGACGCTGCGCGAGATCGCCCCGGGCATCGTCTGGGTGTGTGCGCTGCTGGCATCGATGCTGTCGGTGGGCCAGCTGTTTGCCGGCGACATGGCCGACGGCTCGCTCGAACAGATGCTGCTGGCGCCGGCGTCGGCCATTGCCGTGGCCGCTGCCAAATGCAGCGCGCACTGGCTGTTGACGGGGCTGCCGCTGATCGTGGCCACGCCGCTGGCCGGGCTGGTGTTCAACATGTCTGCGCCGGCGCTGCAGGCGCTGGTGTTCAGCCTGGTGCTGGGCACGCCCATCCTCAGCCTGCTGGGCGGGCTGGGGGCAGCGCTCACCCTGGGGCTGCGCAGCGGCGGCATGCTGCTGATCCTGGTGGTGCTGCCGCTGGCCACACCGGCGCTGATCTTTGGCGCCGGGGCCGTGGGCATGGTCGAATCCGGGCTGTCCGCCTCGGGCCACTTTTCACTGCTGGGGGCGTTGTTGATCGTCACCACGCTGGGTGCGCCCCTGGCCACGGCGGCAGCCTTGCGCATTTCCACCGATTGAGAGCCTGAGCGCTTGTGAAGAGATGACCATGCCCTCCGCGTCCACCGACAGCAGCACCAGGCCGGCGCCACAGACCCGGCTGCGGTTCTACAACTTCTCGGCACCGTCGCGCTTCTACAGCCTGACGCGCTGGCTGGTGCCGCTGTGCTGGGTGGTGGCGCTGGGCTTCGCGGCGGCCGGCCTGTACATGGGGTTCTTCATCGCGCCCACGGATGCCGTGCAGGGCGATGTCTACCGCATCATCTTCATCCATGTGCCGGCAGCCTGGATGTCGATGCTGCTGTACCTGGTGATGGCCTTCTGGGCCTGCATCGGCTGGGCCTTCAAGGCGCGGCTGGCGTCGATGGTGGCGCAGTCCATCGCGCCCACCGGCGCGCTGTTCACCTTCCTGGCGCTGTGGACCGGCGCGCTGTGGGGCCGCCCGACCTGGGGCGCCTACTGGGTGTGGGATGCACGGCTGACCACGGAACTGATCCTGCTGTTCCTGTATCTGGGCTACATCGCCCTGGTCAATGCCATCGACGACCGGCGCCGGGCTGAACAGGCGGGTGCCTTGCTGGCGCTGGTGGGCAGCATCAACGTGGCGATCATCTATTTCTCGGTGAAGTGGTGGAACACGCTGCACCAGGGCGCCACCATCAGTGTGTCGGCGGCACCCAAGATGGCGGCCACCATGCTGACGGCGATGCTGCTGATGACGGTGGCCTTCTGGGCCTATGCGTTTGCGGTCGTCTTCGTGCGCACCCGCGCACAGATCATCGAACGTGAAGCCCATGCCGGGTGGGTGGCTGCCTTGCTGGGAAGGACAATCAAGCCATGAACTGGGGCAGCGCACAAGAGTTCTTCCGCATGGGCGGCTACGGCTTCTATGTGTGGGGCGCGTATGCCGTCACGCTGCTGTTCATGGTGGCCGAGCCGCTGCTGGCCCGCCAGCGCCACCGCCAAGCCCTGCGGCAAGCCGCAAGACAGACCGAGACCGACGAGGACGATTGATGAAACCGCGCCAAAAACGCCTGGCCATTGCCATGGGCCTGCTGTCGGCCACCGGCATCGTGGTCGCCCTGGTGCTCAACGCATTCCAGAGTAACATGGTGTTCTTCTACTCGCCCACCCAGGTGGCCGCCAAGGAAGCACCCAGCAACCGCACCTTCCGGGTGGGTGGCCTGGTGCAGGCCGGCACCGTCCAGCGTGACGGGCTGAAGGTGAACTTCATCGTCACCGACACCGCCAAGACTGTGCCGGTGCGCTACGAGGGCATCCTGCCCGACCTGTTCCAGGAAGGCAAAGGCGTGGTCGCCCAGGGCAAGCTGGAGAACGGCGTGTTCATGGCGCGCGAGGTGCTGGCCAAGCATGACGAGAACTACATGCCGCCCGAAGCCGCCGACGCCCTGAAACGTGCGCAGAAGGGCCAGAGCCGGCTCGAACTGACGATGGGGCAACCGGCCCAGGGCGACACCGCGGGCACAGCCGCCTATGGCGCGGGCAAGCAGCCATGATCGCCGAAGCAGGCCATTTCGCCCTGTGGCTGGCGGTGGGCGTCACCCTGGTGCTGGGCACGGTGCCCTTGCTGGGCGCCCAGCGCGGGCGCGCTGACTGGATGGCGCTGGCCCGCCCGGCCACGCATGTGCTGCTGGGCCTGATCATCGTGGCCTACGGCTGCCTGATGGTCAGCTTCATCAACAACGACTTCTCGGTGATGAACGTTGCGTCGCACTCGAATTCGCAACTGCCGCTGATGTACCGCATCGCGGCGTCTTGGGGCAGCCATGAAGGCAGCCTGCTGCTGTGGCTGCTGATGCAGGCCGGCTGGGCCTGGGCGGTGGCCAGCTTCAGCAAGAACCTGCCGCTGCCGGTGCTGTCGCGCATCCTGTCGGTGATGGGGCTGCTGACACTGAGCTTTCTGCTGTTCGTGCTGTTCACCTCCAACCCCTTCGACCGCCTGTTCCCGGTGCCGGCCGACGGCCGCGACCTGAACCCGCAGTTGCAAGACCCGGGCATGATCTTCCACCCGCCAATGTTGTACATGGGCTACGTGGGCATGTCGGTGGCGTTCGCCTTTGCGGTGGCGGCGCTGATCGGCGGCAACCTCGACGCCCAGTGGGCGCGCTGGAGCCGCCCCTGGACCACGGTGGCCTGGGCCTTCCTCACCTTCGGCATCGCGCTGGGCAGCTGGTGGGCCTACTACGAGCTGGGCTGGGGCGGCTGGTGGTTCTGGGACGCGGTCGAGAACGCGTCGTTCATGCCCTGGCTGGTGGCCACGGCGCTGATCCACTCCCTGGCGGTGACTGAAAAACGCGGCAGTTTCAAGAGCTGGACGGTGCTGCTGGCGATCATGGGCTATTCGCTGGCACTGCTGGGCACCTTCCTGGTCCGCTCGGGCGTGATCACCTCGGTGCATTCGTTCGCGTCCGACCCGGCGCGCGGCGCTTTCATCCTGGTGATGCTGGCCATCACCGTGGGGGCGGCGCTGGCGCTGTACGCCTGGCGTGCGCCCAAGGTGGGGCTGGGTGCGCGCTTCACCTCGGTCTCGCGCGAAAGCATGCTGCTGGCCAACAACGTGCTGCTGATCGTGGCCATGGCCGCGGTGATGCTAGGCACGCTGTACCCGCTGATGCTGGACGCGCTGGGCCTGGGCAAGATCTCGGTGGGTGCACCGTACTTCGACGCGGTGTTCGTGCCGATCATGGCAGTGCTGGTGTTCTTCATGGGTGTGGGCCCGCTGGCGCGCTGGAAGAACGACGCGCTGCCGGCGCTGGCGGTGCGCCTGCGCTGGGCGGCGGGCGTCACGGTGGTCAGCGCGGCACTGACCGCCTGGATCGGCGGGAACATCGGCCTGGGCTCGGTCGTCGGTCTGCTGATGGCCTATTGGATCGTGTTCTCGGTGCTGACCGAGCTGTGGGAGCGGGTGCGGCCCAGCGGCGGCATGCGGGCCAATGTGCTGCACCGCCTGGGCCAGGTTCCGCGGGCCACGGTGGGCATGATGGTGGCCCATGTGGGCGTGGCGGTGTTCGTGTTCGGCGTCACCATGGTCGGTACCTACGACATCGAGCGCGACGTCGCCATGGCCCCGGGTGACAGCACCACGGTCAACGGCTACACCTTCACCTACCAGGGCGCGCAGCCTGTCACCGGGCCCAACTACCAGGCCACACGCGGGCACCTGGTGGTCACGCGCGGGGGTGTGCAGGTGTCTGACATGTACCCCGAGAAGCGCATCTACAAGGTGCAGCGCAACCCGATGACCGAGGCCGCGATCGACAGCCGCATCCGGGGCGACCTGTATGTGCAGCTGGGCGAACCGCTGCCCGGCGACAAGTGGCTGGTGCGCATCTGGGTCAAGCCCTTCGTGTCCTGGATCTGGGTGGGTTGCCTGTTCATGGGCCTGGGTGGCATGTGGGCTGTGACCGACCGGCGCTACCGCGCCCGCGCCACGCGTGACGCACTGGACAACGCCGGCGTTGTCTCCGCTGCGCGATGAAGGTCCTGCGTTACCTGGTGCCGATGGGCATCTTCGCGGCGGTGCTGGGCTTCCTGTTCGTCGGCCTGGGCCTGAACCCGCGTGAGGTGCCGTCACCTCTGGTCGGCAAGCCGGCGCCCGCCTTCCAGTTGCCGCGGCTGGACGACCCGGCGCAGACGGTGGGCCGCAACGACCTGCTGGGCAAGGTGTGGATGCTCAATGTCTGGGCCAGCTGGTGTGCGCCCTGCCGTGAAGAGCACCCGCTGGTCATCGACATCGCCCGGCGCAAGCTGGTGCCGGTGTATGGCCTGAATTACAAGGACCAGACCCAGGCCGCCCGGGGCTGGCTGGCCAACCTGGGCGACCCCTACACCGCCACGCTGGTCGACGCCAATGGCCGCGTGGGCATCGATTTCGGCGTCTATGGCGTGCCCGAGACCTTCATCATCGACCGCCAGGGCGTCATCCGCTACAAGCACACCGGCCCGCTCACCGCCGATGTGGTGCGCACCCGCATCGAGCCGCTGCTCAAGGAGTTACAGGATGCGGGTTGACGTGTTGTGGCGCGGGCTGGCCCGCGCACCTGGCCTGGCCCTGGCCTGGGTGTTGTGCGCGGTGCTGGCCACGGCCTTGCCGGCCCACGGCAAGGAGGCCGCGCCCGCCACCGCCGACCCGGTGCTGGAGGCCCATGTGATGCGCCTGTCGGCCGAGCTGCGCTGCCTGGTGTGCCAGAACGAGACCATCGCCGCCTCCCATGCCGACCTGGCGGTCGATCTGCGCAACCAGGTGCGCGAGATGCTGCGCAGCGGCCAGACCGACCGCCAGGTCTTTGACTACATGACAGCGCGTTATGGCGACTTCGTGCTGTATCGGCCGCCGCTGAAGGCCACCACCGCGCTGCTGTGGTTCGGGCCGTTCGTGTTTCTGGCGGGCGGCCTGCTGGGGCTGTGGTGGCTGCTGCGCCGGCGCAACCGGCTGCCTGCCGACCAATTCGAGCCTGACGAGAACGACGACGTGCCGGCCGACCGGCCGCGCAGCTGACCTGCCCATGAAAAACGACATCCCCGGCCTGCGCCGGCAGCTGCAGCAGTTGCAGGCCCAACACACCGCCGGCAAGCTGGACAACGCCGCCTATGCAGCGGCCAAGGAACGGCTGGAGCGCCAGCTGCTCGACAAGGTGCTGGCCCAGCCGGAGCCGCCGGCCGATGTGGCCACCAGCGCAGCCACCAGCGCGGCCCCCGGGCCGTCAACCAACGCTGGCGCCAGCCAAACGCGCCCCGGCGGCAAGCTGGTGGCGGTGCTGGTGGCCGGCATCGTCGGCCTGGCCGTGGCCGGCTATTCCTACACCGGCGCGCCCGGCAACACGGTGGTGGCCGGCAGCAACGACGCCGGTGCACCAGCCAGTGGCGATGAAGAAGCCCAGTTCGCCGCGGCGGTCGAAAAACTGGCGCAGCGCCTGAAGTCGGAGCCCGAGAACACCGAGGGCTGGGCGATGCTGGCGCGCAGCTATGCCCGCCTGGGCCAGCACGACAAGGCTCTGGCGGCGTTCAAGAGCACCGGCACGCTGCTGCAGACCGACGCCCGTGTGATGGCCGACTATGCCGACACGCTGGCGATGCAGAACAACCGCAGCCTGCTGGGCGAGCCGGCGGAGTGGATCGGCCGCGCGCTGAAGCTGGAACCCGACAACCCCAAGGCGCTGGCACTGGCTGGCACGGCCGCCTTCGAAGCCCGCGACTTCCCGACCGCCGTGCGCCACTGGGAGCGCCTGGTCGCGATCACGCCGCCGGGCAGCGAATTCTTGACCCAGTTGAAAGAGGGCATCGCCGAAGCCAGGCAGCAAGGCAGCATGCCGGCTGCTGCGGCCACGGCCCCAGGTGCAGCGGCATCTGCTGTGCCGGCTGCAGGGCAGGCGGCAGCCGGCCCGGCGGCAGCGTCAGCGGGCGTGCAAGGCAGTGTGCGCCTGTCGCCGGCACTGGCGCAGCAGGTGCAGCCGGGCGACACCGTCTTCATCTTTGCCCGGGCGGCCGACGGGCCGCGCATGCCGCTGGCGATCCTGCGCCACCAGGTGAAGGATCTGCCGCTGGACTTCAAGCTCGACGACAGCAGCGCCATGGCGCCGCAGATGCGGCTGTCGCTGCACCCGCAGGTGGTGATCGGCGCACGCATCAGCAAGAGCGGCCAGGCCATGCCGACGGCCGGTGACCTGACCGGCCAGTCAGCGGCGGTGGCCAACACCGCCCGTGGCGTGGCCATCGAGATCAACGAGGTCGTCAAGAACTGATGCAGCACAGGCCGCCTGATGGGCGGCCTGGCTGGCCACGGCTGCGCAATTACTTCAGCGCCCAGCCCCCGCTGACCGGGAACACCTGGCCGACGAAGCAGGCCGCTGCCGGGCTGCACAGGTAGGCGGCGAACAGCGCGTCTTCCTCGGCACCCACCAGGCGGCCCAGCGGCACCTCACGCGCCAGGCGGTCCTGGAAGCGCGGGTTGGCCTGCACGCTGGGCGGAAAGTAGGTCGGGTTGGCGACGAAGTTCTGCGCGATGGCGTTGAACTGGATGTTCTTGGGCGCCAACTCCAGCGCCACCGACTGCATGTAGGCCAGCTGTGCCCCACGCGCCGCGCTGTAGCTGCCGGTGCGCTTCTGCCCGCGCAGCGCGGCGGCGCTGCCCATCAGCAGGATGCGGCCGGCCTGGCGCGCCAGCATCTGCGGCAACACCGCAGCCACCAGGCGCGGCATCGGATCGACCATATGGGCGAACACCTGGCGCCACTCATCCTCGCCGATGTCCTGCGCGGCTGTGGCCGGCGCTGGCAGGGCCAAATGCAGCAGCAGCACGTCGACATGGCCGGCTGCCGCCACGGCTGCTGCAGCGGCGGCGGGGTCGTCGGCCAGTGCACGGGTGTCGGCAGTGACGGTAGCGCCCTGGGCGCTGAACACCTCGGCCAGCACCGGGCCCATGAAGATGTCGGCCTGGGTGAGCAGCACGCGCAGGCCGTGCAGGTTGGTGGCGGGATGGTTGGCGGAGCTCATGCGCTCAGCATAGGGCGCCCGTGCGGGCTCAACCATCGGGCATGCCCGCAGCCCCTGGTCGCCGAGCGCCCTGCCCTGCTGGAACGGTCTTGGTGCGCCATCGGGCCTGGTGGCGGATGGCAGAAGTGGGCTCTTGTCGGCCATCCCCACAGTCCGCTGTGCGGCACACGCACTGAGCGAGCAAGCAAGGCCGTGGCGGGCCTGCGTGGCGGCTTCAATGCGGCGCCTGGCCCTGCGGGCCAGGTCCCCTGCGGTGCTCGCGCGCCGGGGCGGCTGCGATGCCGCCGTCCTGCCGCCTTCGCGGCAGGACCT
>JARXAJ010000166.1 GCA_029865965.1 Aquabacterium sp.
GGCCCTGGCCGGCGCCGCGCTGGCGCTGGGCGCGCTGTGGCCGGCGGCCGGCATGGCCCAGACCTGGCAGCTGTCGGCCAACCTGCTGGCCAATGCCGTGCAGTTCACGCCCGGCTCGGGCTTGACGGTCAGCAACAACGACGATCTGAACCTGCTGAACCAGCCCGGCGCCAACCAGCTGCAGGTGCGCAGCGAGTTGTCGGAAACGCCGGTGGGCGGCCGCGCCGACGCCCGCTTCATGGGCCGGGTGGGCCTGCTCAAGGCCTATGCCGCCGCCAGCAACCCGTATTGCTGCGACTTGCAAGGCCATGTGCTCACCATCGGCTACAGCAATGCCACGGTGCTGGGCCGCTTCTACGACACGGTGCTGGTGGGGGGTGCCGGCCTGGCTGCAGGCACGCCGGTCAGCTACCAGGTGGAGGTCGACATCAGCGGCAGCCTGAGCCGGCCGGTGTTCGAGCTGGGTGGCTTTCTCAGCGTGGACGGGCTGGCCGAGCTGCGCCTGCGCGACCTGACCAGCTTCCAGGAGGTGGCGCTGAACTGGAACGCCAGCAAGGAAGCGCCCGGCCGCTATGTGCTGACACTGGCCACCCAGGTCGGCCACAGCTTGGGGATGAGCGGCATGCTCTATGCCGGGGCTTATGTCAGCAGCTACGCCCAGCTGGGACGGTCGGCGGTGGCCGACTTCTCCC
Source organism: Aquabacterium sp. (assembly GCA_029865965.1). GTDB lineage: Bacteria > Pseudomonadota > Gammaproteobacteria > Burkholderiales > Burkholderiaceae_C > Pseudaquabacterium. The sequence continues at coordinate 693 of JARXAJ010000166.1, forward strand.
ATTCGGCCGCCTACAGCCTGACACCGTCGGTGGCAGGGTTGAACACGGTGGGTGCCAGCGGACACGACTTTCTGGCGGCGCCGGTGCCCGAGCCGGCCACCTGGGCCAGCATGCTGCTGGGCCTGGCCGCGCTGGGCGGGCTGGCCAGGGTCAGACGATGCGGTCCTCGGGCTTGCTGATCTTGCCCATGGGCGCATGGCGCGCGCTGGGCGCCAGCGGGTGTTCGGCGCCGCTGCCGTCCCACACCGGGTCGGCAATGCCCTCGAACACCTCGCGCAGGCGCTGGCCCCAGGTGCTGTGGATCATCTGGAAGTACGGGTTCTGGTCGTCGATGCAGACCATCTGCGCGGTGCAGAAACTGCCCTCGCGGTAGACCAGCAGGTCCAGCGGCAGGCCCACGCTCAGGTTGGATTTCAGCGTGGAATCCATGCTGACCAGCGCGCACTTGGCGGCTTCGTCCAGCGGCGTGCCGGGGGTCAGCACGCGGTCAAGGATGGGCTTGCCGTACTTGCTTTCGCCCACCTGGAAGAAGCAGGTCTCACGCGTGGCCTCGATGAAGTTGCCGGCCGAATACACCAGGAACATGCGCATCGCCTCGCCCTTGATCTGGCCGCCGAAGATCATGCTGGCGTTGAAGTCGATGCCGGCGGCCTTCAGGCTGGGGCCGTCCTGCTGGTAGACGCGGCGCACCGCACTGCCCAGCACCCGCACCGCGTCGAACATGCTCTCGGCGTTCCAGATCGTCAGCGCCGGCTGGTCGGGGCCGCGGTCGATCTTCTCGAGCTGCAGGATCTCGCGCACGCTCTGGCTGATGCTCAGGTTGCCGGCTGACAACAGCACCATGAAGCGGTCGTCTGCACCCTCGTAGACCATCATCTTGCGGAAGGTGCTGATCTGGTCAATGCCGGCGTTGGTGCGGCTGTCGCTCAGGAAGACGAGGCCGGCGTTCAGGCGGATGCCGATGCAGTAGGTCATGGGTGCTGTGGGGGCGGGCGCCCGGCGCATGCGGCGCCCGGCAGGCCCGTGAGGGTATCAGCCCGCGCCGTGGCGCTGGCGCACTGCCTGCAGCCCCGCTTCGGTGGCGCGCAGCGCCAGCGTGATGTCGGCCTCGGTGTGGGCCCCGCACAAGAACATGTTGTGCTTGGGGTGCAGGTACACGCCGTGGCGCAGCGCCTCGGCACAGAAGGTGAAACCCTTCTCCCAGGCCGGGTCGTCGTTGAACAGCACCAGCGGCATCTGCACCGGCCCGCTCTGGCGGATGCCGATGCCCAGCGCCGCCGCCTGCTCGGCCAGGCCCTGGCGCAACAGGCTGCCGATGCGGTCCAAGTGGGCCGCCAGCCCGTCGCGCCGGGCCACGGCCAGCGTGGCCAGGCCGGCAGCCATGGCCACGCCTCCGGCCCAGAACGAGCCGGTGGTGAAGATGCGGCCGGCGGCATCGCGCAGCGCGTCGGTGCCGGTCACCGCCGCCAGCGCATGGCCGTTGGCGATCGCCTTGCTCCAGGCGCTCAGGTCGGGGCGGATGCCCAGCGGCTCCCAGCTGCCAGCGCCGTGCAGGCGCAGGCCGGTGCGCACTTCATCGAGCACCAGGGCCGCGCCGGCCTGGGTGCACAGCCGGCGCGCCGCCTGGGCGAAGGCAGGCGTGGGCAGTTCCTGGTCGATGCCCAGATCGTGCCGGATCGGCGCCAGCAGCACGGCAGCCAGGTCGGTGCCGGCCTCGGCCACCGCCTGCTCCAGGCTGGCCACGTCGTTGTAGCGGAAGCGGATGAGGTGGGTGCGGTCTTCGGCGGTGGTGCCGGCGGGCACCGGCGTGCACCAGGGCGCAGCGCCGTGGTAGCTGCCATGGGCGACCAGCACCTTGCGCCGGCCAGTGGCTGCGCGCGCCACCATCAGCGCCACGGTGGTGGCATCGGTCCCGTTCTTCTGGAACATCACCCAGTCGGCATGGGCGAAGGTATCGACCACCGCCTCGGCCAGTTCCACGAAGCGGGGCGTGGGGCCGTTCAGGCAATCACCCAGCGCGGCCTGGGCCTGGGCGGCGGCTTCCACCTCGGGGTGGTGGTAGCCCAGCAGGTTGGGGCCCCAGGCGCACATGAAGTCGATGAATTCCCGGCCGTCCACGTCCCACAGCCGGCAGCCCTGGCCGCGCTGGAAGAACTGCGGATAGCCCGGCGGCAGCGCAGCCGCATTCAGGTGGCCGGTCATGCCGCCCGGCACCACGCGGCGGGCGCGCTGGCGCAGGGCCTGGTCGGCGGTGGTGGCGGCGGTGGTGGCGGTTGCGGGGCTGGGCTCGGGCGCGGTCGTGGGCATGGCGGCTCCTGGGCCGGGCGGCAGCCGGCCCGGTGCGAACGATCATAGCCAGGCGCCTGGCGCCGGCTGTGTTGCCTGGGTGACCCGCGACCTCAGCTGACCGCGCCCACGCCGTAACGCCCGGTCAGTGGCTGGCCGGCGGCAAAGCGCTGCAGCGCATACGGCGCCAGCGGCACGTCGGTGGGCAGGCCCAGGGCCTCTTGGGCCAGCACCCGGCCGATGCCGGGCGACAGCTTGAAGCCATGGCCGCTGAAGCCGTAGCCCACCACCAGGCCCTGCATGCCGGGCAGGCGGCCCAGCACCGGGTTCCAGTCGGGCGTGACGTCGTAGACACCGGTCCAGGACGAGGCCAGCCCGGCGGTCTCGAAACTGGGGAAGCGCTCGGCCACCTGGGCGCCCACCTCGGCCACGTAGTCCATCGGCACCGGGCCCTGCTGGTTGTCGGGCGCGGGCAGGGTCTCGCCGGTGCCGCCTTCGCTCACCAGCATCTGCGTGCCGCCGTAGCTGCGGCAGTACAGCATGCCGGGCGAGCCCAGATCTTTGTAGACCGGCATCTGGAAGGTGTAGGGCTGCGGGCCTTGCAGCGCCAGCACGGTGTGCCGCTCGGCCGCCACCGGCGAGGCGATGCCGGTCCAGCGTTCGATGTCGCGCGCCCAGATGTTCTGGGTGCTGACCACCGTGCCGGCGTGGAAGCTGCCCTGCGAGGTCTCGACCCCGGTGACGCGGCCGCCATCGTGCAGCAGGCGCTGCACCTCCACGCCTTCGATGATCTGCACGCCCAGCCGCCGTGCGGCGCGGGCAAAGCCGGTGGCGGTGAGGTAGGCGTCGGCAAAGCCGGCCTCGGGCTCGAAGCCGATCAGTGCCGCGTCGTCGAACCGGGCGATCGGCAGCAGGCTGGTGGCCTGCGCGGCGTCGAGTTCCTGCACGGTGATGCCCTTGGCGCGCTGGCCGTCCAGGGCGCTGCGCAGCGCGTCCAGCTTGGGGCCGTCGGGTGAGGCGATCAGGTAGCCGCATTGCACCAGCCCGGCCGAGGCTTCTTCGTCTTCCAGGTAGCCGGCGAAGTTCTGGAACACCTGCCACGAGGCCAGTGCCAGCTCCACGTTCTGGATGACCGAGTAATGGGTGCGCAGGATGCCCGAGGACTGCGACGTGGTGCCGGCGCCCACCTGGGTGCGGTCGAGCACCAGCACCCGCTTGGCGCCGAAGCGCGCCAGGTGGTAGGCCACCGAGCTGCCGATGACGCCGGCGCCGATGACGATGACGTCGAACTGTGGGGAGACGGTGGGCATGGTGGTGTTCACGTGGCGGTTTGCGGGTAGACGATGATCGACAGGAACTTGATCGGGCACTGGGCCAGGCGCTCGGGCCCATGCGGCACGGTGCCCGGGAAGCTGAGGCAATCGCCGGGCTCCAGCAGATAGGTCTGCTGGGCGCAGCGGTATTCGAGCCGGCCTTCCAGCATGTACAGGAACTCGGTGCCCGGGTGCTGGAAGGTCGGGTAGCGCTGCGAGTCGTCGTCCATGGTGATCAGGAAGGGCTCGAACAGCTTGGCCGGCCCCTGGTCGTAGGCCAGCAGGTGGTAGGTGTGCCCACTTTTGGTGCCTCGACGCACCACTTCCATGCCTTGGCCCTTCTTGACATGCTGCGCATTGGTGCCTGTGGCGTCGTACTTGCTGAAGAGCACGCCCATCGACACGCCCAGCGCGCGGGCGATGCGCGCCAGCGCGTCGGTGCCGGCTGCGGTCTGGCCGTTCTCGATCTTCGACAGCATGCCGGTGCTGAGGTTGGCCAGCTCCGACACCTGCGCCAGCGTGAGGCCGTCGCGCTGGCGCAGCTCTCGGATGGCGGCGCCCACCGAGGCTTCGAGCGACGGCGGTTGCGGCGTCTGGGCGGGCGGTGCGGCGGGGGTGGGACGGCGGGCCATGGTGTTGACTGGCGTGGCGGAGGAGGGTGGCGGGGGTGGGCCGAGTGTAGGACCGGGGTTGCCGGGTTTCATCACAGGCATCAATTGTGCTTAGCAGGAAATACACCACCTCCAAACACAGCCATGACGGTCCTCACTTCCCTCCCTCCGTCCGCAGGCGATCTGGGCAGCCCGCTGCGCTTTGCCGATGCGGCGTCGGCCCGTGCCCATCTGGCGGCGCAGGGCGTGCAATACGTGCTGGCCCAGTTCGTCGACATCCACGGCGTGGCCAAGGCCAAGTCGGTGCCGCTTGCCCATCTGGAGACGGTGCTGACCGATGGCGCCGGCTTTGCCGGGTTCGCGATCTGGGGCGTGGGCATCGAGCCGCACGGCCCTGACTTCATGGCCGTGGGCGACCTGGGCACCATCTCGCTGGTGCCCTGGCAACCGGGGCTGGCGCGCATCGTCTGCGAAGGTCATGTCAACGGCGAACCCTGGCCGTTCGACAGCCGGGTGATGCTGCGTGCCCAGCTCGACCGGCTGACCGCCAACGGCTGGACGATGTTCACCGGCCTGGAGCCCGAGTTCAGCCTGCTCAAGCGCGGCATCAATGGCCAGATCGCGCCCTGCGACCCCAGCGACACCCTGGCCAAGCCCTGCTACGACTACAAGGGCCTGTCACGCACGCGGGTGTTTCTGGAGCGGCTGTCGAACGCGCTGCGCGCCACCGGCATCGACGTCTACCAGATCGACCATGAAGACGCCAACGGTCAGTTCGAGATGAACTACACCTATACCGATGCGCTGACCTCGTGCGACCACTTCGTGTTCTTCAAGATGGCCGCCTGCGAGATCGCGCATGAGCTGGGGCTGATCTGCTCGTTCATGCCCAAGCCGTTTGCGCACCTGCCGGGCAACGGCATGCACATGCATCTGTCCATCGGCTCCTTGGACAAAGGCGGCAAACGCAATTTGTTCGAGGACAAGACCGACAAGCGCGGCCTGCACCTGTCGACCATGGCCTACCACTTCCTGGGTGGCCTGCTGGCCCATGCACCGGCGCTGGCCGCGTTGTGCGCGCCCACGGTCAACAGCTACAAGCGCCTGGTGGTGGGGCGGTCGCTGACCGGCAGCACCTGGGCGCCGGCCTACATCGCCTATGGCGACAACAACCGCTCGGCGATGGTGCGCGTGCCCAAGGGCCGGCTGGAACTGCGCCTGCCCGACGGTGCCTGCAACCCCTACCTGGCCACCGCCGGCGTGCTGGCCGCGGGGCTGGACGGCATCGCCCGCCAGCTGGACCCCGGCGAGCCGCGCAACGTCAACCTGTATGAATGGAGCGACGCCCAGCTGCGCGAGGCCGGCATCGGCCTGCTGCCGCAGAACCTGCTGGCCGCGCTGGACGCGCTGCAGGCCGACAGTGTGATCTGCGCTGCCCTGGGCCCGCTGGCAGGCGAGTTCCTCAAGCTCAAGCGCATGGAATGGGTGGAATACATGCGCCATGTCTCCGATTGGGAGACCAGGACCTACCTCGAGTTTTTCTGACGCCACCCCAAGGAGACAAGACCCATGTGTGGAATCGTCGGGCTGCTGCTCAAGCGCCCGGAACTGCAAGGCCAATTGGGCGAGCTGATGGTGCCGATGTTGATCGGCATGTCCGACCGCGGGCCCGATTCGGCCGGCATGGCGGTGTTCACCCCGCCGCTGCCCGAGGGCCGCTGCAAGATCAGCCTGTATGCAGGGCTGACCAGCGCTGGCGATGCCTACGACTGGGCGGCGCTGGTGGCGGCGCTCGATGCCGCGCTGCAGGTGGATGCCACGCTGGCGGCCCATGGCAACCAGGCCGTGGTCACGCTCAGCGGCCCGTCCGACCCGGCCAAGGCCTGGGTGCTGGCGCACGATGCGCGGCTGCATGTGATGTCGGCAGGACAGCGCATCGAGCTGTACAAGGACATCGGAACCCCCGCCCAGGTGGCGCAGCGCTACGCCTTCGGCGGCTTGAAGGGGAGCCACTTGGTCGGCCACACCCGCATGGCCACCGAATCGGCCGTGACGCCCGACCGCGCGCACCCGTTCACCGCCGGCCAGGACTTCTGCCTGGTGCACAACGGCAGCCTGTCGAACCCGAATGAAGTGCGCCGCATGCTGGAACCACGCGGCATCCGCTTCGACACCGACAACGACACCGAGGCCGCCTGCCGCTTCCTGGAATGGCGCCTGCGCGAGGGCGATGAACTGCCGATGGCGCTGCAGAAGGCCTTCGAGGTGCTGGACGGCTTCTACACCTTCCTGATGGGCACGCCCACCGCGCTGGCGCTGATCCGCGACCCCTTCGCCTGCAAGCCGGCGGTGGTGGCCGAGACCGACGACTACGTCGCCATCGCCAGTGAATTCCGGTCCCTGGCCCACTTGCCGGGCGTGAAGCACGCGCGGGTGTTCGAGCCGGCGCCCGAGCAGATGTACGTCTGGACGCTGTGACCGTGAACACCACCCTCGACAAACCCGTGGACACCCCTGTGGACGACACCCTGGTCTTCGACCTGCAGCACACCACCGTGCGTGCGCTCAACCAGTTCCTGCACGGCCCCGCTGACACCCTGGCCGCTCGCCAGGTCAGCGTGCGCAACACCGACGGCGCGCACAACCTGGCGGTGGGCCTGAACGCGCCGGTGCATGTCACGCTGCACGGCCATGCCGGCTACTACGCGGGGGGCATGAACCAGCTGGCCACCGTGGTCATCGAAGGCAGCGCCAGCACCGGCGTGGCCGAGAACATGATGAGCGGCCGGGTGCATGTGCAGGGCTTCGCGTCCAACGGCGCCGGGGCTTCCGCCCATGGCGGGCTGCTGGTGATCGACGGCGACGCCGGCCTGCGCTGCGGCATCTCGCTCAAGGGTGCCGACATCGTCGTGGGTGGGTCGGTGGGCAGCTTCTCCGGCTTCATGGCCCAGGCCGGGCGTCTGGTGGTCTGCGGCGACGCCGGCGATGCGCTGGGTGATTCGCTGTATGAAGCGGTGATCTATGTGCGTGGCCGCATCGCATCCCTGGGCGCTGACGCACAGATCGAGCCGATGACGGATACCGACCTGGCCGACCTGGCGGCGCTGCTGCAGGCTGCCGGCTTGCCGCACGACCCGCGCAGCTTCCAGCGCGTGGCCTCGGCCCGGTCGCTGTACCACTGGAACGTCGACGCCCAACAAGAGTACTGAGCATGCTGCCTTCCACACCCCCCCAAGCCACCCCCCTCGCCGAGGAATCGGCCACCTTCGACAGCACCGCGCTCGATTACATCCACCGCGCCGCGGCCACCGGGCTGTACGAGATCCGCGGCCTGGGCGCCAAGCGGCGTCTGCCGCACTTCGACGACCTGGTGTTCCTGGCCGCGTCGCTGTCGCGTTACCCGCTGGAAGGCTACCGCGAGCGCTGCCTCACCAGGACCGTGCTGGGCACCCGCTTCGCCAAGAAGCCGGTGGTGCTGGACATCCCGATCACCATCGCCGGCATGAGCTTCGGCTCGCTGTCGGCCAACGTCAAGCGGGCCATCGGCCTGGCGGCCAGTGAAATGGGCACCAGCACCACCACCGGCGACGGCGGCATGACCAGCGAGGAGCGTGACGCCTCCAAGACCCTGGTCTACCAGTGCCTGCCCTCGCGCTATGGCTTCAATCCCGACGATCTGCGCCGGGCCGATGCCATCGAGGTGGTCATCGGCCAGGGCGCCAAGCCCGGTGGTGGCGGCATGCTGCTGGGCCAGAAGGTCAACCCGCGGGTGGCCGCGATGCGCACCCTGCCCGAAGGCGTGGACCAGCGCAGCGCCTGCCGCCACCCCGACTGGACCGGGCCCGACGACCTGACCATCAAGATCCAGGAACTGCGCGAGATCACCGACTGGGAGAAGCCCATCTACGTGAAGGTGGGCGCCACCCGCGTCTTCCACGACGTCAAGCTGGCGGTGCATGCCGGTGCCGACGTGATCGTGGTCGACGGCATGCAGGGCGGCACGGCCGCCACCCAGACCTGCTTCATCGAGCATGTGGGCATTCCCACGCTGGCGGCGGTGCGCCAGGCGGTGGCTGCGCTGGAAGACCTGAACATGAAGGACCAGGTGCAGCTGATCGTCTCCGGCGGCATCCGCACCGGGGCCGACGTGGCCAAGGCCATTGCCATGGGGGCCGACGCGGTGTCCATTGGCCAGGGCACGCTGATGGCGCTGGGCTGCAACCGGCCGATGTGGTTCGACAACGGCCAGCCGGTGGACGCCAGCGCCGACTATGCCGCGCTGGGCACCCGCGCCGGTGCCTGCCACCACTGCCACACCGGCCGCTGCCCGGTGGGCATCACCACGCAAGACGCGGTGCTGGAACAGCGCCTGCAGCCCGATTGGGGCGCACGCCACCTGCGCAACTACCTCAAGACGCTGACGATGGAGCTGACCACGCTGGCGCGCGCCTGCGGCAAGCAGGACGTGCACCACCTGGAGCGTGAAGACCTGGTGGCATTGACGGTGGAGGCAGCGGCCATGGCCCATGTGCCGCTGGCGGGCACCGACTGGATCCCCGGCCGGGGCGGGCTGTGAGCCCCGCCGCCCCTGTTGCCGCTGCCATTGACGACACGCTCGGCGCCTTCTGCGCCGACCGCCCGGTGCAGATCGCCGGCGCGGCCAGCGGCCCGCTGGCAGGCTTGCGTTGCGGCGTCAAGGACCTGTACCACCTGGCTGGCCATGGCACCGGCTTCGGCCACCCGCTGTGGCTGGGCTCGCACCCGGTGCCCGAAGCCACGGCGCTGGCCGTTCAGCGCTTGCTGGATGCCGGCGCCACCGTGGTGGGCAAGACCGTCTGCGACGAGCTGTGCTACAGCCTGAACGGCGTCAACCAGCACTACGGCACGCCGGTCAACAGCAACGCGCCGGGCTGCATCCCGGGTGGGTCGTCCAGCGGGTCGGCATCGGCCGTGGCCGGGGGGCTGGTCGATTTCGCCCTGGGCAGCGACACCGGCGGCTCGGTGCGGGTGCCGGCGTCGTATTGCGGCATCCTGGGCATGCGGCCTACCTTCGACGCGGTGCCGCTGGACGGTGCCGTGCCGTTTGCGCCCAGCTACGACACCGCCGGCTGGTTTGCCGCCACGCCCGAGATGCTGCTGGCCGTGGGCCGGGTACTGCTGGCTGATGCAGCTGATGCGCCCCGCGCCGGCCCGCTGCTGGTGGCCACCGATGCCTTCGACCGGGCCGACCCGGCGGCGGCAGCGGCCCTGCGCGACAGCCTGGCGGGCATCGGCAGCGCCTTCGATGGCAGCCGCCCAGTCACCGTCGCCCCCGACGGCCTGGATGCCTGGATGAACACCTTCCGCGTGCTGCAGGGCGCGCAGATCTGGGCCACCCACCGCGACTGGCTGGCCAGCCTGGGGCCCGACTTCGGCGCCGGCATCCGCGAGCGCTTCCAGTGGGTGTCGACCATCACCGCCGACATGGTGGCGCAGGCCGACGCGCACCGCTTGCGCATCACCGCCGGGCTGGATGCGCTGCTGCAAGGCAACGCCGTGCTGGCCCTGCCCACCACGCCGGGCGGCGCACCGTTGCTCGGCACGCCGGTGCCCGTGCTGGAGGCCTGGCGCAACCGGGCGCTGGGCCTGCTGTGCATCGCCGGCCATGCCGGGCTGCCGCAGATCAACCTGCCGCTGGCGCAGGTGGATGGGCGGCCCGTCGGGCTGTCTCTGGTGGCCGCGCGCGGCAACGACTTGTTGCTGCTCGACCTGGCCTGCCGCCTGCGCCATGCCCTGCGCACCGGGCCGGTCAGGCCATCGGCCTGAACCACCCTGCTTGCTTCTCGCTTCTCGTTTCCAACCTCCCCAGGAGTTGCCCATGACTGCCTTCCCCCGCGCGTTGCTCGGCGCCGCCGCCTGCCTGGCCATGGCCAGTGCCCAGGCCCAAGTGGCCGCCTGCCCCAACCCGATCCCGATCGCGCTGACCACACCGCTGACATCGGGCATCGCCTTGCTCGGCATCCAGGCCAAGCTGGGTGTGGAACAGGCCATCGACGAGATCAACGCAGCCGGCGGATCCGGTGGCAAGCCCTTCAAGCTGTCGATCGAAGACGCCACCGCGTCGGCGCCGAATGCGCTGAATGCGCTGAACCGGCTGATGGAAGACAAGCCGGTGGTGCTGTTCTCGTCGATGATCAGCCCGCACATCTTCACCCAGAACGACGCCATCAAGAAGGGCGAGACACCGGTGCTGGTGGCCGGCACGAATGCCCAGCTGATGAAGCAGGCCAACCCCTGGCTGGTGCGCCTGCATGTGCACGACGGCCAGCTGGCCGACGCCGTGCCGCGCTATGTGGTGCAGACGCTGAAGAAGACCAAGCCCGCCATCCTGGCCGTGGCCGACGACTACGGCCTGGGCGCGTCAAAAGGCCTGCAGGCAGCGTTCGACAAGCTGGGCATCAAGCCTGCGGCGGTTGAAAGTTATGGGCTGAACGACAAGGACATGACCGCCCAGCTCACCAAGATCAAGGCCGCCGGCGCCGACATCATCCTGCTGTGGGGCCGCCCGGGTGACGTGGCCATCGTGCTCAAGCAGCGCAAGGCGCTGGGCATCGACCTGCCGGTGATCGGCAACCCCAGCACCGTGGCCGCCACCACCGTGGCCAACCTCACGGCGGAAGAGGCCGACGGCGCCTACGGCGTGGGCGGCATGCTGCCGCAGGTGAGCGCCGACCCCAAGGTGCTGGCATTTGCCAAGCAGGTGCTCGACAAGACCAAGGTGCCGCCTGACAACTTTGCCGTCGGCTACCGGGATGCGATGTACATGGTGAAGTCGGTGATCGACAAGGTGGGCTGCGACCGCGCCAAGATCCGCGACAGCCTGCGTGCCATCAAGGATTACCAGGGCCTGCTGATCAGCTACACCGCCGACGCCGACGGTGAGCTGGCCCACACCATGGGCATCTACCGCAACAAGGGCAAGGTGACCGAGCAGATCGGCACCATCAAGGCCGCGGGCCACTGAGCGGCCGCCCCACCATGCTGCAACTGCTGCTGAACGGCCTGGCCATGGGGGCGATCTACGCCCTCATCGCGCTGGGCATGCTGCAAATCTTCAATGCCGTGCGCATCGTCAACTTCGCGCAGGGCCAGTTGCTGATGGTGGGCGCCTTCATGGGCCTGGCCGGCAGTGCCAGTTTCGGTCTGCCGATCTGGGCGGTGTACCTGGGCACCTTTGCGGCCATGGCGGTGCTGGGGCTGGTGTTCATGCTGGTGGCCTACTACCCGCTGCGTGGCAAGCCCTTCTACCTGGTGATCCTGACCACCATCGCGGTGGGCATCGTGCTGGAGAACCTGGTGTTGATCATCTTCGGCCCGCTGCCGCAGTCGGTGCCGTCGCCCTTCGGGTCGGCGCAATGGAAGCTGGGTGACGTGGCCATCTCCAAGCATGTGGTGTTCATCTTCGCCACCACGGCGGTGCTGCTGGCCGTGCAGTGGTGGTTCCTGATGCGCACCCGCTTCGGCCGCATGATCCAGGCCACCTCGCAAGACATGGAGATGGCGCGCCTGGTGGGCGTGCGGGTGCACCACACGGTGGCCGTGGCCTTCATGCTGGGGGCGATGCTGGCGGGGGCCGGCGGCTTGCTGGTGGCGCCGCTCTTCCTGGCCGAGCCGGCGATGGGCGGCGCGCTGGGCCTCAAGGCCTTTGTCGTCAGCGTGATCGGCGGCTTCGGCAACCTGCACGGGGCGGTGATTGCCGGCTTGCTGCTGGGCGTGGTCGAGGCGCTGGCGGCGGGCTACATCTCGTCGAACTTCCGCGACGCGTTTGCCTTCCTGCTGCTGGTGGCGTTTCTCTTTGTGCGCCCGCAGGGCTTGTTCGGCGAAAAGCAGAGTGAGCGGGTATGAGCAGCACCGCCACCTTGCCCCGCGCCAGCCACACCCGGCGCAACCTGCTGCTGGCCGCAGCCGGCCTGCTGGCCCTGCTGGTGCTGCCGCACCTGCTGCCCGGCAAGTACCTGCTGCAGCTGGTCAACCTGGGCCTGATCAGCCTGATCGTGGTGCTGGGGCTGAACTTCATCACCGGCTACTGCGGGCAGATCAACTTCGGCCAGGCCGCGTTCTGGGGCATCGGCGCCTATGTCACCGCCCTGGCCACGATGAACGGGCTGAACTTCTGGCTGGCGCTGCCGCTGGCGGCGGTGGCCACCGGCCTGTGCAGCCTGGTGTTGGGCGTGCCCACGCTGAAGCTGCGCGCCTACTACCTGGCCATGGCCACCATCGCCTTCGGCGAGATCGTGCAGCTGGTGCTGGTGCACTGGGAGCCGGTGACCGGCGGCACCTCGGGCCTGCGCGGCGTGCCGGGGGTGTCGGTCTTCGGCCATGTGCTGCAGGGCAACCTGCAGCACTACTACTTCCTGCTGGGCTGGTGCGCGCTGGCGCTGGCCCTGGCCATGCGGTTGCGTGCGTCCAAGCTGGGCCGGGCGATGGTGGCGCTGCGTGACAGCGAGATCGCCGCCGAGGTGGCCGGCGTCGACACCGTGCGCATCAAGATGCTGGCCTTCGCGCTGTCGTCGATGTATGCCGGCGTGGCGGGTGGCCTGTATGCCAGCACCGTCAACTACGTCAGCCCCGATCTGTTCTCCAACGCCCAGGCGGTGCTGTTCTTCACCATGCTGGTGGTGGGCGGCACCGGCTCGGCGGTGGGCGCGGTCATCGGCACGGTGGTGCTGACGGCGCTGCCCGAGGCCTTGCGCTTCCTGAAGGAGTGGTACCTGGTGCTGTATGGCGTGGGCGTGATCCTGGTGATCGTGTTCGTGCCCGACGGCATCGCCAGCCTGGGGCAGCGCTGGCGGCGCCGGCCGGCCGGTGGCGCCGCACCCGCGCCGCTGGGG
>JARXAJ010000273.1 GCA_029865965.1 Aquabacterium sp.
CTGTTGCGGGGGCGGAGGTGCGGACGGCGGTGCGGCGCAGCCGGCCAGGGCCAGCACCGCCAGCACACGCCACAGGCCGCGGCCGGCACCGGGCGGCAGCATGGTCAAGACCCGGCCGCCGCGGCCAGGGCCTGGTCGATGTCCCACAGGATGTCGTCGATGTGTTCCAGCCCCACCGACAGCCGCACCATGTCGGGCGGCACGCCGGCGGCGAGCTGCTGGTCATCACTGAGCTGGCGGTGGGTGGTGGATGCCGGGTGGATCATCAGCGTGCGGGTGTCGCCGATGTTGGCCAGGTGGCTCATGAACCTGGCGGACTCGATGAACTTCACGCCCGCCGCCAGCCCCCCCTTCACGCCGAACGACAGCAGCCCCGACGCCGCCGGCCGCCCGCCGATGTGGCGCATCTGCCGCTGCACCAGCGCATGCTGGGGGTGGTCGTCGAGCCCGGGGTAGTTGACCCAGCCCACCCGCGGGTGGCCGCGCAGGTGCCGCGCCACCGCCAGCGCATTGCTGCTGTGGCGCTCCATGCGCAGCGGCAGCGTCTCCACGCCCTGCAGGATCTGCCAGGCGCTCATCGGGCTGAGCGCAGCGCCGTAGACCCGCAGCGTCTCCATGCGGGCGCGCATGCTGAATCCGAAGTCGCCGAAGGTCTCATAGAACTTCACGCCGTGGTAACCGGCCGACGGCTCGGTCATGCCGGGGAACTTGCCGTTGTCCCACGGGAACTTGCCGCTTTCGACGATCACGCCGCCCAGCGTGGTGCCGTGGCCGGCCAGGTACTTGGTGGCTGAATGCACCACGATGTCGGCACCCAGCGCGATCGGGTTGCACAGGTAGGGGCTGGGCACGGTGTTGTCGATGACCAGCGGCACGCCGTGCGCATGGGCCACGTCGGCCACGGCCGCGATGTCCAGCACCGCCAGGCTGGGGTTGCCCAGGCTTTCGGCAAACACCGCCCGGGTGTTGGGCTGCATGGCGGCGGCGAATGCCTCGGGCCGGGTGGCGTCGACAAACGTGGTGGTGATGCCGAACTTGGCCAGGCTGACGGCCAGCATCGTCACCGTGCCGCCATACAGCGCGCCAGCGGCCACGACATGGTCGCCCTGCTGCAGCAATGTCATCAGCGCCATGGCCTCGGCGGCCATGCCGCTGGCGCTGGCCACCGCCGCGCGGCCGCCTTCCAGCGCAGCCACCCGCTCTTCGAGTGCCGCCACCGTGGGGTTGCTCAGCCGGCTGTAGACGTTGCCGAAGGTCTGCAGGTTGAACAGCGCGGCCGCATGGTCGGCCGAGTCGAACACGAAGCTGGTGGTCTGGTAGATCGGCAGCGCACGGGCGCCGGTTTCGCGGTCGGGGATCTGGCCGGCGTGGATGGCCAGGGTTTCGGGCTGGAACTGGTGGTCGCTCATCGTGTTGTCGCCTTCAAGCCGCGCGCCGCGCCGAGATGACGCCAGTGTTGACACCCACCCAGTGCAGCCCGCCGAACAGCCGCGCATGCTCGATCTTGACGCAGCGGTTCATCACGCTGGCCAGCCCGGCGGCGCGGGCATCGGCATCGGCCTGCATGTTGGCCACGCCCAGTTGCTGCCACAGGCACTTGGCGCCCAGGGCGATGGCCTGTGCGGCGATCGGGGCGACGTCGGCGGTCTTGCGGAAGACATCGACCATGTCGACGGGCTCGGTGATGTCGGCCAGGCTGGCCACACAGGGCATGCCCAGCACCGTGCCACCGGCATAGCGCGGGTTCACCGGCAGGATGCGGTAGCCCTTGCCCTGCATGTAGCTGGCGGCAAAGTAGCTGGGCCGGTGCCATTCGGCCGACAGCCCCACCACGGCAATCGTCTTGCAGCGTTGCAGGATGCTGCGCAATCCTGTCTGGTCGTCCTGTGCGCGAGTTTGTGCGTGTTCCATTCAGCCATCATAGGGCGGGCTGCTACACTGAATTTCGACCAGGAGAGAGCTTCAGCTGAAGCCGCCGAAGGCGCAGGGGCACCGCCCTGAACGCTCAGGCAAAAAGGACTGGCCGGCGCTGCGGCAACGCGGCGTTCCTCGTCTGGAGAGAGGCGGGCCAGGCCGCAAGGCGGGCGTCCGTCCACCGAAGGGGCAAGCCACCGTGGCACAAGCGCGGCGGCCAATCTCTCAGGTAAAGCGGACAGCGAGGGCATCCCCCCACAAGGTTGGGGTCTGGTCCTGCCCTCGAAAGCCCCGCATGTCTGCTGAAGCAACACCCCTGCTGCACACCCCGCTGCACGCCCTGCATGTTGAACTGGGCGCCAGGATGGTGCCGTTTGCAGGCTACGCCATGCCGGTGCAATACCCCGCCGGCATCCTGGCCGAGCACCGCCACTGCCGCCACGCGGCAGCGCTGTTCGATGTCTCGCACATGGGCCAGCTGCAATTGCGCGGCGATGATGCCGCCGCCGCACTGGAATGCCTGGTGCCGCAGGACATCATCGACCTGCCGTTGGGCAAGCAGCGTTATGCCTTCTTCACCAATGCCCAGGGCGGCCTGCGCGACGACCTGATGGTGACGCGCCGCGCTGACCACCTGTTGCTGGTGGTCAACGCCGGTTGCAAGCAGGACGACACCCGGCACCTGATCACCCACATCGGCCACCGTTGCCGGATCATGGCCATGCCCGACCACGCGCTGCTGGCGCTGCAGGGCCCCAAGGCGGCCGCAGCGCTGGCGCGCCTGAACCCGGGCGTGGCCACGCTCAGCTTCATGTCCGGCGCCGACTTCGACCTGGCCGGCGCGCCCTGCTTCGTCACCCGCTCGGGCTACACCGGGGAAGACGGCTTCGAGATCTCGGTGCCCAGTGACCAGGCCGTGGCCCTGGCCCGCGCCCTGCTGGCCCAGCCCGAGGTCCAGCCCGCCGGCCTGGGCGCGCGCGACACCCTGCGGCTGGAAGCCGGCCTGTGCCTGTACGGCCACGACATCGATCAACGCACATCGCCCATCGAGGCTGGTCTGGCCTGGGCCATCCAGAAGATCCGCCGCCCCGGCGGCGCGCGGGCCGGCGGCTACCCCGGCGCCAGCGTGATCGAAGGCCATCTGAGCATGGGCGTGGCCGTCAAGCGGGTGGGCCTGGTCGGGCTGGAGAAGGTGCCGGTGCGTGAAGGCACGGCCATCGTCGACGCCCACGGCTCGCCGCTGGGCCGGGTGACCAGCGGCACGCTGGGCCCCACGGTGCATGAGCCGGTGGCCATGGCCTACCTGGCTCTCAACCATGCCGGCCTGCACCACGAGGTGTATGCCGAAGTGCGCGGCAAGCGCCTGCCGATGCGCGTCAGCCCGATGCCGTTCACGCCCCACCGCTATCACCGCTGAAGCACCGCCAAACCCGAACCATCACCACCAACCGGAGCCCCACGCATGACCACCAAGTTCACCGCCGACCATGAATGGATCAACATCGAAGACCACGACGCCGCCGTCGTCGGCATCACCCTGCATGCGCAGGACGCGCTGGGCGATGTGGTCTACGTCGACCTGCCCGATGTCGGCCGCAGCTACAACCAGGGCGAAGTGGCCGGCGTGGTCGAGAGCGTGAAGGCCGCCGCCGACATCTTCATGCCGGTGACCGGCGAGGTGGTGGCAGTCAACGAGGCCCTGCGCGAGAACCCCGCCCTGGCCAACAGCGACCCGATGGGCGAAGGCTGGTTCTTCAAGGTGAAGCCGGCCGACATGACCCAGTTCGATGCGCTGATGGACCCGCCGGGCTACGACGCGCTGCTGAAGACCCTCTGACCCCACCCTTCCGCCCTGTACCGAGCACCCACCATGCTGCAAGCCGCCCAAGCGCCCCTGTCCGAGCTGGAGAACCCGGCCGAGTTCACCGCCCGCCACCTGGGGCCCGATGCGGCCGACGAGGTGCACATGCTCAGCGTGATCGGTGCCGCCTCCCGGCGCGCGCTGATCGAGGCCATCGTGCCTGCCAGCATCACCCGCAGCCAGGTGATGCGCCTGCCCGCACCGGTGACCGAGGCGCAAGCCCTGGCTGAACTGCGCAGCATCGCGCAGCGCAACCTGGTGCTGAAGAGCTTCATCGGCCAGGGCTACCACGGTACCCACACGCCGGGCGTCATCCTGCGCAACATCCTGGAGAACCCGGCCTGGTACACCGCTTACACGCCCTACCAGGCCGAGATCTCGCAGGGCCGCATGGAAGCGCTGGTCAACTTCCAGACCATGGTGTGCGACCTCACCGGCATGGCGATTGCCAATGCCAGCATGCTGGACGAGGCCACCGCCGCCGCCGAGGCCATGACCCTGGCCAAACGCAGCGTGAAGAGCAAGAGCAACCGCTTCGTGGTGGCGGGCGATTGCCACCCGCAGACGATCGAAGTGATCCACACCCGCGCCGCGCCGCTGGGCCTGCAGGTGGTGCTGGCGAACGCGGCCGCCGAATGGGATGCGCTGCTTGACGGCGGTGACTACTTCGCCGTGCTGGTGCAGGTGCCCACCACCGACGGCAGCCTGCGTGACCTGCGCGAAGACGCTGCCCGCATCCATGCCCACCAGGCCGCCTTCATCGTGGCGGCCGACCTGCTGGCGCTGACGCTGATCGTGCCGCCGGGTGAATACGGCGCCGACATCGTGGTGGGCAACACCCAGCGCTTCGGCGTGCCCATGGCCAATGGCGGCCCGCACGCCGCCTACCTGGCCTGCCGCGATGAATTCAAGCGCAGCATGCCCGGCCGGCTGGTGGGCGTCAGCATCGACAGCCACGGCAACCCGGCCTACCGGCTGGCGCTGCAGACGCGTGAGCAGCACATCCGCCGCGAGAAGGCCACCAGCAACATCTGCACGGCGCAGGTGCTGCTGGCGGTGATGGCCAGCATGTATGCGGTCCACCACGGGCCCGACGGACTGAAGCGCATTGCCCAGCGGGTGGCGCGGCTCACCGCCATCCTGGCCACGGGCCTGCAGCAACTGGGGGTGCAGGTGGGCAATGCGGGC
This sequence comes from Aquabacterium sp., assembly GCA_029865965.1. Classification (GTDB taxonomy): domain Bacteria; phylum Pseudomonadota; class Gammaproteobacteria; order Burkholderiales; family Burkholderiaceae_C; genus Pseudaquabacterium. The sequence continues at coordinate 4,964 of JARXAJ010000273.1, forward strand.
GCCTTCGACGCCATCGCGCTGCACACCGGGGCCGACACCGCCGCCATCGCCGCCCGGGCCGAAGCCGCCGGCATGAACCTGCGCCGCTTCCGCGAATGGGGCGACACCATGCTGGGCATCAACCTGGACGAGACCAGCACCCGCGCCGATGTGATGGCGCTGTGGGCGGTGTTTGCCCAGCCGGGCCAGGCCCTGCCCGATGCGGCGCTGTTCGATGCGCCCATCGACAACCTGATCCCGCCCGCGCTGCGCCGCAGCAGTGCCTTCCTCCGCCACCCGGTGTTCAACACCCACCACAGCGAGACCGAGATGCTGCGCTACATCCGCAGCCTGTCGGACAAGGATCTCGCGCTCGACCGCAGCATGATCCCGCTGGGCAGCTGCACGATGAAGCTCAACGCCACCAGCGAGATGATCCCCGTCACCTGGCCTGATTTTGCGAACATCCACCCGTTTGCGCCGGCCGCGCAGCGTGCCGGTTATGCGCTTCTGAACGACCAGCTCTGCGGCTGGCTCAGCCAGGCCACCGGCTATGCCGGCATCAGCCTGCAGCCCAATGCCGGGTCACAGGGTGAATATGCCGGCCTGCTGGCCATCCGCGGCTGGCATGCGTCGCGTGGCGAAGGCCACCGCACCATCTGCCTGATCCCAGAATCGGCCCACGGCACCAACCCGGCCAGCGCGCAGATGGCCGGCATGCAGGTGGTGGTGGTCAGGTGCGACAGCCAGGGCAATGTCGACCTGGCCGACCTGCAGGCCAAGTGCGAGAAGCACAGCGCCAACCTGTCGGCCATCATGATCACCTACCCCAGCACCTACGGCGTGTTCGACACCCAGGTGAAGGCGCTGTGCCAGATGGTGCATGACCACGGCGGGCGGGTGTATGTGGACGGCGCCAACATGAACGCCCTGGTGGGCGTGGCCGCGCCGGGTGAATTCGGCGGTGATGTTAGCCACCTCAACCTGCACAAGACCTTCTGCATCCCGCACGGCGGTGGCGGGCCGGGCGTGGGGCCGGTGTGCGTGGTGGCTGATCTGGTGCCGTTTTTGCCGGCGCACCGCAGCTCGGGCCAGGCCGGCGGCACCTGTGGCGCCGAGCCGCCCGTCGGCTTCGAGGTGGGCGCGGTGTCGGCCGCGCCGCTGGGCAATGCAGCGGTGCTGCCGATCAGCTGGATGTATGTGCGCATGATGGGCAGCGAGGGGCTCACCGCCGCCACCGAGATCGCCATCCTGTCGGCCAACTACGTGGCCGCGCGCCTGGCCGGGCATTACGACATCCACTTCTCGGGCGGCAACGCCGGGCTGCAGGGCGGAGGCGTGGCGCATGAATGCATCCTGGACCTGCGCCCGCTCAAGGACAGCAGCGGCATCAGCGCCGAAGACGTGGCCAAGCGGCTGATCGACTACGGCTTCCATGCGCCCACGCTCAGCTTCCCGGTGGCCGGCACGCTGATGGTCGAGCCCACCGAAAGCGAGCCGCTGGCGGAGCTGGACCGCTTCTGCGACGCCATGATTGCCATCCGCCGCGAGATCGCCCAGGTCGAGGCCGGCGCCTGGCCGCGCGACGACAACCCGCTGGTGCATGCGCCGCACACCGCCGCCGCCGTCTGCGCCGACGACTGGGCCCATGCCTACCGCCGCAGCGAGGCGGCGTACCCGCTGGCGTCGCTGCAGGCCGGCAAATACTGGGCGCCAGTGGGCCGGGTCGACAACGTCTGGGGCGACCGCAACCTGTCGTGCAGCTGCATCCCTGTCAGGGACTATGCAGATGCGACGGACACCGACTGAACTGCTGCCGAAGACGTTCTTGTCTGTTGAACATAAGATTGTCAGAATGAATAATATCGGACAGATCTGAAGGAAACCGCCATGACCGACGTCCTGCACACCCGCATGAGCAAGGAAGGCCGTGTGCTGATCCCGGCCGAACTGCGCCATGCTCTGGGCCTGCAGGCCGAGGAGCCGCTGCAGGTCTATGTGGTCGATGGTGAGTTGCGCATCGTCTCGCGCCGCCAGGGCATCCGGCGGGCGCAGGCCATCGCCGCCAAGGTGCGCCAGCCTGGGGTCAGCGTGGTCGACGAATTCATCGCCGAGAAGCGCGCCGAGGCAGCCCAGCCGTGAAGGTCTTCGACAGCTCGGCGGTGCTGGCCGTGCTGTTCGACGAGCCGGGCGCCGCGTTGGCTATCCGTTGGTTGGAAGACGATGACGCGCTGATCAGCAGCGTGAACCAGGCCGAGGTGTTCGCCAAGCTGCTGGACCGGGGCCTGAGCGAGGCCGACATCACCGCCATCGCCCAGCAGCTGCCGCTGCAGGTGGTGCCCTTCAGCGCCCAGCAGGCACGCACCGCCGCCAGCCTGCGGCCGGCCACGCGGGCGCTGGGCCTGTCGCTGGGCGACCGCTGCTGCCTGGCCCTGGCCAGCGAGCAGCCAGGCGCCCAGGTCGTCACCGCCGACCGGCCCTGGGTCGGCCTGGCCGGCTTTGACATCGCGCTGATCCGCTGACCCGGGCCAGGCAGACCGCCCGCAGCGGCCTCGCGGTGCGCATCGCCACTGGCTGACGCAGGCAGCGGGCGCAGCATCACCACGCCGTCCGGCCCCACGTCGATGGCATGCGGGCTCTGCTGCAGCGTGGCCAGCGGCAGCGCCGCGCTGCCAGCACCGGCAAACCGCCCCCGGGGGTTGAGCGGCGTTGAGCGGCGTTGCCGGCAGCTGCTGCTTCAGTTGCCGCAGCGCCCGCCGATCAACCAGGCTGCAGGGGGCTCCCTGGCCTCCTGTGGCGGTGCCGGGTGCCGCCCGTGCGTTCCGTCCATCGCCAGCGACCGTTTCCATGACCCCAAGCCATTCGACCGCGCCAGCACCCGCCTGACCGGGCGGGCTGGTCCGTGCGCTGGGCGCCTGGCACTTGGCCGCTGCCGCCGCCCTGGTGGCAGGCTGCGGCCTGCTGGGCTGGCAGGGCGGCACCTGGGGCATGGGCGCTGCGCTGTCGGCCGCGCTGCTGCGGGTGGTGTCCGCGGCCGTCCATGTCCATGCGTAAAGCGCCCGGGCAGCGCGGCGGCTGGGCCGCCAGCACCGCAACGGTGACCCACCCAATGGCCGCTACGGCGACGAGGCCGTGGCCGAGATGGTGAAGATGCTGAACGCGCTGGGCACCTAACCGCAAGCCTACGTGGCCCATCTCTACGGCGGCGCCAACACCATGTCGGGCGTCAGCGCCGCACGCTTGAACATCGGCGAGCGCAATAACGCGCAGGGCTGGTCGCTGATCGACCGCTACGGCTTCCAGCTCGCCGGCGGCCGCCGGCGCAATGGCCGCCACCACCGACCGGGTGGTGGCCGTGGGCGGCTCTGCCGGCGGCGTGCAGGCCATCGAGGCGCTGCTGACCGCACTGCCGCGCACCGCGCCTGGCATGGTCATCGTGCAGCACATGCCCGAGCGCTTCACCGCCGCGCTGGCCGCGCGCCTGAACAGCCTGTGCGCGATGAAGGTCAAGCAAGCGGCCGATGGCGACTGCGTGGCCGACGGCCGGGTGCTGATCGCCCCGGGCGGGCGCCACATGGCCGACTGGCTGCAGCAGCAGGTGCTGGCCAAGAGCGCCCGGCCGCCATGACCGACACCGCCTGCGGCACGCCGCGCCGCCAGACCCTGCAGGCCAAGCCGCAGGGAAGGCGACGGTGGCCGTGATGGGCCGGCGACCGGGTTGCAGGCCCCCTGTCGCGCCCGCTGACCTGGCGCTTTGCGCCTGGCGTCAGGCTGCGGGCGGCACCATCTCGGGTGCATCGATGCCCAGCTCTTGCGCCATGCGCAGCACCAGCGCGCGCAGCGCAGCCAGGTCGCCCGCCTGGCGTACCAACTCGGCCCGCAGCGCCACCAGCTCACCCACGTTGACCGGGTCTTCGTCACTGCCGCCACCGCCGGCAGAGCGCTCGGCCGTCATCTGCACATCGCCGCACAGCAGGTGGGCCCAGCGTGGCTCACGCGCACCGGGCGCGCGCGGCAGCAGCACGGCGCGCGGCGGGTAGCGGTCGGCCAGTTCATGGAGCACTGTCTCCACCGCCGCGATGTCGGCAAAGCGCTGCAGGCGTTCGGCATTGGCACGCAGCTCGGCCACCGTCTGCGGGCCGCGCAGCATCAGCACGGCCAGCAATGCCGCAGCCGGGCCGGGCACGTTGAGCCCGCGCGCTGCGTTGTGCTCGTACTTGCTGACCCGCCCGCCGCTGGTCTCGAAGACCAGGCTCTGGCCTTTCAAGCCGTCGATGGCGACCAGCACATCGGATTCACTGGCATTGAGCACCGGGTCGCGGGCCGTCTTCTGGTTGCAGCCGGCCACCAAGGAGTTCAATGACAAGGGATAGGTGTCAGGCACCGTGGCCTGCTTCTCGACCAGCACGCCCAGCACGCGGGCTTCCAGGGGTGTCAATGCACGCGCCATGTCGGTTCCTCAGACCCCGAAGCCGTCGTCGGCGGACAGGATCGCGCCGTTGATGAAATGGCTCTCGTTGGCGCACAGCATCATCAGCGCGGCATCCAGGTCGGCGGGCTTGCCCACCCGCTTGCGCGGTGTCATGTTCATCAGCCTCTGGCCGGCCTCGGTCTGCCAGTGGTGGTGGTTGATCTCGGTGTCGATGTAGCCCGGGCACAGCGCATTGACATTGATGCCGAACTTGCCCCATTCCAGCGCCATCGCGCGGGTCATGTGGATCACCGCCGCCTTGCTCATGCAGTACACGCCGATCTGGCTGAGCACCTTCATGCCGGCCATCGACGCCACGTTGACGATGCGCCCACCGGTGAAGGTGCCGGGCGCCGCGCCACGGCTGCGGTCGATCATGCGCCTGGCCACCTCTTGCGCCACGAAAAACGCGCCGCGGGTGTTGGTGCCCATCACATAGTCGTAGTCGTCGGGTGTCACGTCCACCAGCTTCTGGGTGGTGCTGACGCCGCTGTTGTTGACCAGGATGTCGATGGTGCCCATCTCGGTCTCGGCATGGGCCACCGCCGACTTGATGCTGTCGGGGTCGGTCACGTCCAGTTCCACCACATGGGCGTCGCCGCCTTGCGACTCGATCTCAGCGCGCAGGGTCTTCAGCCGCTCCACCCGGCGGGCGGCCAGCACCACGGCCGCGCCCGACTGGCTGAGGGTGCGGGCGAAGTGCGCGCCCAGGCCGCTGGATGCACCGGTGACAAAGGCCACACGGCCGGAAAGATCGATGTTGTAGCTCATGGTGGAAGCCCCGTCGGCAGCTGCCGGACAGCGGTGAAGGAAGGGTGGTCAGGCCGCAGCGTCAATGCCCGCGCGGCAGTGCAAGAACAGCGCAGATCACGATAGCACGGCACCCTGCAAAGGCAGCAGCGGCAGGGTGTGGCCACTGCGGCGCAGCAGGGCCAGCCAGTCTTCCACCGGCATCGGCCGGGCGAAGTGGTAGCCCTGGAATTCATCGACGCCCATGGCCGTCAGCGCGGCCAGCTGGGCGGGGGTTTCCACACCCTCGGCCACGGTGCACATGCCCAGCACCTTGCACAGTTGCACGATGGATTCCAGCAGGCGTGTGGCGGTCGGGTCGCGGTCGATGTCCATCACGAAGCTGCGGTCGATCTTCACCTTGTCGAACGGCAGGTGGCGCAGGTAGCTCAGCGATGAATAGCCGGTACCGAAGTCGTCCAGCGCCAGGCTGAAGCCATGGCTGCGCAGGCGGTGCAGCATCGGCGTGACGATGTCCATGTTGTGCACCAGGGCCGACTCGGTCAGCTCCAGCTCCAGCATCGCCGGGCTGACGTTGTGGCGGCGGCAGGCATGCAGCAGCAGGTCGTCCAGCCCGGGCTGCTGCAACTGCTTGGGCGACAGGTTCACCGCCACCGGCAGGGCATGGCCCTGCTCGGCACAGGCCGCTGCCAGCTGGGCCGCGGCATGGGCGGCATGGCGGCCCATCAGCTGGATCAGGCCCACCTTCTCGGCCAGCGGGATGAATTCCACCGGGCTGACGCTGCCGAAGGCCTCGGTCGTCCAGCGCATCAGCAGCTCGGCACCCACCGGCTTGCCGCAGGCATCGACCTTGGGCTGGGCGACGAAGCGAAAGCCGTTGCGGTCGGTGTCGATGCGCAGCAGGCTGGTCATGCGCACACGGCGCTGGGCATCGCTGTCCAGGCTGGAGTCGAAGAACATCAGGCAGTTGCGGCCGCGCTCCTTGCCGGCGTACATGGCCGAGTCGGCCTTGCGCAGCAGCAGGCTGAAGTCGCTGCCGTCCTGGGGCGCGAGCACCGCGCCGATGGTGGGCGTGATGCGCACCTCATGCAGGCCCAGCGCGAAGGAGCCGGCCAGTGCGGCCAGCACCACCTGGGCCGACGCCCGCACCTCGGTGTCGCCACTGCCAGGGGCCAGCACCACCAGGAACTGGTCGCTGCCCCAACGCGCCAGGAACGCGTCCTCTGGCAACGATGCGCGCAGCCGCTGGCCCACCAGGGCCAGCAGGTGGTCGCCATGGTCATGGCCGTAGGAGTCGTTGATCTCCTTGAAGCCGTCGAGGTCGATGAACAGGATGCCGAACTGCGGCTGGGCACGCGCCAGCGCTTCGTCGATGCGGAACTGCGCCGCCAGCCGGTTGGGCAGGCCGGTGAGCTCGTCGACCATGGCCATGCGCTGCAGGCGGGCCTCGGTCTGGCGCTGGGCGCGCAGGTCGTGCAGGGCCACCAGAAAGCAGTGGCGCCGGCCATCACTGGCCAGCACGGCGGTGATCGACACCTCCACCGGCACGGTGGCGCCGGCCTCGTCCACCCGCATGCCCAGCTCACCGCGCCAGATGCCGTCGGCCAGCACCCGGGGCAGCACCTGGTCGTCCAGCACCAGCCAGTGGCGCAGGTCCAGCCCGGGCATGATGCCGCTGTCCTCGCCGGCCAGGCGCACCAGGGCCTCATTGATTTCCAGCACCTGCCACTGCGGGTCGATCACCGCCATGGCGTCGCGGGTGCTGCTGAAGGCGTGGGCCATCAGGCGCAGGGATTCCTCGGCCTCGCGCTGGGCGGTCACATCCTTCAGCGTGCCCAGCACATCCTGGGCCATGCCCTCGGCAGTGCGCAGCAACGCCCGGCCACGCACCCGCAGCCAGCGCGGGCGGCCGTCGTCGTCATGGATGCGGAAGCTGACATCGATGTCGGGATGGGCGCCACGCAGATGCAGCTGCCAGGCCAGGCGCACCGCCGCCAGATCATCGGCATGCGCACGGCCGAAGAACTGCTCCAGCGACATGCCCTGACCGGCACCGGCAAACGGCAACTGGCTGCCGGCAGCCACGTCCACCTTGACCATGTCGGTGGCGGCCACCCATTCCCAGACACTTTCGCCACTGGCCCACAGGGCCAGCTGCACCCGCTGCACGGCAGCCTGGGCGGCAGAGATCGGCGCATCGCCGGGGCGAACGGGAGAGGAACTCGGCATCGTCTCGGACAGTGGCAGTGGCGGGCGGCACAACAGGCAGACATGGCCGCAGCCCGAGCCTACTGCAAACCCGCCCCGGCCACCGCCGGAGCTGGGCGGCAAACGGCCTGCAAGCCGCTTGCACAGAGGCCGCCGACGTGCACCGAAAGGCCCTGCAACCGTGGGCCCGGCAAATAGCACGACCGTGCTATTTTTCGGAGTCGCCGGTTACAATCAGTGGCTGTAGTTGCAGGCCGCCGGCAGGACTGCTGGCCAGACCCACCCAACAGGAACATCGGGATGACACCGCAGGAGATCTTGGCCCAGTTCGGCCCGCGCGAGGCCATGGAATACGACGTGGTGATCGTCGGCGGCGGGCCCGGCGGCATGGCCACCGCCATCCGCCTGAAGCAGGTGGCGGCCACCCAGGGCCGCGAGGTCTCGGTGGTGGTGCTCGAAAAGGGCAGCGAGCCCGGCGCGCACATCCTGTCGGGCGCGGTGATGGACCCGATCGCCATCAACGAGTTGATCCCCAACTGGCGCGACCTGGGCGCCCCGCTCAACCAGCCGGTCACGGGCGACCAGCTGCTGCAACTGACCGCCGACGGCACCGCCGCGATCCCCGACTGGCTGATGCCCACCTGCTTCCACAACGAGGGCAACTACGTCATCAGCCTGGGCGCGGTGACCAAGTGGCTGGGCGAGCAGGCCGAAGCGCTGGGCGTGGAAGTGTTCCCCGGCTTCACCGGCGCCGAGGTGCTGTACGACGACCAGGGCCGGGTGCGTGGCGTGGCCACCGGCAACCTGGGCCTGGGCAAGGACGGCGAGCCCACCGACAACTTCCAGCTCGGCATGGAGCTGCTGGGCAAATACACCATCTTTGCCGAAGGCGCGCGCGGCCACCTGGGCAAGCAGCTGATCGCCAAGTACAAGCTGGACGACGGCCGTGACCCGCCCAGCTTTGCCATCGGCATCAAGGAGCTGTGGGAAGTGCCCGCCGACCGCGCCCAGCCCGGCCTGGTGGTGCACACCAGCGGCTGGCCCGTGGAAGACGGCAGCTTCGGCGGCGGCTTCCTCTACCACCTGGAAGGCAACAAGGTGATGCTGGGCTATGTGCTGGGGCTGGACTACCAGAACCCCTGGATGAGCCCGTTCGAGGAAATGCAGCGCTGGAAGACCCACCACGCCATCCGCGCCCACATCGAAGGCGGCAAGCGCATCAGCTATGGCGCACGCGCCATCAACAACGGCGGCCTGCAAAGCCTGCCCAAGCTGGTGTTCCCGGGCGGCGCACTGATCGGCTGCGACGCCGGCATGCTCAACGCCGCGCGCATCAAGGGCAGCCATGCCGCCATCAAGACCGGCATGCTGGCGGCCGAGGCCGTGGCCGACGCCCTGGCCGCCGGCCGCAGCCACGACGAGCTGAGCGCCTACCCCGCCGCCTTCGAAAAGAGTTGGCTGCATGCCGAGCTGCAGCAGACCCGCAACTTCAAGCCCTGGTTCAAGAAGGGCCACCTGGTGGGCACGCTGATGACCGGCATCGAGCAGTGGCTGATGCCCAAGCTGAACTGGGTGCCGCCCTGGACCATCCGCAACAGCGTGCCCGACCATGCCAAGCTGAAGCCGGCTGCCGACTGCCGCCCCATCGTCTACCCCAAGCCCGACGGCCAGCTCACGTTCGACCGGCTGAGCTCGGTGTTCGTCAGCAACACCAACCATGAAGAGAACCAGCCGGCGCACCTGACGTTGAAGGACGCCAGCGTGCCGGTGGGCATCAACCTGGCCCTGTACGCCGGGCCCGAGAGCCGCTATTGCCCGGCCGGCGTGTATGAATACGTCAAGAACGACGACGGCAGCGACCGCCTGCAGATCAACGCGCAGAACTGCGTGCACTGCAAGACCTGCGACATCAAGGA
>JARXAJ010000139.1 GCA_029865965.1 Aquabacterium sp.
CCGACGGCTGGTTCAGCAGCGGCGACATCGGCCACCTGCGTGCCGACGGCAGCTTTGTCTACCTGACCCGTGCGGGAGACGCCATCCGCCTGGGCGGCTACCTCACCGCGCCGGCCGAGATCGAAGAGTTGATCCAGGCCCAGCCCGGCGTGGCGGCCGTGCAGGTGGTGGCCATCGACATCGACGGCAAGGCGCGGGCCGTCGCCTTCGCCATCGCCCAGCCGGATGCAGCCCCCGACAGCCAGGCCTTGATCGACGCCGTGCGCAGCCGGCTGGCCGCCTACAAGGTGCCCGCACGGCTGTGGTGGGTGGATGCGTTTCCGGTGGTGCACAGCGCCAACGGCACCAAGATCCAGCGCAACCGCCTGCGTGAGATGGCGCAGGCGCGCCTTGCTGCAGAGCCGGCTGGCGGCGCCTGAGCCGCAGCGTGCGCCACCGGCCGGCACGCAGCCGGTTTGTGCACTTTGCGGCAAGAACGCGACATCTGCCGCGCCTTGGTCACAGCCCCAGCACAGCCGCTGCTAAACTTTCTGTAACTCTTCTGGGGAGTAGCCAGCGGTGCAGGTCTGTCGGGTTCGACATGCATCCGGTGCAGCGTCGTCAATACGGTCGTGGTGTTTCGCACACGGTCCCGGCGCTGCAGGCCACGGTGGCAGTCACTGACATCGCCACCGTCGGCACGGCAAGACCAGCCTTGGGCCCCTGACGGCACAGCGCCGTTCGCCACATGGTGAACCGCGAGGTGCCGCGTTGCAACTCACTTCAACAGGCTGTCATGCAATCCATTGGTTCCCCACTCATGTGGTCGGCGTTCGCGGCATTCGTGCTCGTCGCATTGCTGGTCGATTTCTTCGCGATGAGCAAGCAGGGCGCGCACCGCGTCAGCACCCGCGAGGCCGCGATCTGGTCGCTGGTCTGGGTTGGCGTGTCGTTCGTCTTCATGGGCATGTTGTGGTGGTACCTGGGTGGTATCGGCACCGACGAGGCTGCACGCACGGTGGCCAACGCCAAGGCGCTGGAATTCATCACCGGCTACCTGATCGAGAAGGCCCTGGCGGTCGACAACATCTTCGTGTTCCTGATGTTGTTCACCTACTTCGCCGTGCCAGCCGAATTCCAGAAGCGGGTGCTGATGATCGGCATCCTGGGGGCACTGGTGCTGCGGGCGGTGATGATCCTGGTGGGTGCCTGGCTGATCTCGCAGTTTCACTGGATCCTGTACCTGTTCGGCGCCTTCCTGCTGTTCACCGGCATCAAGATGTGGTGGGCCGCCGGCCAGGAGCCTGATCTGGACAACAACCCGGCACTGAAGTGGGTGCGCAGCCGCTTCAAGATCTCGCCCACCTATGACGGCGAGAAGTTCTTCACCATGGTCAACGGCGTCAAGATGGCCACGCCGCTGTTCGTGGTGATCCTGCTGATCGGCATCGTCGATCTGGTGTTCGCTGTCGATTCCATCCCGGCCATCTTCGCCATCACCACCGACCCGTTCATCGTGCTCACGTCCAACGTGTTCGCGATCCTGGGCCTGCGCGCCATGTACTTCCTGCTGGCCAACATGCATGAGCGCTTCCACCTGTTGAGCTACGGCCTGGCCATCGTGCTGGTCTTCATCGGCACCAAGATGCTGCTGATCGACATCTACAAGATCCCGGTGGCGTTCTCGCTGGCCTTCACCGCCGTGACGCTGGCAGTGACCATGGTGCTGTCGCTGAAGATCCCGCCCAGGAACAAGGGCGGCGGCAGTGGCGGTCATGGCGCGGGTGCCTATCCGTTCGGCGCGAAGAAGCCGGACGAGATGGCCTGAGGCAACAAGGGCCTGGTGGGCGGCGCCCTTCAGGCCCTGGGGGGCAGGCGCCTGCTGACATGACAAGGGGGTGGCACATTGCCCCCCCTTTTTCTTTGGCGCCATGGCCTTGTGCTGGCGGCAGATCCAAGCGTTGTATCGTTGACAATACAACGCTTGTGCCCCGCACCCGTCCACCCGACATGGCCACCCCCCGCCGACGCGACAGCGCCGCCACGCCGCCAACCCGCCTGACCGGCCGCCTGGAGCTCAGCACCGACCTGGGCGCTTTTCTGGGCGACACGCGTGTGCGGCTGCTCGAAGCCATCGCCGAGCATGGGTCGATCTCGCAGGCGGCCAAGCATGTGCCGTTGTCATACAAGGCCGCCTGGGACGCGGTGGACGCGATGAACAACCTGGCCGACCAGCCGCTGGTGCAGCGCACCACCGGTGGCCGCGCCGGTGGCGGCACCCTGCTGACCGAGCATGGCCGGCGCCTGGTGGCCATGTACCGCGCCGTCGAGGCCGACCACCAGCAGGCACTGGACCGCCTGGCCGGCCGCCTGGCCGACGCGCCGGTGGGCGACATGCCCAGCTTCCAGCGCCTGCTGCGCCGGCTGTCGGTGCGCACCAGCGCGCGCAACCAGTTTGCCGGCACGGTCTGCGGCCTGCAGGGCGGCCCGGTGGACGTGGAAGTGCTGGTGCAGCTGGACGAACAGCTGCAGCTGGCCGCCAGCATCACCCGCACATCGGCCGAGACCCTGGGACTGGCCATCGGCAGCCAGGTGATGCTGCTGGTCAAGTCGTCATCGATGCTGTTGCTGACCGATGAAGCGTTGCGCATCAGCGCCCGCAACAGGCTGTGGGGCACCGTCAGCCGCATCGTCAGCGGGCCGGTCAATGCCGAGGTGACGCTGGCCCTGGGCGCCGGCCGCAGCGCCACCGCCGTCGTCACCCGGGAATCGGTGGGCAACCTGGGCCTGGCCGAAGGGGTGCGCGCCTGCGCTGCCTTCAAGGCGTCCAGCGTGATCCTGGCCATGCTGGATTGACACCGAACCACCGCAACAGAGCCGACCATGCGCCCGACACGACTGGCCAACCTGGCTGCGGCGCTGGCTGCAGCCGCAGGGCTGCTGGGCCCCGCCGCCCGGGCCGGTGAAGTGCGGGTGGCGGTGGCCACCAACTTCGCCGGCCCGCTGGCCCGGATCGCCGAAAGCTTCACCGCCGCCACCGGCCACACGCTCAAGACATCGACCGGCGCCACCGGCAAGTTCTACAGCCAGATCCTGCGCGGCGCGCCGTTCGACGTGCTGCTGGCCGCCGATGATGAAACACCGAAGAAGCTGATCGCCGAAGGCCATGCCGTGGCCGGCAGCAACTTCACCTATGCCTTGGGCGTGCTGGTGCTGTGGAGCGCGCAGCCCGGCCTGGTCGACGACCAGGGCGCTGTGCTGGCCGGTGGCAGGTTCAACAAGCTGGCGATCGCCAACCCCAAGCTGGCCCCGTACGGCGCGGCGGCGCTGCAGGTGATCGCCGCACGCGGCCTGACCGATGCCGTCAGGCCCAGGCTGGTGACGGCCGAAAGCATCGCCCAGGCCTACCAGTTCGTGTTCACCGGCAATGCCGACCTGGGCTTCGTGGCTTTGTCGCAGGTGGCCGTGCCCGGCAAGCCGGCGCCCGGCTCGTTCTGGCGCGTGCCGGGCAACCTGCACACCCAGATCCGCCAGGACGCGGTGCTGTTGAAGCCGGGCGACAAGAACGCCGCCGCCGCTGCACTGCTGGCCTATCTGAAGAGCCCGGCGGCCAAGGCAGTGATCCAGTCCTACGGCTACGGCGGCTAGGCGCGGCATGGACGCAGCCACCTGGACCGTGGTGACGCTCACCGCCCGACTGGCGGGGCTGACCACCGTGCTGCTGCTGCTGATCGGCACGCCCCTGGCATGGTGGCTGGCGCGCACCCGCTCACCGGCCAAACCGGTGCTGGCCGCGCTGGTGACCATGCCGCTGGTGCTGCCGCCGTCGGTGATCGGCTTCTACCTGCTGCTGCTGATGGGCCCGCAAGGGCCGGTGGGCCAGTTCACCGAATGGCTGAGCCTGGGCCGCCTGCCCTTCACCTTCGGCGGCCTGGTGGTGGCGTCGGTGATCGCGTCCATGCCCTTCGTGGTGCAGCCGCTGCAGCAGGCCTTCGAGGCCATCCCCGAGCGCACGCTGGAGGCCGCTGCCACGCTGCGCGCCGGCCCGCTCGACCGCTTCTTCACCGTGGCCGTGCCGCTGGCGCGGCCGGGCTTCGTCACCGCCAGCGTGCTGGGCTTTGCCCACACCGTGGGCGAGTTCGGCGTGGTGCTGATGATCGGCGGCAACATCCCGGGGCAGACCCGGGTGATGTCGGTGGCGCTGTTCGAGCATGTGGAGGCCGCCGAATTCGCCGCCGCCCACCGCCTGGCCGGCGGCATGGTGGTGTTTGCGCTGGTGGTGCTGGTCACGCTGTCCCTGGCCAACCGCCCGCCGCGCGATGACAGCCCCGACCACCGCGCCGGCCCCGCCCGATGATCCAGGCCCGCCTGCACCTGGCCCGCGGCAGCTTCACGCTCGACGTCGATCTGCAACTGCCCGGCCAGGGCGTCACCGCGCTGTTCGGGCCGTCAGGCTGCGGCAAGACCACGCTGCTGCGCGCCCTGGCCGGGCTGGAGCGCGCCGCCGGCCGGGTGGCGCTGGGCGATGCGGTGTGGCAGGACGATGCCCGGCATTGCTTCGTGCCGCCGCACCAGCGGCCGCTGGGCTATGTGATCCAGGAGGCGGCGCTGTTTCCCCACCTCAGCGTGCAGGCCAACCTGGACTACGGCCGCCGGCGCGCCGGCGCCGCAGCCCGCGGCTTTGCACTGGACAGCGTGGTGGCGCTGCTGGGCATCGGCGCGCTGATGGACCGCCGGCCGGCCACGCTGTCGGGCGGTGAACGCCAACGTGTGGCGATTGCCCGCGCCCTGGCCACCGCCCCGCAGCTGCTGCTGATGGACGAGCCGCTGGCCGCGCTGGACGCCGCCCGCAAGGCCGAGATCCTGCCCTACCTGGAACGCCTGCACCGCGCACTGGCCCTGCCCATCGTCTACGTGACCCACGCGATGGACGAGGTGGCCCGCCTGGCCGACCACCTGGTGCTGCTGGATGCTGGCCAGGTGCGCGCCGCCGGGCCACTGGCCGAACTGCTGGCCCGCCCCGACCTGCCGCTGGCACGGCAGGACGAAGCCGGCGTGGTCATCGCCGCCCAGGTGGACCAGCACGACACCGCCTATGGCCTGACCCGCGTGGCCTTCGACGGTGGCGCCCTGTGGGTGGGCCAGACCGCCACCGCACCGGGCGAGGCCGTGCGCGCCCGGGTGCTGGCGCGTGATGTCAGCGTGGCCCGCCAGCCGCCGCAGGAAAGCAGCGTGCTCAATGTGTTGCCTGTGGTGCTGGACAGCCTGCAGGCCGACCACAGCACGGCCCTGCTGCGCCTGCGCATCGGCACCGCCCAAGACCACGGCCGACCGGACGCGCCCGCCCCGGCGTGGCTGCTGGCGCGCATCACCCGGCGCAGCGCGGATGCACTGGCGCTGCAGCCGGGCGATGCGCTGTTCGCCCAGATCAAGGGCGTGGC
>JARXAJ010000200.1 GCA_029865965.1 Aquabacterium sp.
CCTGCTGGGTACCGGCACGGCCATCAAGTCGGGCTGGATCTCCAGCAGCGACGGCTTCCTGGCCGTGGACAAGAACGGCAACGGCGGCATCGACAGCGTCAACGAGCTGTTCGGCGGCACGGCCAAGGGTGCGGGTTTCGCTGCTCTGGCCGCGTTCGACAGCAACGGCGACGGTGTGGTCGACCAACGCGATGCCGAGTTTGGCAAGCTGCTGGTGTGGCAAGACCTGAACGGCGACCACCAGAGCAGCGCCAACGAGCTGATGACGCTGGCGCAAGCCGGCATCGCCAGCCTGACCGTGGCCCACACCGACTTGCAGTTCCTGGACGCACAGGGCAACGTGCACGGCGAAGCCAGCACCGTCACCACGGTGTCGGGCGCCACGTTGGGCATGACCGACGTGTACTTCAACGTCAGCGCTGAAGATGCTGCGGCGGCCGGCGTGACCCTGCCGACCATGGCCGACCTGCTGGGCCACGACAACGCGCTGGACAACTTGCTCGGTGCCTCGCCGCAGTCCCTGGGTGGCGCGGCCGACAGTGGTGACGCTGCTGCCTCGGCGGGTGAAGCCTCGGAAGCCCTGCGCCGCCTGGCAGCATTGAGCCGGGAGTCGGCCCACATGCAGGCCGCCTGATCGGCAGCCCCATGACGGGCACACCGGATGGGCCTTCGGGCCCTTCCAGCATCGCCACGCCGCCCGCCAGGGTGCCGTGGCGATGCCGTTTGCGACGTCGCGCCCCGGGTGCCCACCCCGGGCGCGGCGTCTCACAACTGGGCCGGTATCGGCCTGGTGTTCCGCCCCTCGGGTCGGCACCATCGGTTTTTTAATCGTTGGTGCGCAGTGATCGCCTGAAAGCAGCCCATGAACGACCGTTTCGCCCAGTCCACCACCGTCGTCGGGCCCGTGCCACTGCACGAGAGCGTGGTGTTCCTCGCCCGCTTCCTGGGCACGCCGGTGCAGGTGGAGCGTCTGCGCGACAGCCTGGCCTCGCATGATCTGGAGCATGGCCCGGTGCTGTCGGCCGACGCCATGGGCGAACTGCTGCGCCACGCCGGGCTGGTGGGCAGCCGGCTGCCGGTGGGCCGGCCGCGCCGCCCCACCGAGTTGCCGGCGCTGCTGATGGGCGAAGGCGGCAATTGCGTGGTGGCCATCACCATGAAGGACGGCCGCTTCGAATGCCACCTGCCCGGCATCGACGGCAGCAGCTGGCTCACTGCCGAAGCACTGGCGCAAGAAGTGCCGCGCGCGGTGTGGGTGGCCGTGCGCCCGGCCATGCACTTCGACACCCGCAGCCTGCTCTACACCCTGCCGCAGGCCAAGCGCTGGTTCTGGGACACCTTCAATCGCAACCGCTGGATGTTTGCCTGGGCGTTGCTGGGCACCGTGGCGTTGAACCTGTTCGGCACCCTGGTGCCGTTCTACAGCATGGCGGTCTACGACCGGGTGATCCCCAACAACGCGATGAACAGCCTGGGTGTGCTGACCATGGCGGCGGTGCTGGTGATCGGCTTCGAGCTGATCATGCGGCTGTTGCGCGGCAACCTGCTGGAGGCAGCGGCCCGCCGCATCGACGTGGCGCTGTCGGCCCAGGTGTTTGCCCAGTGCCTGCGCATGCGCGCGGCGTCACGCCCGGCCACGGGCGGCGTGTTGGCCAACACCGTGCGCGATTTCGAAGCGGTGCGTGAGTTCTTCGCCACCAGCACCCTCACCGTGCTGGGTGATCTGCCCTTCATGCTGCTGTACCTGGCGGTCATCGCCCTGGTGGGCGGCTGGCTGGCGGTGGTGCCGATGCTGGCCATTCCCATCCTGCTGGGCATCGCCCTGGCCGCGCGCCGGCCGCTGGCGCGCAAGGTCAATGCGTCGATGCAGGAAACCAGCCAGCGCACCGCCCACCTGTTCGAGACGATGAACGGGCTGGACAACATCAAGAGCCTGGGCGCCGAGGCCTGGAGCCGCCGCAAGTGGGAAAGCCTGACCCAGGCCATCTCCCAGAACAGCCTGGAAACGCGCGAGATCAGCTCCCGCGTCACCTACCTCAACACCATGGTGCTGGCGATTGCCAACGTGGCGGTGGTGGCGGTGGGCGCCATCATGATGAACGAGCATGCGATGACGCTGGGCCAGATCATCGCCGTCAGCCTGCTCACCGGGCGGGCGCTGGCGCCGGTGAGTCAGATCGCCGGCCTGGTGGTGCGCTGGGAGCAGACCAAGCTCAGCTACGAGGCGCTCGACAAGATCATGAAAGCCCCCACCGACGAAGCAGCGGCCAGCCTGCAAGCCCCGCCGATGACCGGCCGCCTGGAGTTCCGCGACGTCAACTTCGCTTACCCCAACCAGCCGCCGGTGGTCGAAGGGCTGAACCTGCGCATCCGCCCCGGAGAGCGGGTGGGCATCATCGGCAAGTTGGGCTCGGGCAAGAGCACGCTGCTGCGGCTGATCCTGAACCAGTACGCGCCCAGCACTGGAAGCGTGCTGGTCGACGACATTGTCAATACCCAGCTGGAGCCGCTGAGCCTGCGCCGCCAGATTGGCTATGTGCCGCAGGATGTGACGCTGTTCCACGGCACGCTGCGCGAGAACATCGAACTCGGCCGGGTGCAGGCCGACGACGCCGCCCTGCTGGACGCGATGCGGGTGTCGGGGCTCGACGAGATCGTGGCCCAGCTGCCCGGTGGCGTGGGCACCCAGGTGGGCGAGCGGGGTGACAGGCTGTCGGGCGGCCAGCGCCAGATCGTGGCCATCGCCCGTGCGCTGTTGACCAAGCCGCGCCTGCTGCTGATGGACGAGCCCAGCAGCATGATCGACCCCGGCAATGAACAGAAGCTGATCGCCCGCCTGCGCGCGCTGGGCGACACCACCATCGTGCTGATCACCCACCGCATGGCCATGCTGGCCCTGGTCGACCGGCTGGTGGTGATGGACCGCGGCCGCGTGGTGGCCGACGGCCGGCGTGATGAAGTGCTGCGGGCGCTGGCCCAGCAGCAGGGCGGCGTGGCGGCCAAGCCGGCGGCGGGCGCCGAGCCGGCCAATCCCGCAGCCAACGACACCCCGCAGCGTGCGGCCGCTGCCCAGCAGCGCCCAGGCGGGGGCAACCCGGCCAGCTTCGTGGCCGACCGCCTGAAGGGCACGCTGTGAGCCGCGCCCCCACACACGCTGGCGACCGCACGCAACCGCATTGCACGGAGACCGCAAAGTGACTGACTTGACAGGTGACATGGTCGGCATGCGCGGCCCCGGTGCCGGTGAGATGGACCCCGACCGCGGCCCGCGCCGCACCGTGGCCGCGATGATCGGCGTGGTGCTGCTGTTTCTGGTGTGCGGCGTGGTCTGGGCCATGGTGGCCCAGCTCGACGTGGCGGTGCAGGCACGCGGCGCGGTGATCCCGCCCAGCCGGGTGCAGGAGGTGCAAAGCCTGGAGGGCGGCATCGTGCAGCAGTTGCTGGTGGCCCCTGGCCAGGCGGTGAAGAAGGGCCAGCTGCTGGCCCGGCTGGACACCGCGCAATACACCGCCAGCGTTGGTGAAAGCCGCAACAACCAGCTGGCCGCGCTGGCCGCCCGGGCGCGGGTGGACGCGCTGCTGGCTGGCACCGTGCCCCGTTTCGACCCCGAATGGCAGCGCGAGGCGCCCGAGCTGATCGCCAAGGAAAGCCAGCTCTGGCGCGATGCGCTGCAGGAATTCCAGGCCAATGGCGCCGCCACCCGAGAGGCCGTGCAGGTGCGCCGCAGTGAACTGGCCGAGGCCCAGGCGCGCATCCAGAACCTGCAGGGCTCGCTGCGGGTGGCCGAGGAAAGCTTCGCCATCGAGGACCGGTTGTACAAGGAAGGCGCCGGCGCGCGGGCTGACTTCCTGTCAGCACAGCAGCGCCTGATGCAACTGCAGACCGATCTGGACAGCCTGCGCCAGAGCCTGCCGCGCCTGCAGGCCGGGCTGGCCGAGGCCCAGGCGGCAGCGCTGGAGGCCACCTCCCGCGCACGCTCGCAATGGGGCGCGCAGCGCAGCGAGTTTGAAACCAGGGCAGCCGCCCTGGCCAGCACCCTCAGCGGCCAGCAAGACCGGGTGCTGCGGCGTGAGGTGGTGTCGCCGGTGGACGGCGTGGTCAACCGCATCCTGGTGCCCACCATCGGTGGCGTGGCCCCGCCGGGCAAGGCCATCCTGGAGATCGTGCCCGAAGAGGCCACGCTGCTGATCAACGCCCGCATCAAGCCGGCCGACATCGGCTTCGTGCACATCGGCCACCTGGCCCATGTGCGGGTGCTGGCCTATGACGCGGCCACCTACGGCAAGCTCGAAGGCAAGGTGCAGAACCTGGGTGCCGATGCGGTGATGGACGAGAAGACCGGCGAGCCCTACTTCGAGGTGCAGATCAGTGCCCCGCGCGACCAGCTCAAGCTGCATGGCAAGCCGCTCTCCATCACCCCTGGCATGCCGGTGGACATCGGCATCCTCACCGGTGAGCGCAGCGTCGCGCAATACCTGTTGAAGCCGGTGCTGCGCAGCCTGCAAGGCGCCCTGCAGGAACGCTGAGCAACGCCTGCTCCGCCCATCCCGGCGCCCGCTTGCAGCCGCCGGTTTCCGCCTTATGAAGAAGCTCCGCGCCATGGTTCGTTTCCCCCCGCCAGCCCTGGCCCCTTCGCTGGCCTTGCTTTTGATGGTCTGGCTGCCGCCGGCGGCAGCCCAGGCGCCCGCGCCGCTGCCTGCCGAGGCGGGCGCCGACCAGGTGCCCTTCCTGCCCTGGCTGCCACCTGCCCCACCTGCCGTGCCGGCCGCCGTGCTGCCGCCGCCTGACAGCCAGGCGGAGAGTCTGGCCGACCTGCTGGCGCGGGTGCTCCCGCGTGAGCCGCAGGTGCGTGGGGCGCAGGCCACACGCCAGGTGGCTGAAGAACGGCGGCTGCAGGCCCGGTCGCGCCTGGGTCCGGCGCTGTACCTGCAGGTCAACGGTGGCCAGGGCCGCGAGACTGAGATCCTGCGGGGCGACATCAACCGCACCACCGACCGCGCCGAAGTCGGCTTGCGCTGGAACCTGTTCAACGCTGGCAACGACAGTGCCGAGCTGGCCGGCACCGAGCGCGACGTGGCCGCTGCCGACCAGGAGCTGCGCCGCGCCCGCGAAGACAGCGCCGAGCGCATCGCCGAAACCTATGTGGAACTGCTGTACATCCAGTCCCAGCTGGTGCCTGCGGCCGACCGGCTGGTGGCCGTGCGCAAGCTGACCGAGCAGGTGCGCCAGCAGACCGAGGCCGGCAGGGCCAGCGCGGCCGATGCCACCCAGGCCGAAGCATCGCTGCTGGATGCCGACATCGCGCATGAGCAACTGCTGGCCGACCAGGCCAGTGCCCGCGCCAAGCTGGCCGCCCTGGTGGGCACCGAGGTGCGCCAGGTGCTGCCGGTGGTGCTGGCCGCCGTGCCGCCTGACAGCCTGAAGACCGGCCAGCCCGGCCTGGTGGCTGCTGCGCAGTTGCGCGCCCAGGCCGCCCGCGAACGGGTACGCCCGCCGGTGTCGCTGCTGGCGCCGCGCATTGATCTGGAGGTGCGCCAACGCGTCAGCGACCGCACCAGTCCGCCGCTGACCACCCAGCAGAACGGCAATTGGCAGGTCACCGCCCGCTGGGACTTCCCGGTGATGGGCGAAACCATCTCCCGGCGCAACGAAGGCATGCGCCGCGCCGAAGCGGCCGAGGCCGAGGCCGACCGCGTGGCCCAGGGCGTGCGCGCCGACCTGCAGTCGCTGGACGCCCGCATCGCGATCGCCGAGCGTGCGGTGGCAGTGCTCGACCGCCAGCTGCTGCAATACGACCAGCTGCTGCGTGCCGGTGAGCTGCAGTTCGACGCCGGCCGCCGCAGCCTGCAACAGCTGATCGCCCTGCGCGACAGCCGCTACACCATCGCCCAGCGCCGGGCTGAGCAGGCGCAGCGGCTGCTGGCCGCGCGCATGCGGCAACTGGCATTGACGGGGCAGTTGCTGCCGGCCTTGGGCTTGGGGTCGTAGGCGGGGCTGCGCGGGTTCTTCTGCAGCAGCCCGGGGTTGGCCGGGGCGCTGGGGCAACCAGCGGCTGCCAGCCCCAGAATGCCCGCATGCTGCCCGCCGTCTTTCCGCCCGCCGAAGACTGGTTCGCCCGCCGCGGCTGGCAGCCGTTCGACTTCCAGCGCCAGGTGTGGGCCGCCATGGCCGCCGGCAGCGGCGGCTTGCTGCATGCCACCACCGGCGCAGGCAAGACCTATGCGGTGGCGCTGGGTGCCCTGGCCCGCGCTGCGGCCCTGGGTGTGCCGGCCACCGGCAAGCCCGCGCCACCGCTGGGCGTGCTGTGGATCACGCCGATGCGCGCCCTGGCTGCCGACAGCCAGCGCGCCCTGGCCGCGCCACTGGCCGACCTGGCGCCGGCCTGGACCCTGGGCCTGCGCAGCGGCGACACCCCCAGCGCCGAGCGTGCACGGCAAGACCGCCGCCTGCCCACGGTGCTGGTCAGCACGCCCGAATCCCTGACCCTGCTGCTGACCCGGGCCGATGCCGCCGAGCGCCTGGCGGCGGTGCACACCGTGGTGGTCGACGAATGGCATGAGCTGGTCGGCAACAAGCGCGGCGTGCAGGTGCAGCTGCTGCTGGCCCGGCTGGCGGTGTGGAACCCGCGCCTGCTGGTGTGGGGGCTGTCGGCCACGCTGGGCAACCTGGCCGATGCGCTGGTCATGCTGCAAGGGCCCCAGCCGCCGGGCGATGCGCCGCCGGTGCTGGTGCGCGGGCGCATCGACAAGACCCTGCGCATCGACACGCTGCTGCCGCCCAACCCGGGCCGCTTCAGCTGGGGCGGCCACCTGGGCGCGCAGATGCTGCAGCCGGTGGTCGACGAGATCGCCACCACCATCGCCAGCACCACGGCCGACGGCGGTGGTTCCACCCTGGTCTTCACCAATGTGCGCAGCCAGGCCGAGGCCTGGTACCAGATGCTGCTGGCTGCCCGGCCCGACTGGGCGGGCACCATCGCGCTGCACCATGGCTCGCTCGACAAGGGCGTGCGTGAATGGGTCGAAGCGGGGCTGAAGGCCGGCACGCTGAAAGCGGTGGTCGCCACCTCGTCGCTCGACCTGGGGGTGGACTTCCTGCCGGTGTCGCGGGTGCTGCAGATCGGCTCGGCCAAGGGCGTGGCGCGGCTGCTGCAGCGCGCCGGCCGCTCGGGCCACCAGCCCGGCCGGCCCAGCCGCATCACCCTGGTGCCCACCAACACGCTGGAACTGATCGAGGCAGTGGCCGTGCGCCGCGCCGTGGCCGCCGGCCAGGTGGAGCCGCGCCACGCCCCCGAGGCGCCGCTGGACGTGCTGGTGCAGCACCTGGTCAGCATCGCCCTGGGCGGTGGCTTCACCGCCGACGCGCTGTTTGCCGAGGTGTGCCGTGCCCACAGCTACCGCCATCTGCCGCGTGACAGTTTCCAGTGGGCGCTCGATTTCGTCGTGCGCGGCGGGCAGTCGCTGGGCGCCTACCCCGAGTTCCACCGCGTGGTGGCGGGTGACGACGGCATCTACCGCGTGCCCGACAAGGGCATTGCGCTGCGCCACCGGCTGCAGGTGGGCACCATCGTCGGTGAGTCGGCGATGCTGGTGAAGTGGCTGACCGGCGGCACCCTGGGCCAGGTGGAAGAAAGCTTCATTGCCCGGCTGAACAAAGGCGACTGCTTCGTCTTCGGCGGCCGGGTGCTGGAGTACGTGCGCACCCAGGACATGGCCGCCTATGTGCGCAAGGCCAGCGGCAAGCGCGGCGTGGTGCCCAGCTGGGGCGGCAGCAAGATGCCGCTGTCGACCGAACTGGCCGATGCCACGCTGGCGGTGCTGGGCGGCGTGCAGCAGGCCGACGGTGCCGCCATGGCCAGCGGCGCTGTGATCGACCCCGAACTGCGCGCCGCCGCGCCCATGCTCGACGCCCAGCGCCAGCTGTCACAGCTGCCGGCCACCGGCATGCTGCTGGTCGAGCAGTACCGCTCCCGCGAGGGCTGGCACCTGTTCGTCTACCCTTTTGCCGGCCGCCATGTGCACCTGGGCCTGGCCAGCCTGCTGGGCTGGCGGCTGGCGCAGCACCGGCCCAACACCTTCAGCATCAGCGTCAACGACTACGGCTTCGAGCTGCTGGCTGCCGAGGACCTGGACCTGGCCACCGTGCTTGACCAGACCGTGTTCGACGCCGGCCCCGACCTGCTGGCCGATGTGCTGGCCAGCCTCAACAGCAGCGAGCTGGCGCGCCGGCGCTTCCGCGAGATCGCCCGCGTGGCCGGCCTGGTGTTCACCGGCTACCCCGGCGCGCCCAAGAGCACGCGCCAGCTGCAGGCCAGCTCGGGCCTGTTCTATGACGTGTTCCGCCAGTACGACCCCGGCAACCGCCTGCTGCACCAGGCCGATGCCGAGGTGCTGGCACAAGAGCTCAGCCTGCGCCAGCTGGCCGACAGCCTGGCCCGGCTGCGTGCCTGGCGCCTGGCGCCGGTGGTGCTGCGCGCGCCCAGCCCCTTCGCCCTGGCGCTGATGGTCGAACGCTTCCGCGAGCAGCTCAGCACCGAGAAGCTGGCCGACCGGCTGGCCCGCATCGTGGCCGATGCTGAAGCCGCCATGCAGGGCGATGCGCCTGGCACCCAGGCCGCGCTGCCGAACGGTCGATCAGGTCGATCAGGCCGCCCCGGCCGCCGCCCGCGCCGGCCCCGGGCTTGAGCCCGATCAGCCTCGGCCCGCGAGCGTTCTTCCAGCGATAGGTGCCCGGTGCCGCCGGCCATCATCCTGGCAGACGCCTTGCCCATGCCCCTGACTTTTTCCACCCCGCCCGCCACGCGCCTGTGTCAGTTGTTGGTGCTGCTGCTGTTGGCCCTGGGCCTGCTGGCCGGGGTGTCGGTGTCGCAGAGCCGCGCTGTCGAATCCCAGGCCGTGCACACACAGGTGGTGGTGGTGCCGGCACTGCAATGGGTGCATGCGCTGGCCAGCCGGGTGGATGAGCAGCGCGGCATGGCGGCGCTGCACATCACCCTGCGCAGCGCGGCCGAGCGCCGGGCGCTGGAAACCCGGCTGCAGGCCAGCCGCCAGCAGCTGGAGGGGCGCATCGCGATGGTCGACCAGCGCCTGGTCGACGATGCCGACCGCCAGCACCATGCCGCCGTGCTGGCCGGGCTGGCCAGCTTCTGGGACGCGCAGGACAGGCTGCTGGCAGCGTCGCGCCGCGCGGCGACAGACCCGGCTGCTCCCGGCCGCGCGTGCGTTGCTGGTCGGCGAGGCGCGGCTGGCCTTCGAGCGCGTGCGCGCCGACATCCAGGCCTGGGCAGCCGAGATCGGGCGTGCCGCCAGCCAGCTGGCCAGCCAGGCGCGCGCCGCCGCCGAACACACCGCCCTGGTGGTGTGGGCCCAGGCCTTGGTCGTGGCGCTGGCGCTGTCTGCGGCCTGGGCCCTGCTGCGCCTGCAGCAGCAGCGCAGGCCGCCGCACCCCGCACCTGGCGCACAGCCGCTGGATGTCACTGCGGTGCAGCCGCATCTGCTTGCGCTGAACCAGGCGCTGGCCATGGCCCGCCGTGGCCAGCCGGGCCGCGCTGCAGGCCTGTCGGCGCTGGAGGCCCAGCGCCTGGCCGAGCAGGTGGAGACCGCCGCCCAGGCACTGCGCCGCCTGATCGACCGGCCCGCTGCTGCTGCAGCCGCAGCACCGGCCGACCAGGCAGGCGGGCGCCTGCCGCCGCACTGAGCCGGCGCCTGCCGCCGCACCGAGCCGGCGGCCGCCTCTGGCAGCACCGCCC
>JARXAJ010000147.1 GCA_029865965.1 Aquabacterium sp.
CATTTGTCTGGATCAGGCGGCTGGCGGCGGCATAGGTCTGCTGGTAGCGCAGCAGGTTGGCCGCCTCCTCATCGAGGTTGACCCCCGAGCGCGACTGGAAGTCGGCCTCCAGCCGCGATTCCACCGCCGCCGAGGACGCCCGGGCCGATTCATGGCTGGCCACCACCGCGCCCACATTGCCCTGGAAGGCGCGCCAGGCGTCCAGCATCTGCGTCTGCAGGGCCCGGGCGCCGCCGCTGCCGGTGTCGTTCGACAGCCTGGCCAGGCCTTGCAGCTGCACATCCAGGCTGGCCGTGGCGGCACTGGTCTCGGCTGCGGTGCGCGGGTTGCCGTCGGTCAGCCGGGCCAGGGCCGCCAGCGCGGCGGCCACCGGGCTGCTGCCTGCAGCCTGGCCGTCGGCGGCGGAAAACAGCGCCGTGAAGGCGCTGGTGCGGTCGTCGGCCACGCCGCCGGGGGCCAGCAGCAGCGACGGCTCGGCAGCCAGCGTCAACTGCCCGCCGATGCTGCCTTGCAGCGCCGAACTACGCAGCGCCAGCGTCACTGGCGGCGGCTCCCGTCCGTCCACGCCGAAGCGGATCGACAGTGCCGGCGCGCCCGGGTTCTCACCCTCGGGCGGCGCGGCCAGCAGGCGTGCAGCGGTGCCGCCGTTGACCAGCGGCTGGCCGTCCACGTCGATGAAGGCCGTGCCGTCGTCACGCAGGCCCAGCTGGCCGCCGACCAGGCGGCCGGCCTCCAGCAGCAGCGCATCGCGCCGGTCCAGCGTGGCCGGTGCCTGGGCGCCATCACCGGTGCGGGCGATGTCGCGGTTGACCAGGGCCAGCTCGCTGGCGATGCTGTTGAGGCGCGCCAGACCGCTGGCGGCTTCCTGGCGGGCGTTGCGCTGCACCGTGGCCATGTCCTGCTCGAACTGGCGGGCGGCGCCCAGCAGGTTCTGGCCCCGGGCCTTCACCGCCGACAGGGCCGAGGCGTCCTGCGGGTTGCGGGCCAGCGCCGCCAGGCTGCTGAAAAAGTTGTTGACCGGGGTGTCCAGCGCCAGCGCGGGGTCCACCACCGCGCTGTCGAGCCCGGCCAGGCCGTCGGTCACCGCCGCGTTGTAGCCGGTGACACCCGCCTGGCCCACGCGCTGCTGCTGCAGCAGCGCATTCCAGTCGCGTCGGAAACCGCCGATTTCCACACCGGTGCCCAGGTCGGGCAGGCCGCTGGCCAGCACCGTGCCGGTGCTGGCGTCGAGCCGGCGCCGCGTGTAGCCGGGCGCGGACTGGCCCTCGACGTTCTGCGTCGTGAGGGCGATGCCGGCCTGCGCGCCCTGGAGGGCGGACAGCGCGGAGTTGACGATGTTCAAGGAGGACATGGGCGTGGGTGCAGTCGTGCAAACAGTGGGCGTTGACGACAGTAACGGCTGCTGGCGCCGAAGCCGTTAGCGCAGGCTGGCGCGGGGGGTGCGCAGGCTCATCGCGGCAAGCCCGTGGGCGCCGGCGCACTGGCCTGGTAGGCCTGCGTGCCCTGCATCCAGCGCCGCACCGAGGCGCCCAGACCCAGGCCGCCCACACCGGCGACGATGCTGGCGAGCTGGTCGTCGGCCATCTGCAGGTAACCGGCCGACGGGCTGTTGCTGTCGCCGTCCTGGGACAGGGCGCTGGCGCGCACCTGGGTCAGCAGCTGGCGCACCAGCAACTGCTCGAACTGGCGCGCCAGGTCGTCAGCGCCCTTGGCAGACGTGGCCGGCCCGGCGCCGGTACCGGTCACGGCGCCACGGTCCAGGCCCCAGGGCTGGATGGTCGTGGCTTGCATTCAGATCACCTCGATTTCGGCCTTCAGGGCACCGGCGGATTTCATGGCCTGCAAGATGGAGATCAGGTCGGTCACATTGGTGCCCAGCAGGTTGAGGGCGCGCACCACCTCGTCCAGCGAAGCGGCGCCGGGCAGCGCCACCAGCGAGGCCTTGGGCTGCTCGATCTCGGCGCTGTCGCGGGTGGTCACAGCGGTCTCGCCGCGCGAGAAAGGCTGCGGCTGGCTGACCTGGGGCTCCTGGTTGACGCGGATGGTGAGCGAGCCGTGCGAGACCGCGCAGGGCTCCAGCGTGACGCGCTGGTTCATCACCACCGAGCCGGTGCGCGAATTGATGACCACCCGCGGCGACAGCGCCTCGGTGACCACCTGCACCTGCTCGAGCTCGGCCAGGAAGGCCATGCGCGGGCCGGGCTCGGCCGGCAGGCGCACCTGCAGGAAGCGTGCGTCCACCGGCACGGCGATGCCGTCACCGAAGCGCTTGGTGATCGCTTCCAGCGTGCGCTGCATCAGCGTGAAATCGCTGCGCGACAGCTCGATCTGCAGCACCGCCTGGTCAAGCTGCCCGGGCACGGCACGCTCGACCGAAGCGCCACTGGGAATGCGGCCTGCCGACAGCTGGTTGACCTGCACCGCCGCGCCACCGCCACCGGCGCCTGCGCCGCCGATCAGGATGTTGCCCTGCGCCATGCCGTAGACCTGGCCGTCGGCACCCCGCAGCGGGGTCATCAGCAGCGTGCCGCCGCGCAGGCTCTTGGCATTGCCCAACGACGACACGGTCACGTCGATGGACTGGCCGGGGCGCGAAAACGGCGGCAGCGTGGCGGTGACGATCACCGCCGCGGTGTTCTTGAGCTGGATGTTCTGGCCCGGAGGCACCGACACGCCCAGTGCCTGCAACATGGACACCACGCTCTGCCGGGTGAACGGGGTTTGCGTGGTCTGGTCGCCGGTGCCATCCAGACCCACGGCGATGCCGTAGCCGATGAGCTGGTTGTTGCGGATGCCCGAGATGCTGGCGATGTCCTTGAGCCGCTCGGCCGCGCTCGGCATGGCGGCGGGCAGCAGCAGGGCCAGGCCCAGCAGGGCGCTCAGCAGGCGGGTGTGGTGGGCGCGGCGCATCAGAACGGCCAGAACTTCAGCACGCCGCGTGTCAGCAGGCCGGGCGTTTGGGCATCGTCAGCGGCACCACGGCCGCGGTACTCGATGCGGGCATCGGCCACCAGGGTGGACGACACGGTGTTGGCATTCAGGTCGGTGGGGTTGACCACGCCGGCGAAGCGGATGATCTCTTCCTCGTCGCTGACGGCCAGGCGCTTCTCGCCGGCCACCAGCAGGTTGCCGTTGGCATACACCTCGACCACCGTCACCGTGATGGTGCCGGAGAAGTTGTTGGTGGCACTGCTGTCGCCCGAGCCAGTAAATGAGTTGCTGGCGGCAGCGCCCAGCTCCAGGCCCGCCAGCTTCTTGAAGATCGGCACCTTGGTGCCGGCGGTCACGGTGCTGTCGAGCGTGCTGGCCTTGCTGGCACTGGCCGAGCTCTTCTTGTTGGCGGTGGTGCGCTCGCTCAGCAACACGGTCAACGTGTCGCCGACGGCGCGCGCACGCCGGTCCTCGAACAGCGGCCGGTAGCCGGTGCTCAGGCCACCGGCGGCCGGGAACAGGCTGCCCTGGCTGGCCGGCAGCGACAGCGCCGGGCGCGGCTTGGCCGTGGTCACCGGCATGTCGCTCAAGTGGCGGTCGGCGGTGGACAGGGGCACGGCGCAGGCGCCCAGCAAGGCGGCTGCGGCCAGCAGCACCAGGCTGCGGCCGGCACGCATCAGCAGCTGCCGGGTGCTCACAGCTGGCCCAGCTTCTGCAGCATCTGGTCGGACGCGGTGACAGCCCGTGCGTTGACCTCGTAAGCGCGCTGCGCCTGGATCAACGAGACCAGCTCTTCAGCCACATTGACGTTGGACGCCTCGACATAGAACTGCCGCAGCATGCCGGCACCCTCGGTGCCCGGCAGGCTGGCCTGGGGCTCGCCCGAGGCGGAGGTCTGCACCAGCAGGTTGCCGCCGACCGACGCCAGGCCACCCGGGTTGACGAAGCGTGCCAGCTGCAGCTCGCCCACCTGGCTGGGTGCCACCTGGCCGGGCAGCCCCACCGACACCTGGCCGGTCTCGCTGATGGTGATCGAGGTGGCATTGACCGGGATGGTGATGCCCGGTGCCACCACATAGCCCGACTGGTTGACCAGCTGGCCCTGGGCATCGCGTGAGAAGTTGCCGTCGCGGGTGTAGCCGATCTGGCCGTCGGGCAGGGTCACCTGGAAGAAGCCGGGGCCGTTGACGGCCAGGTCCAACGGGTTGCCGGTCTGCGTCAAGGCGCCTTGCAGGAACATGCGCTCGGCCGCACCGGCGCGCACGCCGGTGCCCACCTGCAAGCCACTGGGCGACTGCGACTGCCCGCCGGTGGGGCCGCCGGCCGCACGCAGCGTCTGGTACAGCAAGTCCTCGAACACCGGCTTGATGCGCTTGTAGCCGGTGGTCGCCGCGTTCGCCAGGTTGTTGGCGATCACGTCGAGGTTGGTCTGTTGGGCATCCAGGCCGGTCTTGGCAATCCACAGGGATCGGATCATTCAGGTCTCCTCGGCTGCCTTAGCGGGCAGCGCTGATCAGCTGGTTGGCAGTGCGCGCGTTCTGGTCCGCGCTCTTGACCAACTGCATGGACAGGTCGAACAAACGGGTCTGGGCGATCATGCGCACCATGGCGTCGGACGCACTGACGTTGCTGCCTTCGGACGCACCCTGGCGCACCCGCACGGCAGCGGAATCGGCCAGCGCAGGCGGGCGCCGGGCCTCATACAAGCCGTCGAAACCGCGGTCCAGCGCGCCTGGATCGGCACGCACGATGCGCAGCCGGCCCACGCGGGTGCCGGTCGCCTCACCCTCGCGGCGGGCATAGACGACGCCGTCGCCACCCACTTCGGGCAACGTGCCGGCGGGCAGGCGCAGGTTGCCGTTTTCGCCTTGCAGCGCGGCGCCACCGGCCGTGCGCAGCACGCCCTGGCTGTCGAGCACCATGCGCCCGGTGCGGGTGTAGCCGGCCGAGCCGTCGGGGCGCTGCACGCTGAACCAGCCGTCGCCTTCCAGTGCCAGGTCCATCGGGTTGCCGGTCTGCTCGATGCGGCCACCCACGCTGGAAAAACCGGGCGTGGTGTCGACCGAACTCACCCGCGTGCGGGCGCCATCGCCCACCACCGGCACGGCGCGGAATGCCGCCAGCTGCTCGCGGAAGCCGGGCGTGGCCGCGTTGGCCAGGTTGTTCGTCGTCACTGCCAGCTGGTCGACCGCATTGCGGGCGCCAGCCATGGCGGTGAACACCATGCGGTCGATCATCAGCGGCCCAGATTGATGGCGGTGGTCAACACGGTGTTGGCCGCCTGCAGGCCCTGCGAATTGGCCTGGTAGTTGCGCTGCTGCACCATCAGGTTCACCAACTCGGCAGCCATGTCGGTGGTGCTCTGCTCCAGCATGCGCGAGCGCACTGCGCCGAAGGAGCTGTTGGTGCCGATGCCCAGCACCGGCTCACCCGAGGCATAGGTCTCGCTGAACACGCTGCCGCTGGCCGGGTCCAGGCCGTCAGGGCTCTGGAAGGTGGCCAGCACCAGCTGGCCGGCGATCAACGACATGCCGTTGGTGTATTGGCCGGTGATCTGGCCGGTCTCGTCGATGCTCATGTCGGCCAGGGCGCCCGCGGCATAACCGTCGGCGCTGTTCTTGGTGACCTGGAAGGCCGAACCGAAGGACGTCATGTCCGACAGGTCCAGCGCCACGCTGAACAGCGGGATGCCATTGCTGTCGGCCAGATCGGCGTTCACCGTCATCGGGCTGGTGGGCTTGCCGGTGCCGGCCACCTGGGTCAGCGAGCCCAACAGCTTGCCATCGACGAACTGCAGCGTAGCCACCCGGGTCTTGGCGACGGCGGCGCTGTTGGCCGCTGCCGTGGCCACGGCTTCGGCATCTGCCACGTCCTTGGCCGCCAGTGCCGTGGCCACGGTCGCCTCGGCGGTGGCGACGTTGGTGGTGGCAGTGGCGTACTTGGCGATGGCGGCCACGCCGACGGCTGCGTCGGGGTCGGTCACCGCAACGGTCAGCGCGGCATAGGCGGTCAGGGCCGTGTCGAAGCTGGTGGCGGCGCTGGCCTGGGCGAGCACTGCAGCCGCATAGTCACCACCTTCGTAGGTGGACACGGCAGTCGCTGCCGTCGCGGCCGCCAGGGTGAGCGTGGCATAGGTGGTGGCGTCCAGCGAAGAGGCCGCAGCCAACGCCGCATCGGCCGAGGCCTGGGCGTCTTCCAGCTTGCCCAGGGCGGCGACTTTCTCGCTCAGGTCGGTGTTGGCGGTGACCAGCGCGCTGGCCGCAGTGACCACGGCAGCCGTCTCGGGCGATGCCTGGCTCAGCAAGGCACTCGGCCGCACCGCAGCAAGGCTGCCCAAGGCGGCTGTCTGCGCCGACACGCTGGAGGTGTACGACGCGGTGGCCACGTTGTAGGTGCGTGCCGCGTCGTCCGACGCGGCAGCAGCCAGGTCGTAGGCATCGGCCAGCGCCTTCGCCTGGGCCGCAGCGGTGGTGGCGGCATTGCCCAGGGTGGCGGCACCGGAATTGCCGGCGTCGGTGGCAGCCATGGTCACGCCATCGGCCAACATGTAGACCTCGTACTGCACGGCCGTGGCCGACGCCTTGGGCGTGCTCAGGCTGCGGGGGTCTTCCACCACGGTGGGATCCACCTTCTTGAAGAACAGGCTCACCTCGTGGGCCAGGCCCTTGCTGTCGTACACCTGCACCGTGGTGCTGTGGTTGAAGGTGTCGGTGTCGGTGGCGCGGAAGGTGTTGGGTGTGGCGGTGGTCACGCCACCCACCACCAGCAGCGGCTCGGCCACGCGGGTGTCGAGGTTGGCCACCAGGTTGCCAGCGGTCGACGCCACCGGCGCGATGCCAGACGGCGGCACCTTCAGGCCCGCCAGCGTGGTGGTCACGCCGGTCAGCGTGTCGTTGGGCTGGTAGCCGGTCAGGAACAGGCCGTTGGCGTTGACGATGTAGCCGTCCTTGTCGACCGAGAAGCTGCCGTTGCGGCTGTAGTAGTTGTTGGCGGTGTCGCCGCTGACCTGGCTGGACAGGCGGAACATGCCCTGCCCCTGCACCGCCAGATCCAGCGCCGACGCGCTGCCCTTGAGCGCACCCTGGGTGTCGACCCGCTTGGCACCGAAATCGGCCGCACCGGCCACACCACTGGACTGCACGGCCTTGAAGTACTGGTCCACGAACAGCGACTCGCGGGCCTTGTAGCCCACGGTGGACGCATTGGCCACGTTGTTGCTGGTGACCTGGATGGCCGCAGCCTGGGCCTGCAGGCCGGCCGAGCTGATGTCGAATGAACTCATGGAAGTGTCCTCAAGGTTTGGTGAGCTGGAGCAGATCGGCCGGGTCGAGCGCGCGGCCATCGGTGGTGAGCAGTTGCGAGCCGCTGTCGGTGCGCGCCACACCGTTGACCCGGCCCTGGGTCAGCGTGGACGAGGCGACCGGCGCGCCGGCAGCGTCCACCGTGGACAGCAGCAGGCGGTAGCGCCCGGCCGGGGCACGGCTGCCGTCGTAACCGGCGCCGTCCCAGCTGAAGCGGTGCACGCCCTGGCCCAGGGCACCCAGGCTCAGCTCGTCGACCACGCTGCCGTCGGCGGCCACCACCTTGACCATCGACTGGCTGGCGGCGCCATCGAGCTTGAGCGCGAAGTTGGCCTGGCCGTCGGCGCCCAGCGCCAGGCTGTCGCCTGCGGCCAGCACATCGCTGCCGATCAGGGCCGAGTTCGCCATGAACTGCTGGGTGTTGGCCTGCGCCAGCATGGCGCTGATGCTGGTGTTGAGCCGCTCGATGCCGCTGGCAGTGTTGAGCTGGGTGAGCTGGCTGGTCATCTGCGCCGGGTCTTGCGCATTCATCGGATCCTGGTTCTGGATCTGCGCCAGCAGCATCTTCATGAAGTAGTCCTGCGTCTCGGCGGCCGACGTGCCCATGCCGGTGCTGGCCTTGGGCTGGTTGGCGGCGGCCGGGTCGTAGCGCGGGATGCCGGCCGGCAGGCCGCTCACATTGGATGTCGTCATCAGGTCCTCACCATGTCGATCACGCGCTGCACCAGCTGGCGCGCGTTGTTCATCACATCGATGTTCATCTGGTAGGACCGCGAGGCCGCCACCATGTTGACCATCTCCTCCACCGGGTCCACGTTGCTGGCCTGCACATACCCTTGTGCGTCGGCATGCGGGTGGCCAGGCTGGTAATGGCGCTTGAAAGGCGCGGCGCTGTCGACCACCGCTGCCACTTCCACACCCACGGCCACGCCACCAGGGCCCGGCGTGGGCCGGAACAACACATGGCGGGCGCGGTAGCCTTCGCCGTCGGCCGAACTGGTGGTCTCGGCGTTGGCGATGTTCGAAGCGATGGCATTGAGCCGCTGGCTCTGCGCCACGGTGGCGCTGGCGCCCACCTGGAAAACCTGCATCAGACTCATTGCTTCCCCCCGGGGCCTGCGGCCCGTGCCGCAATGCAGGAATCAACCGACGCGGGCTGCCGCACCCTGCTCATGGCTGCCCCGTCAGCGCCATCTGCCGCGACCGCACGGTGCGGCCCAGCAAGGCGGTGGCCAGCTCGAAGCCGGCGGTGTTCTCGGCAAAGTGGGCACGCTCCACATCGGGGTCGACGGTGTTGCCGTCGACGCTGGGCTGCAGCGCGCTGCGGTACAGCAAGGCAGCGGGCCCGTCGCTGGCCTCGGGGGCGGCCAGGTGCCGGCCATCGGTGGCCGCCAGCGACAGCCGGGTCGGGTCGGCACCCCGCATGCGCGCCTGCAGCGCATCTGCAAACCGGATGTCGCGCGCCTGGTAGCCGGGTGTGTCGGCATTGGCCAGGTTGGAGGCCAGGATCGCCTGGCGGTGGCTGCGCAGCTGCAGCGCAGCAGCCTGGAAGTCCAGCGAGTCGTGTAGCGGTTTGGGGGTCACTTCGTGCAGTTTGAGCATTGAGTGGCGTTAAACATTGCAATACACGTGCCCGGTAGTTTTACTGCGTTTAGTTGTTTTTTACCCTTGTCGATGCGGATCATTGCCGCCCTGCCGCCCTGCTGCGGCAAGGATTGCCGCTGTCCGGCAAGAGCCGCACCGGCCCTTGGTGCGGCAGCGCATAGGCCATTGGTGCGGCAGCGCACAGGCGCTTTGTGCGGCAGCGCACCGATGGCTATCTTTTGCGGTGACCAGGCGCTGGCAGCCGGCAACAGCTACAGTCAGATCGAGAAGAAGCTTCGGGGGATACGGTTGGTGGCAAGGCAAGCGGGGGCGGGCCGTCTGGTGAAGTCGGTGCTGGCCACACAGGCTGCCGGCATGGCCGCCTTGCATCGCCTGCTGCGGCCCTGGCAGCGCGGGGTGCGCCCCACCCCGCTGCAACCGGCCAGCCTGCCCGTGCACACCCCCGAGCCGGCATGGTTGGACGCCGTGCCCATGCTGCTGGCCGGCATCGATGCGCAGCAGCGCTACCGCCATGCCAACCTGGCCTATCTGCGGTGGATGGGGCATGCGCGCGCCGACATCCTGGGCCAGACCGTGGCCGCGCTGCACACACCGGCTGCCACTGCCGCGCTGCAGCTGGGGCTGCAGCGTGCGCTGGCCGGTGAAACCTGCAGCCTGCCGGTGCCCACCGGCCACCACACCGGGCCGGGCAGCCTGCAGCTGCGGTTTCAGCCCGATCCCGACGCCGACGGCCATGCCGGGGGCGTGCTGCTGTTCGGCAGCGCGGCACCCGACACCACCGACGACGGCACCGCACCGACCCAGTCCGTCGAGGAACTGATTCGCTATGCGCATGTGGTCTCGCACGATCTGCGCGAACCGCTGCGCATGGTCAGCAGCTTCGGGCAGCTGTTGATGCGGCGCCACCATGCCAGCCTGGCGCCGGAGGCGCAGGAGTCCCTGCAGTTCATGGTGGACGGCAGCGAGCGCGCGCAACTGCTGATCCACGACCTGCTGCGCCTGGCGCGGCTGGACGGCCAGCCCGGCACGCGGCAGGCGGTGGCGCTGGGCGACGTGCTGGCAGACGTGCAGCGTGAGCTGGCGCCCGCGCTGCAAGCCAGCCGGGCGGTGGTGACCCAGGACGCCCTGCCCACGCTGATGGCCGATCCGCTGCAGATGCGGCAGCTGCTGGGCAATCTGCTGGGCAATGCGCTGAAGTTCTGCGGCCCCGCTGCGCTGCGCATCCACGTCGGGGCTGTGCGCGAGCCCGGCCAGTGGCGCATCCGCATCACCGACAGCGGCATCGGCATCGACCCCGCCGCCCACCGGCGCATCTTCGGCATGTTCCAGCGCCTGCACAGCCGCAGCGCCTACGAGGGCACGGGCATCGGCTTGGCCATCTGCGAGCGGGTGGTGCACCGCCTGGGCGGCCAGATCGGGGTGGATTCCACGCCGGGCCAGGGCGCGAGCTTTCATTTCACCGTGCCGGATGCGACCGGCCAACCCGAGACCGCTGAACCATGAACATCCTGTTGGTCGAGGACAACCCCGGCGACCTGCGCCTGATGCAGGAAGCACTGGCAGCCACCGCTGCGGCCGACACGGTGCTGCATGCGGTGAGCTCTGGCAATGCGGCGCTGGATTTCTTGCGGCGCGCCGGCCCGCACACGGTGGCGCCGGCCCCCGACCTGGTGCTGCTCGACCTGAACCTGCCCGGCCTGCACGGCATGGCCGTGCTGGCCGAGATCAAGCGTGACCCGGCGCTGCTGACCACGCCGGTGGTGGTGTTCACGTCGTCCGAAGCCAGCAGCGATGTGCTGCAGGCCTACCGCACGCATGCCAACGCCTACATCACCAAGCCCGTCGACTTCGACCAGTTCGTGGCCACCATCCTGGCCATCCAGACCTTCTGGCGCCTGGCGGCTTTGCCGCTGCGGGGCCTGGCTGCCACGCCCGCCCCGGCCCACCGGGCCACCACGCCATGAGCGGCCTGCGCAGCGTGTTGTTCATCGAGGACAACCCGGGCGATGTGCGCCTGGTGCGTGAATACCTGCACGACAGCCTGGGCACCACCTGCGAGCTGCGCGAGGCCGCCACGCTGGGCGACGGCCTGAGCGACCTGCGCAGCCAGCCGGTGGATCTGGTGCTGCTGGACCTGGCGCTGTCTGACAGCTGCGGGCTCGACACGCTGCTGCGGGTGCAGTCCGCCGTGCCCTGGACGCCGGTGGTGGTGTTCACCGGCAGTGACGATGCAGATGCAGACCATGCCGCCATGCGCATTGGCGCCGAGGATGTGCTGCACAAGGGCGATGCCAACAGCATCCAGCTGGTGCGGTCCATGCAGCATGCGTTTTCGCGCAGCGCACGCACCCGGCAGCTGCGAGAGTCCGCCTGGCAGCACCAGACCATGGCCACACACGCGCGCGATGGCATCCTGGTGATCGATGGCAACGGCCTGGTGGTGCACGCCAACGCCCGTGCGGCGGCGCTGCTGGGCCGGCCAGCCGGCTGGCAGGGCAGACTGATCGGCAAGCAGGTGGCCGATCTGGTGCATGCCAGCCAGGCCGACCGCCTGGCAGCCCTGCTCGACGGCGAGGCGCCCGCAGCGCAGACGCAGCAACTGATGTTGCAGGGCGCTGGCGGACACACCACCTGGGTGACGGCAACGGCCGTGCGAACCCCTGGCCCCAGCAGCTGGCCCGGGCGTGCGG
>JARXAJ010000286.1 GCA_029865965.1 Aquabacterium sp.
AGCATCAGCACCAGCGCCACCATGAACAACACCATGCCAGCGAAACCGTGCACGAAACCCTGCCCGGCTTCATCTCCGAAGTGATACGTCACCAATACCAAGATCATCACACGAACGATATTGGCAAAGAACGCTGTAGGCACCAACAGTATGGCAAGCATTACATTCCGACTGACAGACGTGTAGCCCATCAGCTTCATGTACAACATACCCAATGCTTCCAGTGTGAACATGCTGTTCAACCCAGCGCACGCATCAGCAACAAGCAACTGGTATTGACCAACAGTCATGATCACGCCGCTGCGCCCAACGGGGTAACCAAGTTGATAAAGCAACCCGCTGGCGATTGCGGAAACCGCACTCTTCAGCGGTGCTGTCACTGCGGCTACCAGGGCCTCTGGCAATGGCACCATGAACAACAAGAAGAAGAGCGGAAACCAAACCAGTTTCAGCCCTCCAATACTGTGAAAGAGCAAGACCAACGACATCAACAATAAGATTTGAGAGCCCACCGCAAACATCACAATGTCTTGCGATC
This sequence comes from Aquabacterium sp., assembly GCA_029865965.1. Classification (GTDB taxonomy): domain Bacteria; phylum Pseudomonadota; class Gammaproteobacteria; order Burkholderiales; family Burkholderiaceae_C; genus Pseudaquabacterium. The sequence continues at coordinate 539 of JARXAJ010000286.1, forward strand.
GACCGAATGCATACAGCAGCAAGGCAAACACCAAAAGTGGCCAACCAAGCGCGGGAACCGGTTTGGCAGGCAGTGCGGCAAGCGCATGCCGCTGCCCGTACAACAACCATGCCGCCACCGCCAGGATGATGGGGCCATGACCTTGCTCGTCCGTCGCCCAAACCGTTTTGGACAGTTCGACATAGGCTGGGCCATACAGCAGCGCGAAACCCGCCCCCAACAAGGCCAACACCCACAGGTCGATGCCAGTCGGCAGCAAAGGCAAACGCGGCTTGGGCGCTGTACTGGCGATGGGTGTCTGAACTGCTGCCACGGTCAATACTCGTTGACGATCACCCCCGCCAGCTTGGCGGGCGTTTCGGCCAGGTTGGCCACCAGGTCCTGCAGGCTCACCACCTGGCTCTTGCCCTGCCGGGCCACCACCAGGGCGGCACCGCAGCGGGCTGCAATCACCGCGCTGTCACTGCCGTACTGCGCCGCAGGCGTGTCCACCACCACGTGGTCAAACTTGGACAACAGCTCGCGGATCAGCAGTCCGAATGCCGGGCGCTCCACAAGTTCCAACGGGTTCGGGGGGGTGATGCCCACCGGCAGCACAAACAGGCTGGGCACACCCACCACCTGCTGGATCACTTTCGATTCAGCCCGGCCGCTCAAGATACCTGACAGGCCGGCACTGTTGGCAATGCCAAACACCGCGTGCTGGCGCGGGCCGCGCATGTCGGCATCCACCAGCAGGGTGCGGCCACCCAGTTGCGCCAGTGTCACGGCCAGGTTGGCGGCAAAAAATGTCTTGCCGTCACCGCTGTTGGGGCTGACAACCGCAATCGCCCGGCGCTCTTGCCCTTCATTGAACAGCCGCATCATGATTTGGCTGCGGATGGCGCGCAGGCTTTCAGCCTGCACGCCAAACGGCTGGTTCAATGCCACCAGCTCGGGGTTGGCCTTGCGCTGGTCTTCAGGCGCATAGGGGTAGTGGAACTGCTGGCTCAGCGCAAACAGCACGTCGTCGGTGCTGGCATAGCCCAGGGCAATGGCCGCCTCACCAAAGCGGATGCCCTTGGCCTTTTGGTAGGCCAGCACCTTCTCCACCTGCTCAGCGCTGAGGTTGCGCGTCTCGGCAATGATGGAGCCGATAGACCGCCCAGCCACGTCGCTGCCCTGCTCAGGCACCATGGTGACGTTGTCGGCGGCGCTTGAATCTTTGAACTTGGCCATGTGGTTGTGTCGCTTGGGGCCGGTCAGGCGCCCTTGTTGGCTTGCGGGGCCGGCAGGCCGATCACACGCTGCTGCAGCATCAGCGCATGCTTGCCCGACACAAAGCGCTTGGCATCGGGCTTGGGCAACACACCCAGCACAGGCAGGCCCAGCGCGGCAATGATGTCTTCAGGTTGGCGCACGCGGCGGTTGCTCAGCTCCAGCAGCAGGGCCACGCCCACGGCCAGCAGCAAGCCCAAGAAGACAGCCAGCGCCGTGTTCAGCGCCACCTTGGGGCTGGACGGTTCGGCCGGCGGCTGTGCGCTGGTCAGCAAGTTGGCATAGCTCTGGTTGGCTTCGCTTTCCATCGCCGTCTGGTTCAGGCGGGCCATCACGCTGTCATATGAGCGTTGGGCGTTTTCAACCTCACGCACCAGCACCTGGCCCTGGTCGCGCACGCTCTTCATCTGCAGCAGCTTGGCGCGCTGGGCGTCCAGCTCGCGCTTGACCTGCGCCTCACGCTGCTTGTTGATGGTGTTGGTGACAGACACACCGCCCGTAACGCGGCGGATCTCGGCGTCGATGCGGGTGCGCAGCTCGGTAATGTTGGCCTTGGCTTCCACCACCTGCGGGTGGTTGTCGCCAAACTTGCTGTTCAGCTCTTGCAGGCGGGCTTCATTGCGGGTCAGGTCGGCCTTCAGGCCGCCGATCAGCGGGTTGCTCAGCACCTCTTGCATGCGGTCGCCGCTGGCGCCCTGGGCCTGCTGCTGGCGGCTGCCGCTTTCACTGCTGATGGCCTGGATCTGCACCAGCTGGCTGCTCAGCTCGGCCAGGCGGGCGTTTTCCACGTCCAGCCGCTCGTCGGCGGCAATGATGCCTTTGTCACGCTGATAGGCCGACAGCTTGGCTTGCGCGGCTTCCAGCGCAACGCGTGCGTCTTTGCTTTGCGCTGTAAAAAAGGCGCTGAAGCGCTTGGCCGGGTCGACACGCAGTTCAAGCGTGGTGGCAATGTAGGCGGCGGCAAAGGCGTTGGCCATGCCGGCTGCAAAGCGCGGGTCGGGTGATCGGTAGCCGATCTGGATGACGTTGCTCTCGCGTGATGGCTTGACGTTCAGGTTCTTGGTCAGCAGGTCGATCAACCACTGCTCGATGGTGCCTTTGCCCTGGCCTTCGGTCTGCCATTGCGCACGCAGGCCGGGGTTTTCAAGCAGCTTCAAATCGCGGATGACCTTCAGCGCCACGCGGTCGCTGGTGAGGATGTCCACCTGCGTGGCCATGAAGCCGGGCATGGCCATGCTGGGGAAGGCCATGGCACTCAACGGGTCGGGCTTGACGTCGATGACCACGCTGGCCGCGGCGTCGTACTGCTTGGGCAACACCAGGCTCACACCCACCGTGGTGGCCACCACCAGCACAAACACCAGCAGCGCTGCCCATTTGCGGGCGCGCAGGATGGAGAGAAATTGTCCGAAGGTCATGGGTGCTTTCTCGGCAGCATTGGCACCAACGCATCGGCGCGGGCACGTTCTATCTGGTTGCGCACAGGGCCGGCGGTCATCCCGTGGGTGTCAGGCCGGCGCATCAACAAACTCACCACAGGTCCTCTTCGCGGTCAGCACCTGATGCGTTACAGCTCGGCAGATCAGGCATGGATGCGCTCACACTGTTTTGCCCGGGTTCAACCACCAAAAGGGACTTCATGCGCGCCTTTCTTCAGTCCGGCTTGCTTGATCCTGACGGACATGCGCTTGCACGGCTAGAACAAGCTCTCTCGCACATACACCACATCCCCGTCGCGCATCGGGTCGTCTACTGTGGGGGTGATGATCTGCACCTGGCCGCCAGGGCCGCGGCGGTGCACGCGGATGCCTTTCTCGGTGCCGCGCTGGGTCAGGCCGCCGCCGGTGGCCAGGCTTTGCATCAGGGTCATGCCGCGCTCCAGCCGCATGGGGCCGGGGCGCTGCACTTCACCGTAGATGTAGACGATGGGCTGGCGGTCGACCCACACGGTGTCACCGTTGACGATGATGATGTCTTTGTCTTTGGCACCAGCCAAGAACACGGTGGGCAGGTCGATTTCTTGCCGAAAGGCCTGGCCGTTGCGGGTGCCGGTGACGATGACCATGTCAGCACCATTGGGCGCCGTGCCGCCGGCCATGGCCAGCAGGTCGGTCAGGCGCATGTCGGCCACCTCAATCGGGTAGCGGCCCGGCCGGTTCACCTGGCCCAGCACGCTGGCCTGGTTGCCACGCACCTGCACCACCACCAGCGTCACCTGCGGCTGCTTGACGAAGTTGCCACTGCGCAGGCCGTCGGCAATCAGCTTCTCGGCGGCTGTCACGCTCAGGCCGCCCAGGCGGATGCTGCCCAGCAGCGGGTAGCTGACAACGCCGGCCTCGGTGACGCGGGTTTCCAGCGTCAGATCAGGGTTCTGGTAGACGTTGATGCGGATGACATCGCCGCTGCCCAGGCGGTATTCAGCCTGCGCGCCGGCAGTGGGCTGGCCGCTTTGCGCCTGCGCGGGGGTGATGCCGCCACAGCCCAGGCAGAAGCCCAGCACCACAGCCGCATACAGCAAGGGTTGCAGGTGTTTGCGGGTGGTCATCACTTCAGGCCCATGCCTTTGCTGATGTCGGTGCTGCTCAGGCCGGTGCTGGCTGCGGGTGCGGGTGCGGGTGCTGGTGCGGGCGCAGGTGCCGGGGTGGTGGCTGCTGGGGCCGGTGCTGCCGTTGCCGCTGGCGCCGCACCTGGCGTGCCTTCGGCAAACTTGCCCACGTATTCAATCTTGGCGGCGGCGCGCATGGCCTTGACGTCGTCTTCGATCAGCTTGCGCTTGCGGTCATTCAGCAAGAACTGCTCAATGGCGGGGCGGGCCTGCTCTTCATTGACAGGCTGGCTGCGGCTGCCGGCCAACACCACCACCTGCACGCCGTTGGCGGCCTGGTTCAGCATGGCCTGGCCGTCGGTCATCTTGGCAAAGGCATCAAGGCTTTGCAGCGGCAGTTGCTCAGCGGCGCGCACCGCCTGGTTGCCTGAAAACTTGAAGTCGTTGGCCTTCAAGAATTCAACAAACTCGTTGATGTTCTTGCTGGCAGCCAGTTTGTCGCGCAGGGTGGCCACCTGGTCGGGCCTGGCCTCGATGGCGATTTCTTGAATGCTGTAGATGCGCCGCTCTTTGAACAGGGCGGGCTTCTCGTCGTAGTACTTCTTGATCTCTTCGGGCGTGGGCTTGGGGGCGGCTTCGCCCACTTTCTCAAGGTAGGCGCGGGCGATGATTTCGCGCTTCGCGGCTTCCAGTTGCTGCACCACGCGGGGGTCGCGGTCCAGCTTCATGTCGTCGGCTTTTTGCAGTGCCAGTTCCTGGTCGATCAGGCGCTCAAGAATCTGCTTGCTGGCGGCATCAGCCTGCTCAGGCCGGATATTGCGTTGCTGCTGCAGAACGAAGTTGATCTGGTGAACCGTGACTTCGTTCTTGTTGATCTTGGCGGCCGTTTGGCTGGCGGCCTTTTCTTTCTTGTCGCCACAGGCGGCCAACAAGGCAGCTGCAGAAACCAGGGCGACGAGGCTGATGCGCATCAAGCCGGCGCGGGCAGCCAGGCGTTGCGGGGTCTTCATATTCGGGGGGTCTCCTGCCGGGGTGCGGCCTGCCAATACGCCAAGCTGCCGGGCATACCTGGCAACCGTCATAAATAACACGCGAAGTGTAATGGCGATCAGTGACAACCCTGTGGCCCCTGCCCTGCAAGCAAGGGGGGCCCGGACGTTACATCTTGCAACTGCGTGACAAGTGCCCGGCCTGCGGGCCGGGGCAATTGCGGGCTGCGAAGCGGGGTGCCGCAGCAGGCGCCGTGGCGGGTGTGCGGGGTGCCACGGCAAGCGCCGTGGCTGCTGCAGGGTTAGCAGCGAATGCCGACGTGCAGCGCCACCACACCAGCCGTGAGGTTGTGCACATCCACATGGCCAAAGCCTGCGGCTTGCATCATGGCCTTCAGCTCGGCCTGGGGCGGGTGCATGCGGATGCTTTCAGCCAGGTAGCGGTAGCTGTCGGCGTCGTTGGCGATCAGCTTGCCCATCAGCGGCAGCACGTTCAATGAATACCAGTCATACGGCTTGCGCAGCGGCTCGGCCACCTGGCTGAATTCAAGCACCAGCAGCCGGCCGCCGGGGCGCAGCACGCGGCACATCTCGGCCAGGGCGCGGTCTTTGTGGGTCATGTTGCGCAGGCCGAAAGCCACGCTGACCAGGTCGAAGCTCTCGCTCTTGCAGGGCAGGTGCTCGGCGTCGCACACCAGGGTGGGCAGCACCAGACCTTCATCGACCAGGCGGTCGCGGCCGGTGCGCAGCATGGCTTCATTGATGTCGGTGTGCAGCACCAGGCCGGTGGGGCCTACCTTGCGGGCAAAGGCGCGTGCCAGGTCGCCGGTGCCGGCGGCGATGTCCAGCACCCGGGCGCCCGGCGCCAGGTTGGCCACCGCCACGGTGTAGGCCTTCCAGGCCCGGTGCAGGCCCATCGACATCACGTCGTTCATGATGTCGTAACGCTTGGCAACGCTGTCGAAGACACCACGCACACGGCTGGCCTTCTCGGTCTCGTCGACGGTCTTGAATCCGAAATGGGTATTGGCCATGGTGTGGGGTGTGGCGATGCGCTGCGATCAGGCAGCGATCTGCTTGTAGGTAAATGCGGGGAGCGCGGCGCACGCCTGCGCATGCTCAGTGGTGATGGCCAGCAGCTGCCCGGCGGCACCCACATCCACCAGGGTGTTTTCGTCCAGGCCTCGGGTTTCAGCCACGGTGCCGGGCTGCAACTCGATGTGGAACGTGTCGGTGTCTTTGAAGTGGCGGGTCTTCATGGCACCGACCGTTGGGACATGCCAAGCCCGGGGCTTGGCATGTCACTGGCCGCGTGCAGTGTTGCCACGACTGCAAGCAGTGCCTTTGGGTTGGTGCGTGCAATTGTCAACAACGTGCGCGCTGCACCGCTGGGTTGCTTGCGGCCCTGCTCCCAGCCCTGCAGGGTGCGCACCGAGACACCCAACAAGGCTGCAAACTGGCTTTGCGACAGGCCGGTCTTTTCACGCGCTTCAGTGGCGGGGCTGTGAATCACCCGTGTCTGTCCATCCTTCATTTCCCGGATCGACTGCAGAAGCTCAGCACCAAGGTCGCGACTGGCCTCCCAACTGGCCAGTTCTTTGGCAGAAAGTGTCTTAGTCTTCGAGGGCACGGCGAATCTCCTTGAGCACGGCACCAGTCAGGTTGTCTGTTTTGGACTTTGCGTACAGCGTCAGAAGCACCAACTCGCCCACGTTGTTGCGTATGAAATAGATGACCCGAACGCCGCCAGACTTGCCCATCCCATGCCGCTTCCAGCGCACTTTGCGAACGCCACCTGAGTCGGGCACCACATCGCCAGATTCTGGATTCGACGACAGGAAAGACGCGAATTCACCGAGTTCCTCCTCGGTCCAGTAAGCTGGCCACTGCTTCTGAAACAGCGGTGTCTCGACCACCGTCAGCATGGCAGAACTATACGCCTCAGGCGCAGTTTTCAATGGCTGGCGCAGGCGCCGCCGGCCTTGGCGGGCATGGGCGCGTCGCGGTGCATGCCGGCTTCGGCCAGGCGTTGTTCGTAGCGGGCCCACAGGTCGGCCTGCTCGCTGCCCAGCTTGTACAGGTAGCCCCAGGCGAACAGGCCGGTGTCGTGGCCGTCGGTGAAGGTGGGCTGCACGGCATAGTGGCCCACCATCTCGATGTTGCTGATGCCGACTTCGCGCTTGCCGGTCTGCAGGGTTTCCTGGCCGGGGCCGTGGCCTTGCACTTCGGCCGACGGGGAATACACGCGCATCAGCTCAAACGGGATGCGGAAGACCTGGCCGTCGTCAAAACCCACTTCCAGCACGCGGCTGGCCTGGTGCAGGGTGAGCGCGGTGGGTTGGGGGGTGGGTGCGGGCATGGTGGCGGGTGGGTGATGGCGAGGGCGCGAGTCTAGCGGCCGGGGTCGGGCAGGGGCTGGGGCATGCCGGCTGGACGGGCCACCGGCACGAAATCAACATCCTCGTACAGGCTGGCGACCGGCCAGGGCTGGCCTAAGGTGTCCATTTGCATGGCATCGGGCAGCGCCAGCGGCTGCAGCACCCATTGGCCCAACGGGTTCTTGAAGAACAGCTCGGCATGCGGGCGGCTTTGCTCGACCAGCAGGTAGTGCGTGAGAGTGCCAATGCCACGGTACAGCTCGAACTTGCGCCCGCGGTCGTAGGCTGCGGTGCTGTCGCTCAGCACTTCGACCACCAACCAGGGGTGGCGGACGAAGTGGTCCTCGGCGGTATCCCGGTCGCGTGGGTCGCAGGTGACCATGACATCAGGGTAGAGGTGGTCGCCAGACTCCGAGATCTGCAGCTTGGCCTCAAGCCCGTACACACGGCAGGGCCGGCCCTTGAGGGCTTGCCGCAGCCACATGCAGGCATTGAGCGAGATGGTGTTGTGCGTCAGCCGGGCGCCGACCATGGCGTACACCTCACCGTCCACGTATTCATGGCGGCCAGGCTGCAGTTCCTCCCACGCCAGATATTCCTCGGCATTGGCAAAACGGGGCGGCTTGAGAACAGCGCTCATGGTGGTCTCCTGTCGGGCCCGCAAAGCATAGCGCCACCAGGCCGGCGGCCCACCATCAAAGCGTGCGGGCGTCAAAGGTGTTGCAGTCGGCCATGCGGCCGCCGGCAATGCCGCGCTTGAACCATGCCACCCGCTGCGCGCTGGTGCCGTGGGTGAAGCTTTCGGGGCGAATGGTGCCGCTGCCGGCCTGCAGCTTGTCGTCGCCGATCTGGGCGGCGGCATTCAGCGCTTCTTCCACATCGCCCTGCTCCAGCACCTGGCGGCTGCGCTGGGCATGGTGGGCCCACACGCCGGCCAGGCAGTCGGCCTGCAGCTCCAGCCGCACGCTCAGGGCGTTCATGCGGGCCTGGGACACCTTGCCGCGCTGGGCGTCGATCTTGGCGGTGATGCCCAGCAGGTTCTGCACATGGTGGCCCACCTCGTGGGCAATCACATAGGCCTGGGCAAAGTCGCCCGGGGCACCCAGCTTGTCGCGCAGGGTTTGGTAGAAGGCCAGGTCGATGTAGACCTTCTGGTCGCCGGGGCAGTAGAACGGGCCCATGGCCGACTGCCCGGTGCCGCAGGCGGTGGGCGTGCTGCCGCGAAACAGCACCAGCTTCGGGTCCTGGTACTGGTATTGGCCGCCCTGGGCGCGGAACAGTTCGCGCCACACGTCTTCGGTGTCGGCCAGCACGGTGGCCACGAAGCGGCCCATCGGGTCTTGCGGCGGCTTGGCTGCGGGCGCCTGCTGCACCTGGGGCGCCGGCGCGGGCAGGCCGCCGCCTTCACCACCCAGCAGGCCCAGCACGGTGAGCGGGTTGATGCCGAAGATCCAGCCCGCCACCAGGGCGACGGCCACCGTGCCCAGTCCCACGCCGCGCCCGCCCAAACGCCGGCCGCCGCCCGGGTTGCCACCCGGGCCAGCGCCGCCATCGCGGCGGTCTTCGACATTGCTGCTTTGGCGCTGGTCTTCCCACTTCATGGTGGCCCCCCGGGGTCAGGCTCAGGTCTTGGGCAAGGTGACGCCGCGCTGGCCCTGGTACTTGCCGCCGCGGTCTTTGTAGCTGGTCTCGCAGACCTCGTCGCTTTCAAAGAACAGCACCTGGGCGCAGCCTTCACCGGCGTAGATCTTGGCCGGCAGCGGCGTGGTGTTGCTGAACTCCAGCGTCACAAAGCCTTCCCATTCGGGCTCGAACGGGGTGACGTTGACGATGATGCCGCAGCGGGCATAGGTGCTCTTGCCCAGGCAGATGGTGAGCACATTGCGCGGGATGCGGAAGTACTCCATCGTGCGGGCCAGCACAAAGCTGTTGGGCGGGATGATGCAGACATCGGCCTCGATGTCGACGAAGCTCTTCTCGTCGAAGTTCTTCGGATCAACCACGGTGCTGTAGATGTTGGTGAACACCTTGAACTCACGCGCGCAGCGGATGTCGTAGCCGTAGCTGCTGGTGCCGTAGCTGACGATCTTCTGGCCGCTGGCGTCCTGGCGCACCTGGCCGGGCTCGAAGGGTTCGATCATTCCGGTCTGCTCGGCCATGCGGCGGATCCAGCGGTCACTTTTGATGCTCATCGGCTGCTCGGTGGTGCTGTCCTGGGACGGTGGGCCATTCTAGAAGCGGGGGCTGGCTGGGCGGCTGCGGTCCACTGTTGCTGGCGATTCCCGTTCTCCAGAGCACTGTTACATCAAGCCGGCGCGGGTGTCACCGGCCCGGTCGGGCATGCTGCGCATCGACGACAAGGCCAGGTCGAGCATGGCCGACGGCCTGGCCCGCAACCGCCCCACCGAGATTGACGCCATCCAGGGCGAGGTGCTGCGCCCGCTCTGCGGCTGGCTGCGCAAGTTCCTCACTTTGTAAGTGCTGGAGGCGGCGTCGATTTGCCAGCCGACAGCAACCGCTACCATCGCACGGTCATGGCAGACACCGACTTCACGCGACTCGTACAGACGCTGCAGCAGCATGACGGTCTGCAGTTGGCCCTGGTGTTCGGGTCGGTGGCGCGTGGCACCGCCCGCGATGACAGCGACCTGGACATTGCCGTCCAAGCTGCGCGGCCGCTCAGCACCGGGCAGAAGATGCAACTCATCGGCGACCTGGCCATGGCCGTGGGCCGTCCGATCGACTTGATCGACCTGCGCGTGGTCGGCGAACCGCTCTTGGGCCAAATCCTGCAACACGGCCATCGCGTGCTTGGCAGCGCTGACGCCCACGGCAGCCTGCTGAGCCGGCACTTCCTTGACGCGGCCGACTTCTTGCCCTATGCCCAGCGCATAGTCGACGAACGGAGGCGCGCTTGGATCGGGAAGTGACGCAACGCAAGCTGGAAGCCCTGCGGCATTGCCTGGCCCGCCTGCGCGCGCGCCGGCCCGCAACTGCAGCAGTACTGGCGATGGATGAAGACGCGCAGGACGTTCTGGTCCTCAACCTGAGCCGGGCCGTCCAACTCTGCGTGGACATCGCCGCGCATCGTTTGGCCGAATCGAGCTTGCCCGTGCCGGCAACGATGGGCGAAGCCTTCGCCAGCCTGGCAATCGGTGGCACCATCGATGCCGAACTGGCCAGCCGACTGCGCCGTGCGGTGGGATTCCGCAACATTGCAGTTCACAACTACGAGTCCATCGACTGGGACATCGTGTTCACTCTGGCTGGCGAACCCTTGGCTGATTTCGAAGCATTTGCTGCGGCAGTGTCGGCTTGATCAGAGCTGGAGAGCCCGTCAGGCGCGCGCCAGCAGTTTCAGAACCAGTCCCCGGCGCTGCCTACGCCTCAGCCGACAGCTCCAGCCGCTGGCTGGCGCCGGCAAACTGGCCCAGCAGCCTGACCAGCACCGGCAGCGCCTCGCGCAGCTGGGCGCGCAGGGTGTGCGGCGGGTTGATGACGAACACGCCGCTGCCCAGCATGCCGAAGCCACGGTCATTGGGCTCGGCCACCGTCAGGCGGGCATGCAGCCAGCCCTTGCGGGCCTGGGCATTGGCCAGGGCCTTCAGGCGCACCGGCAGGTTGGCCGATTCACGCGCGTCAATTTGTGGGTACCACACCATCACCATGCCTTCGGCAAAACGGGTCAGCGCCTCCTGGGCGGCGTTGTGCACGGCGGCGTAGTCGGTCTTCAATTCATAGCTGGGGTCCATCAGCAGCAGGCCGCGCCGGCTGGGCGGCGGCAGCTGGGCCTTGATGCCGGCAAAGCCGTCGGCCTGCTGCACCTGCACCTGGCGGTCGGCGGCAAAGGCGTCGGCCAGCAGGGCGTGGTCGGTGGGGTGCAGCTCATACAGGCGCAGCTGGTCCTGCGGGCGCATCAGCGCCTTGGCCAGGCAGGGTGATCCGGGGTAGGCCAGCAGCTCATCTTGCGGGTTGAACACCCGCACCTGGGCGATGTAGTCGGCCAGCAGCGGCGGCAGGCTGCCCTGCTGCCACAGCCGGGCGATGCCCTGGCGGTATTCGCCCAGCTTCTGCGCTTGCTCGGCATGCAGCGCGTAGGCGCCGGCGCCGGCATGGGTGTCGACCAGGCGCCAGCCCTTGTCCTTGGCATTCAGATGGTGCAGAACGGCCACCAGCATGGCGTGCTTCAGCACGTCGGCATGGTTGCCGGCATGGAAGGCATGGCGGTATGCGAGCATGGGCGCACTGTGCCACGGCCAGCACCGCCAACCGCATTGCAGCAACAAAGCACCGACGCCATGACCGCCCTGCTCTACCAAGACATCCCGCTTGTCAAAGGCCTGCCGCTGGTGGGCAACCTGATCAAGTTCCTGCGCGACCCGCTGGACAACGCGCAAAGCCTGGAGGTGCACGGCAACGTGGTGCGCTCGCGCACGTTCTTCGAGACGGTGACGCTGCTGGGGCCCGATGCCAACCAGTTCGTGCTGCACGACCGCGAGGGCAACTTCAGCAGCCGCG
>JARXAJ010000128.1 GCA_029865965.1 Aquabacterium sp.
GCCTTCCGCAGCGCGGCTGATGTGCTGCAGGTGGGTGCGCCGCAGGCCTTCCCCGGCTCGTCGATCGCCCGGCTGTATGCGGTGGGCGTGCAGCAGCTCAAGCACCGCCGCATCGGCCAGCAGGGCACGCCGCCCTTGTCGGGCTTGTCGCTGAATGCGGTGAGCGCGTCGGTCAACGCCGACCTGGTGCGCGAGAACCAGGGCCTGAACTCGCTGATGGTGCTGCTGACCATCGCCATCTCTGGCGGCCCTTTCCTGGGCCTGCTGGGCACGGTGGTGGGCGTGATGATCACCTTTGCCGCCATCGCGGCGGCGGGTGATGTCAACGTCAACGCCATCGCCCCTGGCATCGCCGCGGCGCTGCTGGCCACGGTGGCCGGCCTGGCCGTGGCCATCCCGGCGCTGTTTGGCTACAACTACCTGGCCTCGCGCATCAAGAACATCTCGTCGGACATGCAGATCTTCATCGACGAGTTCATCAGCCGCGTGGCCGAGCAGTACGGCGAGCACGGCGGCCCCGGCCAAGGCAGCGCCAGCGCTGGTCATTGAGACCATGTCTGCCGACATCAAGGCTGACAACCAGCCTTACGACGACATCAATGTCACGCCGATGCTGGACCTGGCCTATGTGCTGCTGGTGGTGTTCATCATCATGACCACGGCGTCGGTGCAGGGCGTGCGGGTGCAATCGCCCGAGACCCGCAGCACCAGCAACCTGGCCAAGCCGCAGACCCGGGCGGTGACCATCACCGCCGACGGCACGGTGTACCTGGATGCCTTCCCCGTCACGCCCGAGCAGCTGCTGTCGCTGCTGGGCCAGTACAAGGCCGCCAACCCCAGCCTGCCGGTGGTGCTGAAGGGCGATGCCGATGCGCCCTACGACAAGGTGCTGGAGGTGCTGCAGGCGGTGAAGAAGCTCGACATCGCCGAAGTCGGCTTCGTCACCAAGCAACGCGCACCTTGAGCGACCAGCGGAGCGTGCCATGCAGGTGCAAGAAGAAGCCAAGCCCTACGACACGATCAACGTGACGCCGATGCTCGACCTGGCCTATGTGCTGCTGGTGGTGTTCATCCTGATGACCACCGCATCGGTGCAGGGCATGTCGATCAGCCTGCCCAAGCCGTCGGCCGCGCCGCCCAAGGAGACCAACCCGGTGCATGTGCTGCGCATCGACCCCGACGGCGGCGCCCGCCTGGACGGCGTGCCCAGGACCGACGACCAGGTGCTGCAGGAGCTGCAGGCCATCCGCGCGCGCAATGCCAAGAGCACGGTGGTGGTGCAGGGCGATGGCAAGGCCCGCTTCGGCCGGGTGGTGGCGATGATCGAGTTGTGCAACGAGGCCGAGCTGGGCATGAGCCTGGCCACGGCCCGCATCGGGTTTTGAGCATGCGCATCCAGGCTGTCTTGTTGGTGGTGTTGGCGGCGGGCCTGGCGGCCTGTGGCGACGAGCCCCAGCGCCCGCGCAAACCGCAGATGGTCAAGCTGCTGCCCGACACGCCGCCACCGCCCCCGCCGCCCCCCAAGCCCGAAGACCGGCCGCCGCCCAAGCCCGAGGACAAGCCGCAGCCGCAGGATGTGCCCAAGCCGGTGGAAGCGCCCGCTGCGGCGGCGCTGAAGTCCGACGAGGCCGCAGGTGACGGGCCGGGCAATGGCCTGACAGCGGGCGCCGTGACGCGCGAATACGCCGGCGAGAAGCCTGGTGCAGGCACCACCATCGGCGGCGGCGCGCCGCCCGAGAACCCGGCCGCCCGCCTGGCTGCGCAAACCTATGCCCATGCGGCCACCCGGGCGCTGCATGAATTCCTGGCGCGCGACCGCGATGTGAAGCAGCGCGACTACCAGGTGCGTGTCGACCTGTGGCTGACACCTGCCGGCGCCCTGCAGCGCGCCGAGCTGGTGGGCAGCAGCGGCGACGCCGACACCGACCGCGCCCTGCGCGCCGCGCTCGACCGCTTTCCGGGCGCGGCCGCACCGCTGCCCGCACGCATGGTGCTGCCGATGCGCCTGCTCGTCACCAACCGCATGATGGGATGACCCCGATGTTGCTTCGCCCGACACCCCGCCGACGATGGCCAGGCGCAGCGCTGGCGCTGGCCGCCTGGCTGGCCTGCATGCCCGCCGCCTTGGCCCAGGCGGCACCCAACGCCGAGCGCGAATCCCTGGAAACACTGCGCCAGACCACGCTGTCCCTGATCGAGCTGCTGGTGCAGAACGGCACGCTGCCGCGCGACAAGGCCGACGCCCTGCTGGCCGAGGCGCGCCGCCGCGGCGAGGCGGCAGCCGCCACACCCGGCACCTGGGGTGCAGCGCCGGCTGCGGCCGCTGCCACGGCGGCCACCACCGTGCGTGTGCCCTACATGCCGCAGGTGGTGCGCGACCAGATCCGCAATGAGGTGCGTGAAGAGGTGATCGCCCGCGCCCGCATCGAGCGCTGGGGCGTGCCCAACGCCACGGCAGAGTGGACCGATCGCATCGCCATCGAAGGCGACCTGCGGGTGCGCGTGCAGCAAGACGCCTTCGGCAAGGACAACCCCGCGCCCTTCGACCTGCTGCTGGCCGCCGCCGGTGGCCTGACCCGCGTGCCCGACCTGGCCGCCGGCGACAGCACCAACCTGCCGCTGGCCAACACCCAGGACGACCGCAACCGCCTGCGCCTGCGCGCCCGGCTGGGCATCAACGCCAAGGTGAGCGACGGCATCACCGTGGGCTTGCGCCTGGCCACCGGCAGCGCCACCGACCGGGTGTCGACCAACCAGACCCTGGGCCAGAACTTCAACCGCTACCAGTTCCTGCTGGACCGGGCCTACCTGCAGGTGGAGCCGACCGACGGCCTGCGCCTGCTGGCCGGGCGCATGCCCAACCCCTGGTTCAGCACCGACCTGGTCTGGAGCGACAACCTCAACTTCGAGGGCGTCAGTGCGGGCTGGCAATTGCCATCCACATCCAATGCCGCCTTCCGGCCCTATGCCACGGTGGGCTGGTTCCCGGTGCGGGAAGACCGGCCGCCCAAGCGGGGCCGGCAGATCCTGGGCCTGCAAGTGGGCGCCCAGTGGGAATGGAGCCCGCAGCTGCGGCTGAAGTTCGGCCTGGCGCACTACGACTTCCGCCACTTCGAAGGCCAGGTCGACAACGATTACAGCGCCCAGGACGGGCCGGGCCGCAGCTACGGCCAGTACGAGTACGAAGCCGGCTTGCGCCAGCGCGGCAACACGCTGTTCCTGACCAACAGCCCGTTGCAGATCACTAACACAAGAGACGCCTTCAACGCCGCCGACACGATGTGGGGCCTGGCGGCGCGCTTCCAGCCGCTGGTGCTGACGGCAGCCGCGCAGTTCTCGCACTTCGCACCGGTGTTCGTGGGTGTGTCTGGCGAACTGGTACGCAACCAGGCCTACGACCGGCAACGCATTGGCGACACCAAGGGCGTGTGGATCGACGACGCCCGGGTGTTCGGCGTCGGCCTGCGCACCACCGTGGGCGCGGCCGATGTGCGCCAGCGTGGTGACTGGCAGCTGAGCCTGGGCTGGCGCTGGCTGGGCAGCGATGCCGTGCCCGACGCCTTCGTCGACAGCGACCTGGGCGGCGGTGGCACCAACCTGCGCGGCCTGCAGCTGGGCCTGGCCTACGGCGTGGCGCGCGACAGCGTGTTCAACGTGCGCTGGCTGTCGGCCCGCACCATCTCGTCGCCCACGGTGCGGCCGGGGCTGGCCACGCCCGACCGTTTTTCACTCGACAACCTGCAGGTGGACATGCATGTGCGCTTCTGACGACGGCAACAGGTTTGCGGTGTGGGCCCGGCGTGCGCGGGCCGCAGCGGTGGGCGGCCTGGCCGGCGTGCTGCTGGCAGGCGCCGCCATGGCGCAACAGGCGCCCAGCCGCGAGCAGGAGCAACTGCGCCGCATGCGCCTGCAACTGCAGCAATTGCAAACCGCCCAGGCCAGCCAGGCCGAAGCCCTGCAACAAGCCCAGGCCGATGCCACGGCGGCCAGGCAGCAACTGGCCGCCGCCCAGGCCGATCTGCGCCGCGTGCGCGGCAGCCTGGGTGACCAGGCCCGCAGCGCCACCGACGCCCAGCAGGCCCTGCAAGTGCAGCGTACCGAGCAGCAGGCCTTGCAGGGCAACCTGGCCACCTTGCGCGGCGAACTGGAAACCAGCCAGCGCAGCCTGGCCCAGCAACAGCAGGCGCTGGCCGACACCCAGGCCGGCCTGGGCCAGCGCGACACCGCCTTGGCCGAGTTGCGTGCCCGCCAGATCACCCAGGCCCAGGGCATGCAGGCCTGCCTGGCCAGCAACGACGCCTTGCACGCGCTGGGCAACGAGTTGCTGCAGCGCTATGCCGGCAAGACCGTGGCCGAGGTGGTGGCGCAGAACGAGCCCTTCCTGCAACTGCAGCGCGTGGCGCTGGAGAACCTGATGCAGGGCTACCGCGACAAGCTGGATGTGCAGGCCCTGCGGGCCGCGCCCGATGCCGCCCGTGCGCCCTGACGCCCGGCCAAGGCGGTTGCGGCCCGGCCCGGCTTGGGCGGTGCTGGTGGTGTTGCTGGCCATGCCCTGGCAGCCTGTGGCGGCCGAAGAGGCTGACCGGGCTTTGCAGGCGCTGCTGCCCCCGGCCAAGGCCGCGCCAGAACGCGCCGAACCCCTGCTGAAGCTGGAGTGGGACCGCCGCCTGCGCACGGCCGATCGGCTGGGCCCGGTGCCGCTGCGCCCCACCGACCAGGCCCTGCTGGCGGCGGCACGCGCCGGGCGCTGGGACGAGGTGCTGGCACTGCAGAAACCGACAGACAGCGCAACGCCCGCTGCCGACGGCAATGCCACCGACCCCGCAGGCAGCCATGCCCTGGTGCTGGCCGCCGCCGCCGGGCAGGACGCTGTCTTGCGTGCCCTGTTGCAACGTGGTGCCGACATCGAGCGCCGGGGCGACAACGGCTTCACCGCGCTGGGCGCCGCTGCCTTCTGGGGCCACCGCAGTGCGGTGCGCCTGCTGCTGCGCGCCGGCGCCGATCCCACCCGGCTGGGCGCTACCGGCCAGACCGCGCTGCACCTGGCCAGCACCGCCGGGCATGCCGGTGTGGTGGGCGCCCTGCTGCAAGCCGGCGTGCCGACCGATCTGCTGAACGCCCAGCGCGAGACGGCGCTGGACCTGGCTGCCGCCGCCAACCAGGCGGGCGTGATGGATCTCCTCATTCAGGGGGGAGCCGATCTGCTCATGGCCGGGCGCCGCTGAGCACGCTCTCATTGCCTGCATGGTCTGAACGGCCCATGTCGCTCCGCAGGGCTGCTATGAAACCGTCACAACGCTTTCGCAGACTGGCCGGTGGATAACGGGCAGCAGCCAGAAGGATCCATTTGGACTATGCCCGCCAGACCACTGGGGCGCCACCGTGACACACAAGATTTCTACAGTGGCGCAGCGGTCCAAACGGGCCGGATTTGAATTCAACCAACTCTCAGGAGTGAGCATATGAAGATGAAGATGAATGTCGTGCTGGCAGCTGCGCTGTCGGTGTTGGCGGTGGGTGGGGCGCAGGCGGCGCTGAGCAGTGTCACCACTGGCAACAGCTCAGTCGTATTCGTGGCCCACAACCCGACTGACCAGATGACGCTGATCGTGGATCTGGGCTTGAGCATGAGCGACCTGGTGCGCAACGGCCCGTTGGTCAGCACGCCGATCAGCTGGAACTTTGCGACCAACGCGGTCACTGGTCAGGCCATCGCCGGCAGCTGGGATGCCGCTTACGGCATGTTCTCTGGGGTCACGTCAGCGAACGAGTTCACCTGGGGCGTGTTCGCTGGTGATTCGGTTTCGAGTGGCGCCATCGCCAGTAGCGGCTGGATTGCGACTGGCAATGCAACAGAAGCCCAGATGGCTGGCGTGATCGCCAACGCCAACACAGGCCCTGGGTTGACGGCCATGAGCAGCCTGTACTCTGCCGCTCCCAACTTCATCACGGCGGTCAATACCCTGAACACGGCCGACAACGGCGCCAACGTCGTGACCTCGGGCTCCGCCTATGGTGCGTTGGGCGGCAACTTCTCGGGGCGCAATGCCTGGAACTACCTGCTGGCCAACGGGCAGATCTCGACTGTCCAGCAACTGACGGCCGCGACCAATCCGACCGTGTTCCAGATTGGGCTGGCTTCGTCGCTGGATGCGAAGTTCAATGACACGCCGCTGAATTTCCAGTTCGACATCGCCACCAACACGCTGCAGATGGCCGCTCCGATCCCGGAGCCCGGCACCTACGCGCTGATGCTGGCCGGCATCGCGGGGATGGCCTTCGTCGCGCGCCGTCGCCAGCGCTGATCGACCCGGCGGGCTGCGGCTCGCTGCTCCCGTTTTCCACTCTCCTCTCTGACTCACGCGCTGCGGCGCCAAGGTCTGGCTGTGCATGCCAGAGGGGGGCTCTTGTCTGCAACTTTCTGGAGATTGACATGCAACTGAACAAGATCGCTATCGCGGTGGTGGTGCTTGCCGCCGGTTCGGCTTTCGCCGCCCCCAACACCAACCGCATTGCCTTGAGCGCAGGCGCATCGGCCATCCAGGGCAACCTGAATCTGGCCGCGCGCAACCTGTGCACTACGGCTGGCGGCGTCCCCACCAGTTTCATCTCGGGCAACTTCACCACCGTGGTGTGCGCGAACACGGCAGTCGCGGCCGACAGTGACCCGTCAGCCACCCCGAAGTACTCGACCAAGCCCAACGCGCAGTTCGTCAACTTCGCTGGTCTGCCCTATGCCGAGTTCCGCTACAACGTGTCTGACGGCTCGTTCGGCAACATCCTGATCCTCAACGGCAAGTCCTACACCTTCCGCGATCCGGCAACGCTGTCCAACACTGCAGCTGCGCCCGTTGGCGCAGTGATCGTCGGTGGTGTCAACGATGTCGAGCCCAACGCCTTTCCTGACGGCACCATCGGCTCCAATGTGCTGCCTGCCCAGTCCACCGGCGTCGGCGTGGCACAGGTCTTCGGCGTCGGCGCATCCATCTCGCTGTACACCAAGATGTTCGACGCCCAAAAGGCTGCCGGCGCCATCCCGGCCAGTTGCGGTGTCAACGACACGGGCCTGTCCTACTGCATCCCATCGGTCGGCAAGGCCCAGATGGCCACGATCATGGCCGCCAACGAGTTCAATGCGGCCTATTCGCGGGGTGTGGGCTTCCTGAGTTCCGCCGCCAATGATGGCCAGGAGCTGCGTTATGCGCGCCGCGTCGACACTTCGGGCACGCAAGCCGCAGCACAAAACTACTTTCTGGGCCTGCCGTGCTCGAAAGCGCCGCTGTCCATCGTGGCACAGCCGCTGGCTGACAGCCCCGATCCGGCGGTGAGCGAGCAGGGTGGGGTTCCTGACGTGCTGATCGGCGCGATTCGTGTCTACGCGACACCCGGCACGGGCGATGTACGCACCGAACTGAACAAGGTCAAGGGTGGTGTTGCGGGCGGTCATGATGTGATCGGCGTGCTGTCGGGTGAGAACAACCAGACTGGGCAGTTCTGGCGCTGGCTGCGTGTCAACGGTGTTGCCATCGGCGAGAACGCCGTGCCTGGCACCGCTGGCAACACCAACAGCAACACCATGAAGAACGGCACCTACGACTTCTTCTTCGAGGCCACTTCGGCCGGTGGCACGCCGGCCGGCGATGCGTTCTGGACGGCGATGAACAGCGCGCTGAACACCCTGGCCGCTCCGGTTGGCCTGGTCAATGCCACGGATCTGGCTGCTGGCTATACCAAGGGTGGTCTGACCTGCTCAGGTTCTGTGTCGAACTGATGCGTCGACCGGCGCGCTGGCCCAAAGGCTGGCGTAGCGCCGCAGGCCGCCCGTGATCGACGGGCGGCCTTTTTTGCTGAATCCGTTCTCAGCCTGACATCTCACGTTTGTGATGACTCCACTACAGCGCCGTCCTGGCGGGCGTGCTTTCCCAGGCCGCTTGTTGAGCCTGCTTGCCCTGGCTGCTGTCGGGTTGGTCTGCAGTGGTGCCGCGCAAGCGCAGGCCCCTGCCTTCGACGCCAGCGCTGTGCCTGCGGCATCAGCGGCACCAGCCCAACCCCGCTTCGACATCCTCGAATTCATCGTCGAAGGCGACACCCTGCTGGGCGCTGCCGCGATCGAGCGCGCCGTCTACCCCTTCCTCGGCCCGCAGCGCACGGTCGACGACGCCGAAGGCGCACGCAAGGCGCTGGAGGCGGCCTACCAGGCGGCGGGTTATCTCAGCGTCAGCGTATTGCTCCCCCCACAGCGCGTGGACAACGCCGGGGGCGAAGTGCGCCTGCTGGTGCAGCCCGCCGTCATCGACAAACTGCGCGTCACCGGCGCGCAGTACACCCTGCCCAGCAAGCTGCGCGAGGCCCTGCCCAGCCTGGCACCCGGCCAGGCGCCCGACTTCCATGCGATGCAGGATGAACTGGCCGCGCTGGCGCGTCGCAGCACCGACCGGGAGGTGACGCCGCTGCTGGCTGCCGGCAGCCGCCCCAACACCCTGGACGTGGAACTGAAGGTGCAGGAGAGCGCACCGCTGAATGGCCATGTGGAGCTGAACAGCAAGCGCGCGCTGGGCACCGTGGCCGGCCGGCTGGAGGCCGGCATCCGCTGGGACAACCTGTTCCAGCGCGACCATTCCATCGGCATCGACTGGGTGGTGTCGCCGCGCAAGCCGTCGCAGTCCAACATCCAGAACCTGCTCTACAACCTGCCGCTGGGCGGTGTGGGCGACCGGCTGTTCATCACCTTCACCCATTCCGACAGCGACACGCCCACCGCGCTGGGCGGCACCACCGTGTCGCGTGGCGACACGCTGCGCCTGCGCTGGCGCGACGAGCTGCCGCGCCTGGGCGCGGCCAGCCAGGCGCTGAGCTGGGGCCTGACCCTGCGTGACCTGCGCGACGGCAACCGCAACGTGGCCGGCTTCACCACGCCGTCCACGCCGCTGCGCTATCCCAGCTTCAGCCTGGCCTGGGACCTGGACCTGCCCGGCAGCGGCCAGCCCGGCCGCATCACCCGGCTGGGCGCCGAGTTCAACGCCAGCGTGCGGGGCCTGTCGGCCCGCACTGTGGACTGCGGCACCGGTGCCGACGCCGAGCGCCAGGACCAGTTCAGCTGCAAGCGCAGCGGCGCCAGCCCGGGCTTCCAGGTGCTGGGCTTCAGCGCGTCGCACACCGAGCCGCTGGGCCAGTGGCAGTTGATGGCCCGGCTGCAGGGCCAGCTGACCGATGCGCCGCTGGTGCCGGCCGAGCAACTGGTGTTCGGCGGTGAGGACTCGGCGCGCGGCTACTTCGAAGGCGAGCAGGCTGGCGACCTGGGCGCCGCGCTGCGGCTGGAGCTCAGCGCCCCGGCCTGGGCGCCGGCCGAGGGCCTGCAGCTGCAAGCCCTGGCCTTCCATGACCTGGCCCAACTGCACAAGCTGGAAGCCCTGCCCGGCGAGCTGCGCAACGTCCGCCTGCACAGCCTGGGCCTGGGCCTGCGGCTGGACACCCGTTACGGCCTCAGTGCCGCATTGACCTGGTCGCAGGTGCTGCGCGCCACCAGCAAGGTTGGCGGAAGCGGCGGTGCTGGTGGCGCCGGCCCTGTTGGCGTCGGCCCTTTTGGCGCCGACAACCTGGGTGGTGGCGTCGCCAACCCTGCTGGTGGCGCCGGCCCGCGAGAGGCCGCCACCGCACGCGGCCAGCGCCTGGAGCTGTCGCTGCGCCAACGTTTCTGATCCAGCCACCGCACCGCCGGCCTTCTTCTTGCCCACTGCCCACTGCCCCATGAATCAGCAGCAATTTCGCCTGGTGTTCAGCCGCCGCCTCGGCATGCGTGTGGCCGTGTCTGAAGTGGCGCGTTGTTGCGCCCGGGCCGCCAGTGGTGGCAGCCGGCGGCAGCGGCATGGTGGTGCCCAGGCCGCCGCGCCGGTGCTGTCGGCGATGGCCTGGGCGCTGGCAGCGCCGCTCGCTGCACCCTTGCCTGCAGCCGCCCAGACCGCCCGCCCGCCGGTGGCGTTTGCCACGCAGCTGGGCGCGCCGCGCCAGCCGCTGCCCCAGCCCTACGGCAGCACCCGGCGGGCCGATGGCAGCAGCCTGAATGACCCCAGCCGCCGCAGCTTCATCGCCAACCCGGCCCATGCCGGCCAGGTGCGCTGGACGGTCGATGGCCAGACCGCCACGCTCGACCAGGGCAACATCGACCGGCTGGTGCTGAACTGGGACAGCTTCGACATCGGTGCGGGCTACAAGGTGCATTTCAGGCAGAACACCGATCCTGCGCGGTATGTGTCGGCACTCAACCGCATCTGGTCGTCCGACCCCAGCGTCATCCGGGGCGCACTGACCGCCGACCGCGAGGTGGTGCTGCTCAACCCCAATGGCGTGTACTTCGGCCGCAACGCGCGGGTGGACACGGGCAAGTTCGTGGCCAGCGCGCTGGGCATCGCCGACAGCGTGTTCGAGCGCGGCTTGCGCAACATCACCAACGGCACGGCGGTGTTCAGCACCGACGGCACCGACCACCTGCCCACTGCCCTGGTCGACAGCGACACCGCCCGCTCGGCCGCCATCTCGGTGGAAGCCGGCGCCGAGCTGCGCAGCGCCGCCGGTGGTGATGTGCTGCTGGTCGCGCCACGGGTGGTCAATGCCGGGCGCATCGTCACGCCGCAGGGGCAGGCGGTGCTGGCGGCGGGCAGCAGGGTCTACCTGATGAGCTCGTCCGACCCGGCGCAGCGCGGGCTGATCGTCGCGGTCGACCCGGTCCGGCTCGAAGGCAGCCAGCAGGCCGACCCCACGCTGGGCACGGTGGACAACCGGGCCACCGGCAGCGTCAAGACCGTGGGCGGTGCCACGGTGGACGACAGCGTGCCCGACGCCACCAGCGGCCTGGTGCGCCAGCTCAATGAGATCCGCGCTGACCGCGGCAGCATCAACCTGGTGGGCCTGACGGTGCGCCAGAACGGCCAGGCCAATGCCACCACCGCCGTCAAGGGCGCCAATGGCGCCATCTACCTGCAGGCCATGGCCGGCACCACGCCGGTGGTGGGCAGCCAAAGCGGCACGGCCGTGGGCTTCGGCCTGAACGTGGAGACGGGCGGCACGGCCCGGGTGGGCAATGGCGGCGGCACGGTGCAGATCGGCAGCGCCAGCACCACCGCCGTGCTGCCCGACGCCAGCCAGGCCACGCAGATCGATGCCGAGGTGTTCAACCGCTCGCGCATCCGCGTCGAAGGTGGCGCCATCACCGTGGCCGGTGGCGCCCAGGTGCTGGCCCCGGCCGGCCAGGTTGATGTGGTGGCGGCGCAGACGGCGCTGACCAGCCCGCTGTTCAACAGCCTGGTCAACACCCCGCCGGCGGCGGCCGATGCCAGCCGCATCTCCATTGCGCCGGGCGCGTCGATCAGCGTGGCCGGCCTGCAGGATGTGGCCGTGGACGGTGCGCGTTACCAGGGCAGCCAGCGCCTGTTCCGCATCGAGCTGGCCGATGTGCCGGCCCAGCGCAGCACGCCGCTGTACCGCAGTGAGGTGTTCTTCGACCTGCGCCGGGCGGCGCAGCTGGCGGTGGCCGATGTGTCGGGCGCCGCGCTGGCCCTGCCGCGCACGGCGCAAGAGCTGTCCACCGCAGGCGGCAGTCTGCGCATCGAGGCCGAGGGCGCGGTGGTGGTGGGCGCCGGTGCGCAGCTGGATGTGTCGGGCGGCTCGGTCAAGGTGTCCGGGACCACCCTGCAGGAGACGCTGCTGGCGCGCGGCGGCCGCAGCCTGGCCTTCAGCGAGGCCCTGGCCGCCCAGGCCGTCGATGGCGTGGCCGCCACCCGCCGCAGCACCCGCGTGGCCGGCTACACCGAAGGCCGCGCCGGTGGCAGCCTGCAGGTCAGTGGCCGCCAACTGGTGCTGGCCGGCACTGTGCGCGGCACGGTGGTGCAGGGTGAGCGCCAGGCGGGCGGCACCGACCCGCAGGCCGATGCCGCCCGCCTGGGCGTGGGGCGCCTGTTCGGCGTCAACCGCTTCCACTATCTGCCTGCGCTGGATCTGGCGCCCGGCGCCGCCGCCACGCCCGATGCCGCCTTCTGGGCCGACCCGCTGGCCACACCGCTGGCCACATTGCCAGCCCTGGCCACGCTGTCGCTGGCCGGGCTGGGCGGCAGCGCCGGCTTCGGTGTGCTGCAGCTCAGCGCACAGGCCATCGGCCAGAGCGCCTTCGGCACGCTGGACCTGGGGCCCGGCGGCCGCCTGGTGGCCGACGCCGAGACCCTGTCGCTGGACGGCCAGTTCCAGGCCGCCGGCGGCCGCATCACCCTGACCACCACCCGTGCCGAGGCCAGCACCGCCAGCGCGCCCGGCAGCGGCGACATCCTGCTGTCGGGCCGCAGCACGCTGGACGTGGCCGGGCGCTGGACCAACGCTGCCCGGGGAACCACAGCCGATGCGCTGCCGGCCGATGACGGCGGCAACCTGGCCGTCAACGCCGCACGCTCGCTGCGGGTGGCGCCGGGCGCGCGGCTTGATGTCTCGGGTGGCGCCAGCATGTCCGCCAGCGGCAAGCTCGCCACCGGCGACGCCGGCCGCATCGACCTGGCCATCGGCCGGTCGCCGTTGATCCCCACCACGCTGCAGCTGGAAGGCGCGTTGCTGCAGGGTTTCGACTTCGGCCGCGGCGGCACGCTCAATCTGGGCACGCCCGGCTTCACCTGGGGCGCCAGCGCGGCGCCCAGCGCCTTCAGCCTGCCGGGCGCGGTGCTGACCGGGGCGCAGGGCTTCGGCAGCATCCAGATCAGTGCCGATGGCGATGTGCGCCTGGCCAGCGGCAACCGGGTGGCGCCGGTGCTGCACAACTGGTTGCTGGCAGCGGGCGCCGCGCAGGTGCCCAGCGGGGCGATGTCGCCCGCGGTGGCGCGCAGCACCGTGCTGGACGGGCAACTGGCCGGGCGCGCGCCGGTCAGCTTGAGCCTGTCGGCGGCCCTGCCGCTGCAACCGGCGCTGGGCCAGCCGGGTGCCAGCCTGGTGGTGGAACGCGGCGCGGCCATCGTGCTGGAGCCGGGCGCCAGGCTCACGCTGCAGGCCAGCCGCAACCTGTCGGTGGGTGTCGAAGGCGGACAGGCCGGCCAGGTCAGCAGCCTGCAGGCGCCGGGTGGCCACCTGGCGCTGCGCACCACCGGCCAGCGTGGCGCCGGTTCGCTGGGCGAGGCCGGCACCGACCCGGCCGGCTTCCTGCCCGACCAGGCCCTGTGGCTGGGTGCCGATGCGCGCCTGTCCACAGCCGGCGTGGCAGTGCTTCGCCCCGAAGCGCGTGCCGACGCAGTCGGCGCTTCTGCCGCCAGGTGCAGCCCGGCCGACGGCCCGCGCCTGACAGGCAGGGTGCTGGATGGCGGCCAGATCACGCTGGACGCCCAGCGCGGCTACCTGGTGGCCCAGGCTGGCTCGGCCATCACGCTCGACGGTGCCCAGGCCCGTTTGCAGGTGCCGGGGCAAACCGGCGCGGTGACTGTGGCCAGCGCCGCCGGTCAGCTGACGCTGCGCAGCGCCGAGGGCATGGCGCTGGAAGGCACGGTGTCGGCCGCCGCCCCGCGTGATGCGGCCGGCCGCGCCCTGGCCGACGGTGGCCGCCTCACGCTTGCGCTGGGCGTGGGTGGCGTGGCCACCTTCACCCAGGGCAATGCCTACCCCGGCAGCCTGGTCGACAACCTGCAGGGCAACCCGATCCCCGGCGCCGTGGCCAAGCCGCGCAGCCTGCGGGTGGGTGCGCCCGACGCGCGGGCCACGGCAGCGGTAGGCGCCGCCGCCGGCGGGCAGGTGGATTGGCTGCAGGCGCTGGACAACGG
>JARXAJ010000181.1 GCA_029865965.1 Aquabacterium sp.
CCGCCATCCTGGCCGGCCAGCCCGATGCGGCGGCCAAGCCCGCGGCCAGGGCCGCCAGTGGCACGACCACCGCTTTCTTCGTGCAGGCTGGCGCCTATGCCCGGCCCGAAGACGCCGAAGCCCAGCGCGCCAAGCTGGGCATGCTGGGCCTGGAGGCCCGGGTCACCGAACGTGAACAGTCGGGCCGCACCGTCTACCGGGTGCGGGTCGGGCCGTTCGACAGCCGCGAGCCCGCCGAAGACACGCAGGGCCGACTGGCCGGCGCCGGCATCGAAGCCAACCTGGTGCGCGTGGAACGCTGATTGAACTCTCGGTCCACCGCTGCACTCCACCCTGCGTTGAACCGTTCTGATGACCGACCGAAAGAGGCTTTGCATGAACCGACGTGATTGGGTGCTGGCGGCCACCAGCCTGGCTGGCCTGCCGATGGCTGCACGGGCCCAGGGCGGCCCGCAAGAAGGCCGCGACTACAAGCGGGTGGAGACGCCCGTGCCCGTGGCCGAGGGCAAGCTGGAGGTGGTCGAGTTCTTCGGCTATTGGTGCCCGCACTGCAATGCCTTCGAGCCGGCCCTGGAGGCCTGGGTCAAGAAGCTGCCGGCGGCCGTCACCTTCCGGCGCATCCCGGTGGCCTTCAGCCCCGGGCAGGAGCCGCTGCAACGCCTGTACTTCGCCATCGAGGCGATGGGCCAGGTGGACACGCTGCACCGCAAGGTGTTCAACGCGCTGCATGTGGAGCGCAAACGCCTGAACACCGAGTCCGACATCCTGGACTGGGCCAAGACCACCGGCACCGACACGGCCAAGCTTGCTGACACGATGAAGAGCTTTGCCGTGGCCACCAAGTTGCGCCAGTCCAAGCAGCTGGCCGACGGCTACAAGATCGAAGGCGTGCCCACGTTGGGCATCCAGGGCCGGTTCATGACTTCGCCGTCGATCGCCGGCTCACCCGAACGGGCGCTGGCCGTGGCAGATGCCCTGCTCGCGCAGTCGCGCAAGAGCTGAAAGAACACGGCTTGCGGCAGAATTGCCGCAAGCCGCAGGGCCAGCCGGCCAGAACTTGGGTCTAGAATGATCTGCAAGTTTTGTGCCGACTGATGTATACCCTGAATCCCCCACCGTTGCTGTTTGTGCTGCTCGTCACGGCCTGCGCTGCTGCATGGGCTGAAAAAGCCGACCGCAGCCGGCCGATGACGCTGGAATCCGACCAGCCCTGCACCGTCAGCCTGCTCAAGCAGACCAGCGTGTGCAGCGGCAACGTGGTCATCAGCCAGGGCACCTTGCTGCTGCGCGCCGACAAGCTGGAACTGCGCGAGACGCCTGAGGGCTACCAGATGGCGGTGGTCATCGGCAGTGCCGGCAAACCCGCCACTTACCGCCAGAAGCGCGACGGCGCCGACGAGACGGTGGAAGGCCAGGCCCAGCGCATCGACTACGACAGCCGTGCCGGAACGCTGCGCTTTGAAGGTGCGGCGGTGGTGCGCCGGCTGCGCGGCAGCACGGTGGCCGACGAGATCCAGGGCCAGCAGATCATCTGGGACAGCACGGCCGAATCCTTCAACGTGCGCGGTGGTGCCGTCACCGCCGGCAACCCGGGCGGCCGGGTGCGGGCGGTGATCAGCCCGCGTGTACCGGCCAGCGAGCCTGCGCCAGCAGCAGTGCCTGCCGGCGGCGACCTGAAGGCCTCGCCCGGCCTGGGGGACCGACGTTGAACGCTGCGGTGCTCGACACCCCCCGGGCCGGCCCCGGCGCGGCGGCCTCGTCCAGCCGGCTGGAAGTGGCCGGCCTGCAAAAGCGCTATGGCTCGCGCCAGGTCATCAAGGACGTGCACCTGGCAGTGGCCGCCGGCGAGGTGGTGGGCCTGCTCGGCCCCAACGGCGCGGGCAAGACCACCTGCTTCTACATGGTGGTGGGCCTGGTGCGGGCCGACGCCGGCACCATCCACATCGACGGCGTGGCGGTGCAGAACAAGCCGATCCACCAGCGCGCCCGCATGGGCCTGAGCTACCTGCCGCAAGAGGCGTCGATCTTCCGCAAGTTGACGGTGGAGGAAAACATCCGCGCCGTGCTGGAACTGCAGCTCGATGCCGCCGGCAAGCCGCTCAAAGGCGCGGTGATCGATGCCAAGCTCGACGCCCTGCTGCGCGACCTGAGCATCGAAAAACTGCGCGATTCACCCGCGCCGGCGCTGTCGGGCGGTGAACGGCGGCGGGTGGAGATCGCCCGCGCGCTGGCCACCCAGCCGCGCTTCATCCTGCTCGACGAGCCGTTTGCCGGCGTCGACCCGATCGCGGTGATCGAGATCCAGCGCATCATCAGTTTCCTGAAAAGCCGCGGCATCGGTGTGCTGATCACCGACCACAACGTGCGCGAGATGCTGGGCATCTGCGACCGTGCCTACATCATCAGCGAAGGCCGGGTGCTGGCCGAAGGCACGCCCGCCGAGATCGTCGACAACGCCGATGTGCGCCGCGTGTACCTCGGCGAGCACTTCCGGATGTGACATGAAGCCGTCACTCCAAGTCCGTCTTTCGCAGCATCTGGCGCTCACGCCCCAGCTGCAGCAGTCCATCCGCCTGCTGCAGCTGAGCACGCTGGAGCTGCACCAGGAAATCGAGCAGATGCTCGAGTCCAACCCCTTCCTCGACACCGAGGAAGACCATGCGCCGATGGAGTTCGGCCTGGAGCGCGTCAGCGCCGCCGCCGACACCGGCGCCGAGCGCGAGAAAAGCAAGCTCAGCGAGCGCGAGGACGGCGGCGACGGCCAGGCCGGCGCCGATGAGCCTGCCGGCATGGACACCGCCGAATTCGGCGGCACCGAACGTGACGACTGGGAGAACGGCACCGAGCGTGACGACTTCGACGGCATCCGCGAGTTGCCCAGCGCCAACAGCGCATCGCCCTCGGGCGACAGCGACGACTACGAGCCCGTGGACGGGTCTGACCACGGCCCCAGCCTGCAGGACCACTTGCGCCGCCAGCTGCTGGGCATGCGCCTGTCGCCCGAAGACGCCGCGGCGGTGATGGTGCTGATCGAGTCGCTCGACGAAGACGGCTACCTGGCCGACCCGCTCGACGAGATCGCCGAGCGCCTGGCCATCGGCATGGGCATCGCCGGCGACGGCGACGGCGACGAAGAAGCGCGTGACGAACTGAAGGACCGGCTGCGGTGCGCGCTGAAGTGGCTGCAGAGCCTGGAGCCCACCGGCGTGGGCGCCAGCGGCCTGGGCGACTGCCTGTGCCTGCAGCTCAAAGAGCTGCCCAAGACCCCTGCGCGCGACGTGGCGATGAAGGTCTGCCGCAGCCACCTGGAGCTGCTGGCCCGGCGCGACATGAAGAAGCTGGTGTCCGCCACCGGCGCCGATGAAGACACGCTGCGCGAGGCCCAGGCGCTGATCGTCGCCTGCGAGCCCAAGCCGGGCCGGCCGTTCACCAAGGCCGAGGCCAACATCGTCGTGCCCGACGTCATCGTCATCAAGGCCGGCCGCGGCTGGAAGGCCACGCTCAACCCCGACGTGATGCCCAAGCTGCGCATCAACGACCTGTATGCGCAGGCCATCCGCGGCCAGCGCAACGGCAGCGCCAGCGGGCTGTCCGCCCGGCTGCAGGAGGCGCGCTGGTTCATGAAGAACATCCTGCAGCGCTTCGACACCATCCTGCGTGTGAGCCAGGCCATCGTCGAGCGGCAGAAGGGCTTCTTCACCCACGGCGAGATCGCGATGAAGCCGCTGGTGCTGCGCGAGATCGCCGATGAACTGGGCCTGCATGAAAGCACCATCTCCCGCGTGACCACCGCCAAGTACATGAACACGCCATTCGGCACCTTTGAGCTGAAGTACTTCTTCGGCTCGTCGCTCAACACCGATGCGGGCGGCAATGCCAGCAGCACGGCGGTGCGGGCGCTGATCAAGCAGCTGGTGGGCAGTGAAGACCCGGCCAGGCCGCTGTCGGACAGCCAGCTGTCGGACATGCTGGGCGAGCAGGGCATCACCGTGGCGCGGCGCACCGTGGCCAAGTACCGCGAGGCGTTGAAGATCGCGCCGGCCAACTTGCGCAAGACGCTGTGAAAGGCCCCCCCGATGCGCCTGCGGCGCCGCCCCCCCAGGGGGGCGACCCCGGTGGCCCGGCGAAGCCGGATCCACGGCGTCCGCTTGAGACGCCACCGCAGCTGTCCAAGCCCTCGGTGATGCTGTTCCTGCCCTGCGCGGCGGGCACCGAGGAACTGCTGGCCGACGAGGTGCTGCGCATCCTGGGCCCGCAGGCCAGCGGCGAGATGCTGCGCGGCGGCGTGACGGTCGATGGCGACGCCAGCACCGCCATGCGGCTCAATCTTGAAAGCCGCCTGGCCCAGCGGGTGCTGTGGCCGCTGGCCCATGGCCCCTACGAGACCGAGCACGACCTGTATGCCCTGGCGCGCACCGTGCCCTGGGCTGATTGGGTCACGCCGGCGCAGACCTTCCGCATCGACACCACAGCCCAGCGGTCACCGCTGCAGAGCCTGAACTTCGCCACGCTGCGGGTGAAGGACGCGGTGTGCGACGTGGTGCGTGATGCCACGGGCGAGCGCCCCAGCATCGACACCCGCCACCCCGACCTGCCGCTGTCGCTGCACCTGTCGCCCACCCACGCCACGCTGTATGCCGACACCTCGGGCGAGGCGCTGTTCAAGCGCGGATGGCGTGATGCGCAGGGCCTCAAGGGCGAGGCGCCGCTGAAGGAAACCCTGGCCGCCGCGATGCTGGCCGCCGCCGGCTGGCAGGGCCGTGCCGAGGACGGCCCGCTGTTCGACCCCTGCTGCGGCGCCGGCACCATCGCCATCGAGGCAGCACAGATCGCCTGCGGCATCGCGCCCGGCCTGCAACGCCGCTTCGCCTTCGAGAAGATGCTGCCGTTCCGCCCGCTGCAGCATGCCTGGGTGCAGATGAAGGACGCGGCGCGGGCGCGCCAGCATGCGCCGGCGGTGGCGGTGCTGGCTGGTGATGTGTCGTTCCGCATGACTGACTTTGCCGAACACAACGCCAGGCGGGCAGGTGTCGAGCACGCCATCCAGTTCAAGACCGCCGACGCGCTGCAGCGCCTGCCGCCGGCCGACCGCGGCACGCTGATGCTCAACCCGCCCTATGGCGAGCGCATCGCACCCAAGGGCTCGCGCGGCGAACAGCGCGGTGCGCGGCAGGTGCGGGAGGACTTCGCCGCCCCCGCCGAGGGCGGCCCGCCGAATGAGTTCTTCAGCCAGCTGGCCACGCACTGGAAGCGCCATTACGCGGGTTGGACGGCCTGGCTGCTCAGCCCCGACATGAAGCTGCCGCAGGCGCTGCGGCTGAAGGAAGCGCGGCGCGTGCCGCTGTGGAACGGGCCGATCGAATGCCGGCTGTTCCGCTTCGACCTGGTGGCCGGCTCGGCGCGGGCGCAGCCACCGACTGACAGCGCAGCGGCCTGAGCTGCTGGCCGAGGCGCGGGCCGCCTGGCAGGCGGTGGCGCCGGCCTGTGGTGCTGGCCGGCCGGTCGCTGGGCACCGGATTGGCAGCGCCCTTGGCGGCTGACCTGGCGGCAGATCTCGCGACCATGCGCAGCACTGCGGTCGGCGCAGCAGTGGCGCCCGGCGCGGCGCGCTGACCGCTGCCTGCGCCGCGCGCCGCGCTGATCAACGCCGCATCAAGCCACCCAGCACATTGCCCAGCAGGCCGCCCAGGTCGGCGCCGCCGCCAGCGGGCAGCTGGCCGTTGGGCGTGAGCTTGTCCACCACCTGGGGCAGATACTGCGCCAGCTGGCTGCTCAGGTCGCCGGCGGGCATGCCGACCTGCTGGGCCAGCGCATCGATGCGGTCGGCGCCCAGGGCCGATTGCAGCTGGTCGGCCGACACCGGCAGGTTCTGCCCGGTCGACACCCAGCTTTGCGCCGCCTCGCCCAGGCCACCCTGCTGCAACTGCTGCAGCAGGCCGCCCAGACCGCCACCACCACCGGCCGCAGCGCCGCCGCCCTGCCCCTGCAGCAGCGCGCCGATCACCTGCATCAGCATGGCGTTGCCGCCGCCCTGGCCACCGCCCTGCAGCGCACCCATCGCACTGCCCAACACCGAATCCAGCAATCCCATGGTCTAGCTCCCGTGGCGTGAATGATCCGGGACGATTGTGGTGTCAGCCCGGCCCGGGCCTGCGACATATCGGTCACGCTTTGCAGGCTCAGCTGGCGGTCTGCGCCGCCGCCGCCGGGCGGCGCAGCCTGGCCAGCCACAGCAGCGCTGCGGCCAGCAGCGCCATCGGCAGGATGCTGCCCAGGTTCATCGCCGTCCAGCCACCGGTGGTGACCAGCGCGCCCGAGCTGAACGAGGTGACAGCCATGGTGGTGTAGACACAGAAATCAAGCGCACCCTGGGCGCGGGTCTTTTCCTCGGGCGCATAGGTGTCGGTCACCAGGGTGCTGCCACCGATGAACAGGAAGTTCCAGCCCACGCCCAGCGCCATCAGCGCGCCCAGGAAGTGCATCACGTCGTTGCCGTGCAGCGCAAAGGCCACGCAGGCGATGTTCAGCAGCAGGCCGGTGGCCAGGATCGGCTGCACGCCGAAGCGCTTGATCAGCCTGCCGGTGAAGAAACTGGGCACGAACATCGCCAGCACATGCCATTCCAGCACCAGCGCTGCGGCGCTGAACGGGTGGTTGCACTGCGCCATGGCAATCGGCGTGGCGGCCATCAGCAGGTTCATCAGGCCATAGCCGATGGCGCAGGACGCTGCCGCAATGATGAACACCGGCTGGCGCACGATGACCGCTGTGGGCCGGCCCTGCAGCGTGGTGCTGCCCTGGCCCGGCAGGGTGGGGAAGGGGATGCACGACATCACCGCCAGGCTGAGCGCGCCCACGCCCATCAGCGCCAGGTAGGCGCCGGCAAACGGCTGGCTCAGCACATCGCGGCTCCAGCTGGCCAGGTTGGGGCCCACCACGCCGCCCAGGATGCCGCCGGCCAGCACCCAGCTGATGGCCCGTTCCTTGAACTCGGGCTTGACCAGTTCGACCGATGCAAACCGGTACAGCGAGCCGTTGGCGCTGTAATAGCCGGCCACCAGGGTGGCGCCGCTCAGCAGCCAGAAGTTGCGGGTCATCGCCGCCCAGGCGCACACCCCGGCGCTGGCGATGGCCACCAGCAGGCCCAGCTGGAAGGTGCGCTGCCGGCCCCAGCGGCGCTGGTGCCGGGCCACCAGGCCGGTGGCCAGTGCGCCACCGGCCACATAGGCGGTGATGGGCACGGTGGCCATCCAGCCCACCGGCGCCAGCGCCAGGCCCACCAGGCCGTTGATGGCGATGAACACCACGTTGTTGACCATCAGCAGGCCCTGGCACAGGGTGAGCAGGGCGAGGCGCAGATTCATACAGGGCTTTCAAGGGCGGCGATGACCGCCAGCGCCGCCAGTGGCGCGGTGTCGGCGCGCAGCACACGCGCGCCCAGGGTGGTGGGCAGGTGCCCGGCCGCCACGGCGGCGGCCAGTTCGCCCGGTGACAGGCCGCCCTCGGGGCCGCTGAGCAGGCTGACAGGCCCCAGCCGCGCGGCAGCCAGCCGGTTGCGCAAAGGCTGGGTATCGTCGGCCAAACTGAGCACCAGGCGCAGCCCGCCGGCCGGCATGGCGGCCAGCCAGTCGCGCAGCGGCTGCGGCGGCAGCACCTGCGGCACGAGGTTGCGGC
>JARXAJ010000157.1 GCA_029865965.1 Aquabacterium sp.
GGCCTGGGCTTGCCGCGCCGGCTGGGCGCCGTCGCCTTGCAACGGGTGGCCGTGTGGGCCGACCAGGCCGCCGCCGACCAGGCCATGGCGGCCCACCCGGCCGACGCCGAACCGCTGCGCGCCGAGATGCTGGTGGCGGAACTGGCCACCCTGCAGCCAGAGAGCGCCAACCGCCTGCTGGCGCTGATGCGCCAGCTGGGCGCCGAGCAGGCGGTGGTGATTTACGGCTTCGGCCCCGAGGCGGTGGCCGAGCGGCTGCGCCGCGCCGGCTGCAGCCTGCACCGCGCGCCGCTGGACGATGCATCCTTGCGCAGCCTGGTCAGCACGCTGTGCGCCAGCACCACCGGCCTGCCACGGGTGATGGCCAGCCAGGCCGGCGCACCGGTGCCACTGGCTGGCCCGGCCAGCGTGCCGCCGCGCCGCTTCGACGACGACACCCTCGTGCAGCTGGCCGCAGCGTCGGGCACCATGGCCTGCGAATGCCCGCGCCATGTGGCCGAGCTGGTGATGATGCTGGCCCACTTCGAGACCTACAGCGCTGAATGCGTGAACCGCGGGCCCGACGACGCCGCGCTGCACACCCACCTGCACCGGGTGGCCGGCACAGCGCGGGCGATGTTCGAAGATGCCCTGGTGCGGGTGGCCGAGGCCGAATCGCTGCCGCTGCCTCTGTCGGTGGCCTGATCGGCTGATGGCCTGATCGCCTGATCGCCAGCCTGCACGCAGGCAAGCCGGCGGCAAGACAGGCGCGCAAGGCCATCCGCAGCGCGCGCGTCAAGTGGCACACCCCCTTGCAACCGGCCCCGGCGCCATCATGTGACTTGCATGGCACACACACACCACCCCGAGGCCACCCCGTTCACCGCCGCATTCCGCACTGCCATCACCCTGGCAGAACTGTTGCAGCGGGTAGAGGCCAAACCGGCCACCATTGGCGCCGGGCAGTACCGCAGCCTGGTGCAGCACCTGGACGCGCTGCTGGAGCAACTGCCACCCGGCGCCGATTTGCAGCGCCTGCTGGACACCTTCCCCGCAGCGGCCATGGTCTATGAGAACCACCACTACAGCCATGCCGGCCTGTGCCGCGCGCCCTTGTCCCAGTCGCTGAACAGCGAGTTGGCCGCGCGTGAAGCCATCGAGAAGGTCAAGGCCACCAGGGCCTGACACGGTGCGGAACCGCTGATGACCGGCCGGCAGCGCAAGCTGCCATACCAGGGCGGCACGGCGGCAAGCCAGGGCGATCGGGCTGCGGCCCACGGCGCCTGGCAGCACCCACACCGTCGCCTGCCGCACCGGCTGAACAGCATCCATCCAATCGGTGGACAAGGTGGCGCACCACGCCGCAGTCCAGGTCGTCCACCACCACGCCGGCCGGCTCCGATCATTTCAGCCCTCATGCACGGTACAGCCTGCAGGTTTGCATGCGCCATGCTCGCAGACGCCTTGGGCCACCCCGCCGTGCTGCCGGGCTGGCGGCCTGCCAGCCCGGACAATGCCGGATGTCTGTTCCTGCCCTATCCCCAACCGCGCCCGCACCCCCCGCCGACACCACGCCATTGGGCGCCATCCTGGCGCTGTCGCTGGCCGCGCTGGCCAGCGGCGTGTCCATGCGCCTGACCGACGCCCTGCTGCCCCGCCTGGCCGATGAGTTCTCCACCACCCTGGGCCAGGCGTCCTGGGTGATCACCGTGTTCGCGGTGGCCTATGGCCTGTCGCAGGCACTGTTCGGCCCGCTGGGCGACCGCTTCGGCAAGCTGCGCGTCATCACCTGGGCCTGCCTGGCATCAGCCGGCACGGCACTGCTGTGCGCGCTGGCGCCCGGCCACCACAGCCTGCTGGCCGGGCGCCTGCTGGCGGGCTGTGCCGCCGCAGCGGTGATCCCGCTGGCCATGGCCTGGATCGGCGATGCCGTGCCCTACGAGCGGCGCCAGCCGGTGCTGGCGCGCTTCCTGATCGGCCAGATCACCGGCTTTGCCACCGGCGTGTGGGCCGGCGGCTACACCGCCGAGCACCTGCCCTGGCGCACGCCGTTCTTCGGCGTGGCCGGCCTGTTCCTGGTGGCCGCAGCGGTGCTGGTGCTGGCACGGCGCCGCCTGCCGCCGCCGGTGCTGCAGCCACCGGGCCGACCGGGCGGCGCGTTCATCACCATCGTGCGGCAGTTCCGCGCAGTACTGGCCCAGCCCTGGGCGCGGGTGGTGCTGGTGGTGGTGTTCTGCGAAGGCGCGGTGCTGTACGGGCCCTTCGCCTTCATTGCTGCCCACCTGCACCAGCGCTTCGGCCTGCCGTTGTCGACTGTGGGCAGCATGGTGATGGGTTTTGCGCTGGGCGGCCTGGTCTTCGCGTTCGGCGCCAAGGTGCTGGTGGCGCGGCTGGGCGAGGTGTGGCTGGTGCGCGGCGGCAGCTGGCTGATGGCCACCGCGCTGGCCGCCATCGCGTTTGCGCCGGCCTGGGGCTGGGCGGTGCCGGCCTGCATGGTGCTGGGCCTGGGCTTCTACATGCTGCACAACACCCTGCAGACCAATGCCACGCAGATGGCGCCCGAGCGGCGCGGCACCGCGGTGGCGGCGTTTGCCTGCAGCTTCTTCCTGGGGCAGAGCGTGGGCGTGGCCCTGGCGGGCATGGTGGTGGACCACGCCGGCACCGCCTGGGTGCTGGCCGCCGGCGCGCTGGGCTTGCTGGGTGTGGCTGCGGCCTTCAACCGGCAGCGGGCGCGGCGGGTGGGTGGGGATTCAACGGCTGTGGCCTGAGCGACGGAAGGCAACAGGCGCGCCGGCATCCGTCGGGGCGGGTCGAAGACGCCAAACGACCCCGGCAGCCATTGCCGCTGGTGGCGTCGCTCATCGGGGTGCAACGTGACCGGCTGGCCGCCTCATGCAGCGGCACGCACACTGCCGGCCACCAACGGTCATCGGTGAGCGGCAGCTTGCCGTCGTGCCAACGCGCGAGCCGTCGCACGCGCTACAGCAGGGGGATGCCCAGGCGCCGAAGGCGCAGGAAGTAGAGGGTGAACGCGGCGACGAATGCGATGTCCCCAATGATCACCAGCACTGCGAAGGGGGAGGTCCAGCCATTCAGGTGCATGTAGGCCAGGTTGATCGCAAACAAGGCTTTGCCCAGTCCGCCCATGAGCACCACACCTGTGTGCCGCGCCGGGTTGCGGGCCACGGCCAGGAACCCCAGGCCGTAGAGCAGGGAAGTGACCCAGGCGCCGCGGTAGACAGCGACTTGCACCGGGTCGCTCAGCACCCGCCCGAACTCTCGCGCAAACATGCCCGTCGGATCGATGACCGCCGGCACGGCACCTGCGAAGTTCCAGAGGGCGGCGATCAGGAAGCAGGCGCGCATGAGGCGAAGGTCCTGGCCGCTCAAGCCGGTTGAGTTGCTGACGCTGGTCATCGCGCATCCCTTGCAGCGTGCCCGTTCATGAACCGCGTCCACACCTCGCTGCGGCACAGCAGACCCAGACAACCGGTGACGCGAAGCTCGCTGGCCGACACCAGGCGCAGATGGGCCCGAAACGTCTTGCCGTCATCGGGGTTGTAGAGCCGGCCATCGCGCCAACCCTCCGGGCTCAATGCGAAGTTCCACAAGACCGGCAGGCCGACAAGGGCACGTGTGCGCAGCAACGAATCCCGGTTGCGCACGTCCTGGGTCTGGCCGTCCGTGAGACGGGCGTCGACCCGCGTCAGCCATCCGCAAGGTGTTCCATTTCCGCAATCGCCGATATCGACCAGCGCGCCATAGCGCGTCTCTCGCCACAGGCCGGTGAGGTCTTCCAAGTCACTGGCCAGGGCGTCACCTGCAGCCAGAGTGCCCACGATCAGTGCCAACCACAATTTGCTCAAGATCGATCTCCTTTAAGTAGTACGCGTTATACGTAATGTCGAATGTCCTGTCAACGTCGGCGGCAGCGGTGCGGCGACACTTGCCCCACGAGAGGATCGGGGCACAGATGGAACAAGGACAGGGGAACCGGCGCGCCAGAGGACGCCCCTCGCGCTCAGCCGAGCAGCGGGATGACATACGCGCCCACATTGCGCGCTGCGCGCTGCGGCTTTTTCAACAAGAGGGCTACGCAGCGGTGTCGATGCGGAAACTGGCGGCCGAGGCTGGTTGCACCCCCAAGACCGTCTACGCGTACTTCCAAGCCAAGGTCGACATCCTGAGCCTGCTCTGGTCTGATGTCTTCGCGGCGCTCTTTGACGAACTCGACGCGCTTGCTGCCGCCGAGCCCGACCCGGTCTTGCGGCTCGAAGAGGTGGCCCAGGCCTATGTTGATTTCTGGCTGGAGCACCGGGAGCACTACTTCCTGGTCTTCATGTCTGGCGGCATTTCGCGGGCCGATGTCGAGGGCTACGTCGCAACCGGCGCACCACGGGCGCGCTTTGATCTGTTTGCCCGATGCCTTGCCGGCGCGCTCGGCGAGACACCCGATGTCCCCGCGCTGCGCGCAAAGAGCGAGGCTCTCGTGTGTGCGCTCAACGGCATCTCGCAGGCACTGATCACGATCAGTGGCCATGCGTGGACGCCCAGCGAAACACTTGTGCACATCGCCGTTCACGGGGTCTTGAAATGACGCAAACCTGAACTTGGGTTGCGTCAGGTCGTCATCGAGGCACCCGACTGCCGCGGTGCCCAGCCCTGCTGAAACGCCGATGTTCCAGTGCTGGCGTCCGTGTGGGCGATGCAGCAGGCCGTGTGCTTCGACCGGCAGCGTCAAGACGGCGAGATCGGGACAGCGGACTACTGCTCAGGGTCGGTCTCGACCGCTGACCGCAGCGGCATGACCGTCAGGTCTTCCCGGCAAGCGGGCATCCAGAGTGCGATCGTCCTTGCTGCGACGAACTGCGGCCGCTCGACTCCGCTCGTCCGCTGGCTCTGGCTGTTTGCCCACCGTTCGTCTGTTCCCGCCACGCGCTCGCGCGGCTGGACCCTGACAACCTGCCCTAGAACCCCACCACCGCGTGCGGCAGGTAAGGCGCCTGCAGCGTGGCGATCTCGTCGGGCGTCAACGTGATGCCAAGCGCCGCCAGCGCGTCGTCGAAATGCGCCGGCTTCGACGCACCGATGATCGGCGCCGTCACCCCCGGCTTCTGCAGCAGCCAGGCCAGCGCCACCGCGGCCAGCGGCGCACCGCGCGCTGCGGCCATCTGCACCAGCGCCGCATGCACTGCGCTGTCATTGGCTTCGGTGTGCTGGAACAGGCCGGCGCCGAACACGTCGGTGGCCACGCGCGGCGTGTGCGCACCCCAGGGCCGTGCCAGCCGGCCACGGGCCAGCGGGCTCCAGGGAATCACGCCCACGCCCTGGTCCAGGCACAGCGGCAGCATCTCGCGCTCTTCCTCGCGGTAGAGCAGGCTCAGCTCGGGCTGCATGCTGATGAACGGGGTCCAGCCGTTGGCGCGGGCCACGGCCTGGGCCTTGGCAAACTGCCAGGCATGCATGCTGCTGGCGCCGATGTAGCGCACCTTGCCGGCCTTCACCACATCGTGCAGGGCTTCCATCGTCTCTTCGATCGGCGTGTCGGGGTCCCAGCGGTGGATCTGGTAGAGGTCGACATGGTCCATGCCCAGGCGCTTGAGGCTGCCGTCGATCTCGTTGAACACCGTCTTGCGTGACAGCCCGCCGATGTTGGGCGCACGCCGCGCACCAAAGCGCAGCTTGGTGGCCACCACGATCTCGTCGCGCCGGGCAAAGTCACGCAACGCCCGGCCGGTGATCTCTTCAGACGTGCCGTCAGAGTAGTTGTTGGCGGTGTCGAAGAAGTTGATGCCCAGCTCCAGCGCCTGGCGGATCAGCGGGCGGCTCTGGTCTTCGGGCAAGGTCCAGGGGTGGGCGCCGCGCTCGGGCACACCGTAGGTCATGCAGCCCAGGCAGATGCGTGAGACGGTGAGCCCTGTCCTTCCCAGCCGGGTGTACTGCATGCCCTTGCTCATGGATGCGGCCCCCAGGGCGCGGCCATCATCAGCTTGTTCTCCTGGCTCTGCAGCAGCGGGCGCAGCTGGGAGGCAAATGCCATGAAGTCGGGGTCGGCGAACAAGCCCTTCCAGAAGGCGCGGCGGTCGGCGTCGTCGTCGAACTTCCACAGGTGCACCAGCTGGTTGAGCGCGCCGATGTCGCCGGTGAAGTAGCCCACCAGCTTCTTCGGGTGCTTCTCCACGGCCGGCCAGCCCAGGGTCTTGTAGAGGTGCGTGACATCGGCCATCTTGCCGACGGTGACTGAGTAGGTGCGCAGTTCATAGATCGCCATGGATGCTCCAGCAGTTGCCAACCAACATGATGCGGTGCCGCCCGCACAGCAGCTGACAGCTTGGCGACAAGCACGGCAGCAGCACGCCACAGAATGCCCCCTTCCCAAGACAGCCCACCCCGATGCCGCCCCCAACAATGCCAGCCACCAACGACCCCACCGACCTGCTCGACGTGCTGATTGTCGGCGCCGGCCTGTCGGGCATCGGCGCAGCGCGCCACCTGCAGCGCCGCTGCCCGGGCCAGCGCTGGGCCATCGTCGAGGCGCGCCAGGCCATCGGCGGCACCTGGGACCTGTTCCGCTACCCCGGCATCCGGTCCGATTCGGACATGTACACGCTGGGTTATGACTTCAAGCCCTGGCGCGCCGCCAAGGCGATTGCCGACGGCCCGGCCATCCTGCAGTACATCCGCGAGACGGCCGACGAGGCCGGCATCACGCCGCAGATCCGCTTCGGCCATCAGGTACAACGCGCCGACTGGCACAGCGGGCCCGCCTGCTGGACGGTGACGCTGCAGCACACCGATGCGGCCACCGGTGCGGTGCAGCAGACCACCCAGCGCGCACGTTTCCTGTACCTGTGCAGCGGCTACTACAGCTATGCCAGCGGCCACCGGCCGGTGTTCGACGGCGAGTCCAGCTTCCAGGGCCGCATCGTCCAGCCACAGTTCTGGCCCGCCGACCTGGACCACGCCGGCCAGCGCGTGGTGGTGGTGGGCAGCGGCGCCACCGCCGTCACCCTGGTGCCCGAACTGGCCAAGACCGCCGCGCAGGTGACGATGCTGCAGCGCTCGCCCACCTATGTGGTCAACCGGCCGTCGGTCGATGCCATCGCCCAGCGCCTGAACCGCTGGCTGCCTGCCGGGGCGGCCTATGCCGTCACCCGCTGGAAGAACGTGCTGGTCGGCCGCTTCTACTTCGGCCTGGCGCGCAAGCGCCCGGCCCAGGTCAAGCAACGCCTGGTGGCCATGGCCGCCGCCGAGCTGGGCAGCAGCTGCGATGCCCAGGTGCACTTCAACCCGCGCTACAACCCCTGGGACCAGCGCGTGTGCGTGGCGCCCGATGGCGACATGTTCCAGCAGATCCGCGCCGGCCGCGCTGCCGTGGTCACCGACACCATCCGTCACTTCACCGCCACCGGCGTGCAGCTGACCAGCGGCCAGCACCTGGCGGCTGACACCGTGGTGCTGGCCACCGGCCTGCAGCTCAACGTGGCTGGCGACATCGCCATCAGCGTCGACGGGCGCCCAGTGGTGCCGGGCCAGGCGCTGTCGTACAAGGGCATGATGCTGGGCGATGTGCCCAACCTGGCCCTGGCCTTCGGCTACACCAATGCGTCATGGACGCTCAAGGCCGACCTCACCGCCGGCTGGGTGTGCCGCCTGCTCAACCACATGCAGCGCCACGGCCAGGCCATCGCCGTGCCACGGCACGACCCGTCGGTGCCGGTGCAGCCCTTCCTCAGCTTCACCTCGGGCTATGTGCAGCGCGCCGCCGGCCTGCTGCCCCAGCAGGGCACGCGCGCGCCCTGGCAGGTGCACCAAAGCTACCTGGCCGACCTGCTGACCATCCGCTTCGGCCGGCTGGCCGACGGCGTGCTGCAGCTGCGCCCTGCGGGCCCGCTGCAGAATTCCCCCACCCCCTGACACCACCCCAGATCCACCATGAACGCACCCCTGTCCCTGCCCGCCCTCGACGCCATCCGCCAGCACGAGGCCGAGATGGTGGCCATCCGCCAGCAGATCCATGCCAACCCCGAGCTGGCCTACCAAGAGCACGCCACCAGCGACCTGGTGGCCGAGCGACTGGCCCGCTGGGGTTGGGAGGTGCACCGCGGCCTGGCCGGCACCGGCGTGGTGGGCACGCTGCGCGGCACGCTGGGCTCCAGCACGCGCCGCATCGGCCTGCGCGCCGACATGGACGCGCTGCCGATTGCCGAGACATCGGGCAAGCCCTGGGCCAGCAAGGTGTTCGGCAAGATGCACGCCTGTGGCCATGACGGCCACACCGCCATGCTGCTGGCGGCCTGCCGCCACCTGGCCGCCACGCGCCAGTTCGATGGCATCGTGCATGCCGTGTTTCAGCCGGCCGAAGAAGGCCTGGCGGGGGCCCGCAAGATGCTGGAAGACGGCTTCCTGGACCTGTTCCCGTGTGACGCCATGTTCGGCATGCACAACATGCCCGGCCTGCCCGAAGGCCGCTTCCAGGCCGTGCCCGGCTTTGCCATGGCCAGCGGCGACACCTGCATCATCACCGTGCGTGGCACGGGCGGGCATGGCGCCATTCCGCAGACCGCTGTCGACCCGGTGGTGGCGGGCGCGGCCATCGTGATGGCGCTGCAGACCATCGTGGCGCGCAATGTGCCGCCGCTGCACACCGGCATCGTCACCGTGGGGGCCTTCCTGGCCGGTGACGCGCCCAACGTCATCCCCGGCACGGCCGAACTGCGCCTGACGGTGCGCGCCATGCAGCCCAGCGTGCGTGATCTGCTCGAGCGCCGCATCACCGAGCTGGCCCAGGCCCAGGCCGCCAGCTTCGGCGCCACCGCCGAGGTGAACTACATCCGCCGCTACCCGGTGCTGAACAACACCCCCGAGCACACCGACTTCTGCAAGCA
The DNA here is from genome assembly GCA_029865965.1 of Aquabacterium sp. Taxonomy (GTDB): domain Bacteria; phylum Pseudomonadota; class Gammaproteobacteria; order Burkholderiales; family Burkholderiaceae_C; genus Pseudaquabacterium. Next base: position 8,868 of record JARXAJ010000157.1, read on the forward strand.
GCTGGTGCGCGACTGGTTGGGCGATGGCGGCCTGGTCACCAACCCCGAGCCCCTGACCGCCAGCGAGGACTTCGCCTTCTTCCTGGAGAAGGTGCCGGGCTGCTACATCAACATCGGCAACGGCGTGGGCAGCGTGGGGGGCTGCATGGTGCACAACGCCGCCTACGACTTCAACGACCGGGTGCTGAGCACCGGCGCCACCTACTGGGTGAAGCTGGCCGAGACCTGGCTGGCGCCGCAGGGCTGAGGACGCGCCGGGTCAAAGCCCTGGCGCCCACCGCCCAGGCGTGGCTAGAATCTGGCTAGTCTGGTCAGATTGGGGGATTGCAATGCAGTCATGGCAGATGCAGGACGCCAAGGCGCGGTTGTCCGAAGTCGTGAAGCGGGCAGAACGCGACGGCCCGCAGGACATCACCCTGCATGGCCGTTCGGTGGCCGTTGTGCTGTCGCGAGAACGCTTCGACCAGTTGTCGGGCCAGGCGGCGTCGCTGGTCGACTTCATGCAGGCCTCGCCGCTGGCCGGGCTCGACGACGAGCTGGTGTTCCAGCGTGACCCGGGGCTGACCCGCGACCTGGACCTGTGAGCCCCGCCCGGCGGGACAGGCCGCAGGCCCAAGGGTGTACCCATGAGCTACCTGATCGACACCAATGTGCTGTCGGAGCTGCGCCGCAAGCAGCCCGATCCCTCTGTGGTGCGCTGGTTCTCGCAGCGGCCGGCCAGCACGCTGTACCTCAGCGTGCTGACCCTGGGCGAGATCCGCAAGGGCATCGAGGGCTTGGCCGATCCGTCGCGCCGCCTGGCCCTGCTCGATTGGCTGGAAACCGTCTTGCCCGCCTTCTTCGCCGGACGCATCCTGCCGATCGACACCAGCGTGGCCGACCGCTGGGGCCGTCTGGTGGCGCTGGCCGGCCGGCCGCTGCCGGTGATCGACAGCCTGCTGGCGGCCACGGCCGCCCAGCACGGGCTGATCCTGGTGACCCGCAACCTGCGTGACGTGCAAGGCCTGGGCGCCCAGGTTCTGGATCCCTGGGCCGATTGAGACGCGGCCCCGGGCCCGGCAGCCGCCCTCAACGCGGCGGCGGCACCGGCTGGCCCAGTGCCCGCCGCCACAGCCAGGCCCAGGCGCGGCCCACATCGGGGCGCATGCCCACTTGCTGCACTTGCGACAGCGGCACCCAGGCATCGCCCTGGCGCTGTGCCAGCGCAAAGCTGAACACATAGGCCGGCTCCTGGCCCATGCGCAGGTCGGTGATGTGCAGGCGCCCATCGCGCTCGCCCAGTGCCCAGAAGCCATGGCTGAAGGCAGCGATGCGCTGCGCGCCGTCTTGCCCCTGCACCGCCGGCCACAGCGCGGTGCCGCGGTCGAAGCGGTCGAAGACCATCGCCGGGCCGGTGTCCAGCAACGAGCGGAAGCCCTCGTGGTAGCTGCTGCCCTGCACCGCCACCACCCGCCACAGCAGGGTGTTCAACGGCGCCGGTGTCACCAGCAACCGGTCGGCCACGATGCCCTGGGCCGCCAGCGCGGCACGCGCCACGCCGGTGACATGTTGCTGCGCCCACACGCCCCAGCCCAGGTAGGCGGTGCTCAGCACCAGGCCGGCGGCATTGGCGGCCAGGCCCCGCCCCGCACCGCCGCTGCGCACCGCCCAGATGGTGCCCACCAGCAAGGGCAGGGTGTAGGCCGGGTCGATGATGAAGATGCTGCCCACGCCATAGGGGTGGTTGGTGAAGGGCAGGCCCAGCTGGGTGCCGTAGACCGTCATCGCGTCCAGCAGCGGGTGGGTCACCAGCGCGGCCCACATCGCCAGCACCCAGCGCCACCACAAGGCACGCTGGCCGCTCATCCAGGCCACGGCCGCACCCAAGGGCAAGGCAAACAGCGTCAGCCAGAACGGCGCATGGGTCTCGGCGCGGTGCAGCACCATGTTGCGGATGGGGTCGCCCTGGTCGATCAGCACGTCCAGGTCGGGCAGGGTGCCGGCCACCGCACCCCAGGCGGCGGCCTTCCACACGGCAGTGCGCCGGCCCATCACGGCCACGCCCACGGCGGCGCCCAGGGCAATCTGAGAGAGGGAATCCATGGGCGCGCATTCTCAGGGCGCGCCGGTGACAGCGCTAGCCGCGGGCCGATCGCCACAATCGGTCGCACCCTCTGCCCACACGCCACCCTGAAAGCCCCCGCCATGCCCGCTGCCGACATCCACGCCGTGATCTGGGACTTCGGCGGCGTGATCAGCTCATCGCCCTTCGAGGCCTTTGCGGCCTATGAGCAGGCCCATGGCCTGCCGCACAACTTCCTGCGCAGCGTCAACGCCAGCAACCACCTCGACAACGCCTGGGCCCGGTTCGAGCGCAGCGCCATCGACCTGGCCACTTTCGACGCCGAATTCGCCGCCGAGAGCGCCGCCCTGGGCCATGCCGTGCGCGGCAAGGATGTGATCGCCCTGCTCAGCGGCAGCATCCGGCCGCAGATGGTGCAGGCGCTGCGGGTGCTGCGCCCCCGGCTGAAGATCGGCCTGATCACCAACAACGTGGCCAGCCCAGGCGCCGAGAACGCCGACCCCAAGGGCAGAGATGCGGTGCTGCCCTTGTTCCACCATGTGATCGAAAGTGCCAAGCTGGGCCTGCGCAAGCCCGACCCGCAGATCTACCTGCTGATGTGCGAGGCCCTGGCGGTGGCGCCGGCGCACTGCGTGTTCCTGGACGACCTGGGCGTGAACCTGAAGCCTGCGCGCACCCTGGGCATGCACACCATCAAGGTCGACGACCCCGACGTGGCGCTGGCCCAGCTGCAGGCCCTGGTGGGCTTTGCACTGGATGCCTGACGCCCCACAGGCAGCGCTGACGCCAGATCAGCCGCTGCCGGCGGCCAGCAGGGCCAGCGCTTGTTCACGCCACCAGTTGGCCGCGGCCAGCCAGCCTTCCCACACGCAGCCGTTGCAGCCACGGCCGCAGCAGGTGGTGGGCTCGGCCGGCGGCGGGCGCATCACCAGGCCCTGCGCGGCCAGCCGGGCC
>JARXAJ010000256.1 GCA_029865965.1 Aquabacterium sp.
CACGCGCACCGGCTGCGCCTGGGCTGCTGTGCTGCCTGCCGGAGGCTGCGCCACCGCCTGCAGGCGGTGGCGCAGCCTCCGGCAGGCAGCACAGCAGCCCAGGCGCAGCCGGTGCGCGTGTTTGTCTATGACTCAGGCGAAGACAAACCCTTCACCGCCGGCGCCGCAGCCATGCCGACGGCACTGATCGACGCGGCCGGGGGCCGCAACATCATGGACGACATGCCCACCAGCTGGGCCCACAGCTCCTGGGAGGCGGTGGCCGCGCGCAACCCGCAGTTTCTGGTGCTGCTGGACTACCAGGATGGGCAAGGCCCGAGCCGCCTGATGGCCACCTTGCAGGCACACCCGGCCATGCGCCACACCGATGCGGTGAAGCACCGGCGCTTCATCGCGCTGCGCTATGCCGAACTGACCCCCGGGCCGGCCAACATCGAGGCGGTTGAAAAACTGGCCCTGGCCTTGCGGGCCGCCGCACCATGAAGCCCTGGCAGGTGCATGCGGCCCTGGCGGCGGGCCTGCCGATGTTGCTGGCGCTGGGCCTCAGCCTGGGCGGCACACACATTGAAGCAGGCAAGGTCTGGGCCAGCCTGGTGCCGCATGGCAACGCAGCCCTGAGCGCGGCCGAAGCCGCCACCCGCGCCATCGTGGTCGACCTGCGGCTGCCGCGCGTGCTGCTGGCGTTGCTGGTGGGCGCCAGCCTGGCGATGGCCGGCGCATTGCTGCAGACGGCCACGCGCAACGATCTGGCCGACCCCTTCCTGTTCGGCCTGTCGTCCGGAGCTGCCGCCGGCGCGGTGGCGGTGATCTCGCTGACCGGCGAGCGCTTCGGCATCTGGACCTTGCCACTGGCAGCCTTTGCCGGCGGGCTGGTGGCAGCCGGCGGGGTGCTGCTGCTGGCACAGCGCAGTGCCGGCCAGGGGGCAGAGCGCATCGTGCTGGCCGGCCTGGCCATGTCCTTCCTGTTCGGTGCGCTGACCCATGTGCTGGTGTTTGCCGGCGACCAGCGTGCCGCGCATTCGGTGCTGTTCTGGTCCCTGGGCGGCCTGGGCCTGGCGCGCTGGGACAACCTGCCGCTTGCCCTGGCCGGCTGCCTGGCGCTGGCCGTCTTCGTGGCCCTGCGCCACCGCGCGCTCGACGCCCTGCTGGCCGGTGACGAGGTGGCCCACAGCCTGGGCGTGGCGCCGCAACGCCTGCGCCAGCAGGTGCTCATCGTCACCGCACTGGCCACGGCATGCTGCGTGGCGTTGGCCGGTGTCATCGGCTTTGTGGGGCTGATGGTGCCGCACCTCATGCGCCGCTCGGCCGGCCTGCTGCACGCCGCCCTGGTGCCGGCCTGCGCCTTGCTGGGTGCGCTGCTGCTGCTGGGCAGTGACTTGCTGGCCCGCGTGGTGATGGCCCCGCAGGAGCTTCCAGTGGGCATCGTCACGGCCAGCATTGGCGCGGTCTTCGTCATCGGCTTGCTGTGGCGGCGCAGCCCGGCTGCCACCTGACCGCAGCGCTGCGGCCTGCCATGGCCGCGTGTTGCTGAGCCCCTGACGGCCAGGAACTGGCAGACCGAAACTGCAGGTGTACGCGCTGATGTATTTTCCAAAGAAAACAGATTGACAGAATCGACAAGCGGACATAAGGTACCGTCCAACGCGAAAAAAAAGCGCTGAAGTGCAGCGTCACAGCGTTCTACCGCAGCGGCAATATCGCCTCTGCCGGCACGAGCAACAAGGCTCATCCCAGGTTCCCGCCTGCGATGGGCCTTTCTCATTTCAGAAGGCATTTCTCCATGTCGAGCACGGCAGGCATTGATCTGATGCGCGGGCGCCCCACCCCGGCCATCGGCAGCACCGAGGCCAAACTTCAGCAGCGCAAGCTGGATGCGCTCAAGCGTGGCGTGCACCGCATCGCCGACATCAGCGCCCTGCCCTTTGGCGTGCACCTGATCGGTGTGGGCGGCGCCGGTGTCCGGGTGGTCGAGCAGTTTCTGCGCGATGCCCCGGACGATCTGCTCAGCGTGCCTGGTTCGCGTCTGACAGCCCTGGCGCTGGACATTGGCGACCAGGACCTGGCGGGCGTGCGCGCCCTGGCTGGCCGCTTCGGCCCTGCGCAAGCCCAGGTGGAGGCCGTGGCACTGGATCTGCCAGAGCAGCACAGCCTGCAAGACAGCTTGTCGCGCTACCGCGACTTCCTGAAGCTGGAATACCCGATGTACCACGCCAACCCCGACGCCGGCGCCTGGCTGCCTACGCCTGCGGCGGGCGGCTGGGCTGCGGGCAAGCCACTGTCACGCGCCGTGGCCAAGGCCGCCTACGGCCGCGCCTGGTACGACGGTGACCGCCCGATGGCTGCAGCGCTCAAGCGCTTTGCCCGCAGCGTGGAAGCCACCCAGGGCGATGCCGTGGTCTGCCTGGTGTTCGGCCTGGCCGGCGGCACCGGCAGCGGCATGGCGCTGGACCTGGCGCGCCATCTGTCGAACGGGCTGTTCGGGCGGCGGGTGCTGCTCACCGGCATCGGCATCGCGCCGCATGCCGATGACAGCGCCCGGCATCCCAGCGCCAACCTGTTCCCGGTGCTGGCTGAGCTGGATGCGCTGTGCGACGACGACAAGAACCGCGGCGTCACCCTGTCCTGCGGTGATCTCTACAAGAACCCGTTCACCGCAGGCTTCGTGGTGGTGCCCCAACCTGCGGGTGCCGATGTGACCAGCACGCGTACTGCGGTCAACCGTGAACTGGCGGCATTCCTGTTGCAGCGGCGCGGCGCCAACCTGTGGGAGGCCTTGCGGCTGCTGAACTGGGTGGCGGCGCCGTCCACCCAGCATTCGGCTGCGCGCACACCCTGGGGCGCACGCTGGATCCACCTGTTCGGCTTTGGCAGCGGCGACACGGCGCCTGGCGGCGTGGATGTGCGCGCAGCCCTGGGCTTGCTGCCTGGCTATGCGCCCGAGTTCATCGAACTGCGCACGGCGGAGGGCAACAGTGATGCCGCAGCCACGGGCTGGACCCATGCGCTCGACGACGCCCTGCAGCCCGAGGTGCCCACCCACCTGGTGACCGGCGGCCTGCCCGGGTCGGTGCAGTTCCTGCTGCCACGCCTGGCCAAGACCGACCTGGCGCTGTTCCACCACGCCCGCGCGGCCTACGACGCCCTGCCCACAGCCCAGCGCCCGGCACTGCACGCCCTGCTGCTGGAGCAAGGCGTGGTGCTGTGCGAGCCCTCGCGCCGCCTGCCCGGCATGGCAGGCGCCAGCCTGGGTGACGGCGGCCACTGGGTGGCCGTGCCGCTGGACGCCCTGCGTGGCGAGCCGGCCTGATCTGCCGCCTGGACCCAGGAACCCAAGGAGAAACCAAGATGCCGCTCGACTGGAACACCGTGGTCGCCAAGTATGGCCAGGGCTTCAAGGTGCCCACCGTGGCGGGTGGCAAGTTTCTGCAGATCAGCTCTGTCGACGCCTTGGCCATCCACATCGAAACCCCGCTGTGGCAAGCCAGGCTGCACCGCGCCAACCTCGAGAAAGGTGTCGACCTGATCGAAGCCGGCACCATCTCGCGCGACCCGGGCCTGTTCGTCGAGGACTACATGCTGTACGTGGCCAATGAGCGTGCCACCTCGGTGGCGCACATCCTGCGCGACCTCGGCATCCTCGACGCCACCGAGACCTTTTCCATCCGCTGCTGAGCCACACCATGGCAAAGGCACGCATCGCCGGGCCACCGGCTGTCCCGCTGAGCCGGGCGCAGCCCGTGCCGTTTCACTTCAACCCCCACAGGAGCCGTCCATGACCTCATCTCTCTACAACAGCGCCACCGGCGTGCAGGCGCCGCATTGCCTGCATGCCATCGGCATCGGCCGCACCGGCGCTGTCTACATCGAGGCGCTGCTGCGCACCGGCGAAATCGAAGACCTGCTGGCCGATCCGCGTGCCACCTTTGCGGCCATGGTGGTCGATATCGGTGACCAGGACATGGGCGTCGTCACCGATTACGCCAACGCCTTCAAGAAGCGGCTGGCATCGCGCGGCATCCCGGCAGACCGCTTCCAGTTCCAGGCCATCGCCCTGGCGGTGCCCGACAAGCCCGAGTTCTTCGAAGGCCTGAACCGCACGCGTGAGTTCCTGAAGCTCGAGTACCCGCGCTACTACTGGAACCCGAACTTCGAGAGCTATGTGCCGCACAAGGTGAAGATGCCCACCGCCGGCACGCACATCCCGCGGGTGGTGGCCAAGGGCATTTATGCCAATGCCTACTACGCCGGCGAGCGCCCGCTGGACGTGGCGCTGCGCAGCTTTGTCGACATGGTCGAGAAGGCCACCCTGCCGTCGATGGTGATGGTGGCCTTCAGCATGGCGGGCGGCACCGGCAGCGGCATGGTGGTGGACCTGGCGCGCCATTTGTCCAACGTGAAGCTGGGCCGCCGCATCCCGGTCATCGGCGTGGGCCAGCTGCCGCACAGCGGCGATGGGGAGTACTACAACAACCCCACCACCTACACCACGATGAATGACCTGGACTGCATGCTCGACGACGACAAGAACGCCGGCGTCACGGCGGTCTGGGGTGATCTGTACCGCAGCCCGTTCACCGGCGGCTTCTTCGTCATCAACCCCGAGCAGAGCTGGCAACGCCTGACCGCCTACACCACCACCGGAGAGAAGGAAGTGCGCCAGGGCTTCAAGCAACTGGTGACCAACCGCTTCGTGGCCGATTCCTTCATGCGCTTTGCGGTTCTCGACCATGGCCGCGTGCTGTTCCGGGCGCTGCGCCCGGCCGGCTTCACCGGTGCCCCGCATGAGACGCTGAGCGCCAAATCACGCAACTGGACATTGTTCGACGTGGCCAAGCTCACCCATCCCGGGGTGCAGGTGCTGCCGGGCGAGGCGGGCTCGAAGTGGGACGCGGTGATCGCGCAGTGGATCGACTTCCTGCCCAAGTACAGCGGCCTGAAGGACGGCTTCAAGACCGACTATGCCGAGGTGCACATCCACGCCTCGCGCGACATGGGCTTCGACAAGCTGGAGAAGGGCTTCAAGGACCTGATCGCCAAGCAGTACCTGCTGGACGGCGACGCCACCTACCAGACCTACAACCATGAGTTCTTCGACGCGCTGACGGCCTATGCCAACGTCATCCTGCCCGGGGTGGCCAAGACCGACCTCACCGCGTTCTGGGACAGCCAGAAGAACTACGACGCCCTGGAGTGGGAAGCCAAGCTCTACGAGCACGCCTGGCTGATCGACATCGGCCCGATGCTGTCGGAACCCGCCATCCGCTTCGAAGGCATGGCCGGTGAATGCATCTGGGGCTGCGCCTGCTGGGTGGTGGTGCCTTACGACCAGCTGCGCGGCGACAAGCTGCCGCCGCCCAACCGCAAGCTGATCATGGAAGAAGGCATCGCGATGATGACCAAGACCGTGGTCAAAACGCCTGGCGGCGACGCCAAGAAGCCGGCCAAGGCACACGCCTGACCGACACCAGCTGCTGAACTGCGGGGCGGCCCGCCCACT
>JARXAJ010000317.1 GCA_029865965.1 Aquabacterium sp.
GCGTTTCGGGGCCACGGCGCCCCCCAACCAGCCCACCGGCCGCGGCCCGCCCAAGGGGCGCGGCAGCCGCGACGAGGGTGGCCAGTCCGGTTTTGACGCCACATCTGCCGGTCCCGGCCTGGCGCCGATCTCACCGGCCTATTCGTCGTACCCGGGCTCGGCTTATGCCACCGGCGCTTTCCCGGGTGCCAGCGCCGGTGGTGGTGGCCAGGGCCACGGCGGCTACAGCCTGTCGGGCCATGCACCCGCCGGCCGTGCGCTGGCCAGCCGTGCACTGGCCGGCCATGCGCCCATCAGCCATGGGCCCACGGGCCACACGCCCGCTGGCCGCGACCTGACAGGCCGCACGGTGTCGCCGGGCCGCACCCAGGTACCCACCCAGGTGCCCAGCAGGGTGGGCACTCGCAGCATGGTGCCCAGCCCGTCCGACGTGGCTGCAGCGAAGGCGTCGCCTTCGGTGGGTGACGAAACCCGCATGATGACCCGCGCTGCGCCGCTGGGCCGGGGCAGCGACCATGCCGAAGCGGTGCTGGGACGGCTGAACCGCCTGGTGGGCCGCCACCTGCCTGGTTTTGCCGACACCGCGCACGCCCGCCCGGTGACCGACGCCCTGTCGCTGGCGATCAACAACGCCCAGCAGAACCTGCGGCGGCGCCTCACGCCGCCCCAGGCGGGCGCCACCCTGGCGCATGGCCAGGCCCAGGCCGGCGCGGTGATGACCGGGCCCCAGCTGCTGGAGGAAATGCAGCGCGGCAAGCAGGCGCTCAAGCAGGCGGCCAGCACACCGGCCGAGCGCGCCACCATCGAGATCGTGGCGATGATGTTCCAGAGCATCCTCACCGAAGACCGCATCCCGGCGGCCATGCGGGTGTGGTTTGCCCGGCTGCAGATGCCGGTGCTGCGGGTGGCCGTCAGCGAGCCCGACTTCTTCGCCAACCTCGACCACCCGGCGCGCCGGCTGATCGACCGCATGGGCGCCTGCGTCATGGGGCTCGACAGCGCCAGCCACAACGTCGGCGATGCGCTGGAAAAAGAAATCAAGCGGGTGGTGCAGGTGGTCGAGGCCTACCCCGACACCGGCCGCCGGGTGTTCCAGACCGTGCTGACCGAGTTCGAGAAGTTTCTGGAGCACTATTTCAAGAACGAGAACGAGGCCTCACGGCGCGGTGTGTCGCTGGCCCAGCAGGTGGAGCAGCGCGAGACGCTGGCCATCCAGTACACCATCGAGCTGCGCCGCATGCTCAATGAGGTGCCGGTGCAGGAGGGCGTGCGCCAGTTCCTGTTCCAGGTGTGGGCCGATGTGCTGGCCACCAGCGCGGTGCGCTATGGCGGCCAGAGCGCCGAGACCAAGACCATGAAGCGCGCCGCTGCCGACCTGATCTGGTCGGCCAGTGCCAAGGTCACACGAGAAGAGCGCGCCGAGGTCATCCGTCGGCTGCCGCCATTGCTCAAGCGCCTGCGCGAGGGCATGGCCTCGGCCAACACGGCGCCCGAAAGGCAGGAAGAGCGCCTCAATGCGCTGAACAACGCGCTGGCCGCGGCCTTCACCGCCAAGGCGGCGGTGATCCCGAACGACCGCTTGCAGGACCTGATGGAGCGGTTGGAATCCATCGAGGAATTGCTGCCCGGCAGTGAAGACATCGAGATCGACGAAAGCCTGGTGCTGGACCTGTCCGGCCACGAGAGCAGCGAGCTCGAAGTGGTGTCTGACGGCGGCAGCCTGCCCACCGCGCCGATGATCGCCTGGGCGCGCGAGCTGCTGGTGGGCAGCTGGTACAGGCTGGAGTACCGCGGCCGGCATGAGACTGTCCAGCTCGCCTGGCACGGCATGCTCCGCCAGTTGTCGCTGTTCGTCACGCCGGCCGGGCGCTGCGTGCTGTTCCAGCAGCAGCGGCTGGCGGCCTTTCTGCAAGCCGGGCTGCTGCTGCCGGCCCAGGACGAGGCGTTGACCGTGAAGGCCACCCGCAATGCGCTGGCCAAGCTGGACGCTGATCCGTCGAAATTGATGAACTGACAGCATCCGGTGACGGGATACCGCCACCGGATGCCAGGCAGGTCGCCGGCCGGCTTCGGAGCGGCCGGGCGCTTGGCCGGCGCGCGGCCAACACGGATCGCGTCAGTGAATCAGCCGCTCTTCCGGCGCGACGAACAACTCGTCGAGGATCAGCGCATCGGGCTCTTCGCCCAGGCTCCAGAAGACCATCAGCACGATGACCTTCAGGTCTTCAAGCGCCAGCGGGCAGTCACCCACGGCGGTGGCGCGGTCGATGACCATCTCGCGCATCGCCGGCGGCAGCACGCCGGCGGATTCAAGAAAGCTGACGAAACCGATGGAGTCTTCGCCCAGCCGGTCGATCTCGGCGGTGGAATACACCCGCAGGCTGTCGGCCGACTGGTCGGCCGCATAGGCCTGGGCATTCTCGGCCAGCCCGTCGAGCCAGACCAGGGCCTCCTGGATCTCGTCGGTTTCGAAGCCCACGGCAGAGAGCTTGCGCGTCAACTGGTCGTGATCGGGGCAGGCGTCGGGGCGCCAATAGTTCTCATAGAGATAGACCAGCACTTCGAACATCAAACCACTATACCCCAGGGGTTCACCCTGAAAACCGGGCTGTCGTGACGCTTCAGGCGCCTCGGCGGCGCTGGTAGAAGCCGCCTGGCAGGCGGGCCACCCGGCCCTCGAGCTCCAGTGCCAGCAGATGGGCCGACAGGCTGTGGGCCGGCCAGCCGCAGCGGTCGATCAAGGTGTCGAGCGACTGCGGGTCATGGCCCAGTGCGGCCAGCACCGGGTCGACGTCGGCATTGCCGTCGTCGGCCGGCGGTGCGTCGGCGGCGGGCGTCCGCACCGGCAGGGCCGCCGGCTGCAGCGGGCCCAGTTCCTCGGCCACCTGTTCGGGCGATTCAACCAGGGCCGCGCCCTGGCGGATCAGCGCATGGCAGCCGGCCGACTGCGGCGCCAGGATCGACCCCGGGATGGCCAGCACCTCGCGGCCGGACTCCGATGCCAGCCGGGCGGTGATCAGCGATCCCGAGCGCAGCGCAGCTTCCACCACCAGGGTGCCGCGCGACAGCCCGGCGATGATGCGGTTGCGCTGCGGAAAGTTGGCCGATAGCGGCGCCGTGCCCAGGCAGAACTCGCTGACCAGCAGGCCGGTGTCGGCGATGCGGTGGGCCAGCGCCCGGTGGCTGGGCGGGTAGACCCGGTCGACGCCGGTGCCCACCACCGCGATGGTGCGGCCGTTGGCCGCCAGCGCGCCTTCATGGGCTGCGCCATCGACACCGGCGGCCAGGCCCGACACGATGGTCCAGCCCTGCGCCGCCAGCACCTGGGCGAAGTTTCGGGCGTTGTCACGCCCCTGTGCGCTGGGCTTGCGGCTACCGACGATGGCCACGCAGGGCGATGCCAGCAGGCCAGCATCGCCGTGCAGGTACAGCAGCAGCGGCGGGTCGGCGCTGTGCAGCAGGGGGGCCGGGTAGGCGGCGTCGCCCAGCACCAGCACGCTGCGCCCGGGTGCGGCCCGGGCCCAGGCCAGGGTGTCGGCCAGGCGCTGGGCATGGCCGTCGGGCGGGGTGGCCAGCGCCAGCGCGGTGGGCCCGTCCACACAACCGCGCAGGGCGTCCACCGGTGCGGCGATGGCCGCCTGCGGCGACAGGAAGCGGGCCAGCAGCCGGCGTGCCGACTCGCGGCCCACGCCCGGGCTGTGCAGCAGATGCAACCAGGCGCCGAGTTCTTCCGGGTCGATCACACGCCTTCAGCGCCAGTGCCAGGTGGACGCCGCGGAACCGGCTGTGCCGGGCCGCTGGCAGCGCCCTCCTGGGGGGTGGGCCCGGACGGCCGGGTCTGCAGGTGCAGGCCTGGCCGTCGGGCGAACCGGTCGGCCCTCGGCCGGCCGTGGGCAGGCGCCGAAGGCGCTGCGGGGCGGGCCATGGGCTCTCAGGGCTCGCTGAAGCGGTCGCCCGGGCGGATGGGATCGGATGCCGAGACGATCAGCGCGTACGACACCCGGTCGAAGACCCGGAAAACGAACAGCAGGCCACTGCGTTCGTCGGGCAGCTGGATGGGCTGCGGCTTGGCGCCCGTGCTGTCAACGCCCAGGGCGCCGGCGCGCCACAGTGCCAGCACATGGCCGCGCTCCAGGCCGTCGCGCTTGCCGCGGTTGATGGCCACGATCTGGTTCTGGCCGGCGGTGAGGGCTTCGCCATACACCGACACCACCCGCCCGTCCACCGGCCCGGCCGGCGGGTGCGGCACATAGGCAGAGAAGTCGCGCGGGGGCACCGGCGCCAGGCGGTCGCCGATGCCGGCTTCCTGCCGCGCGCTGGTCATCACGAAGGTCGACGGCATCGGCAGGCCGCTGACCGGCGCCTTGCCATCAGCGCGCACGAACTCGGCGGTGCCGATGTAGCCGGCCTCGTAGCCCAGCACCTCGTTGCTCAGCGGGTCGCGCAGCGGCGTGCTCTGGCGGAACAGCGTGAAGCTGCGGGCGCCGGCCAGATCGCCACGCACGTAGGCGGTTTCGCCGCGCGAGACCATCACCCGGCCTTCCTGGGTGGCGACGATGCGCGGCGCGGCGGCCAGCTCGTCCTGGCTGAGCACCACGGCCTCATTGAGGAACGGGCCGATCAGCTGCAGCGGGATGGAGGCGATGGCGCCGTTGCCCAGCAGTTCACTGCGCACGCGGGGCGACAGCTTCACGGTGTTGGTCGGCGGCTGGCCGTCGGCCGAGCCGCGGCCCAGCATCAGGCGGGCGCGGTCGCCGTCTTTCACCAGCAACAGCACCTGGCCAGGGAAGATCAGGTGCGGGTTGCGGATCTCCTGCAGGTTCATGCCCCACAGCTCGGGCCAGCGCCAGGGGGTCTTGAGGAAGATGCTGGCAATCGCCCACAGCGTGTCGCCGCGCTGCACAGTGTGCGAGGCGGGTGCGTTGTCGGCCAGGGCCGAAAGCGGCACGCCGGCACCAGCCACCTGCTGCGCCGTGGCGCGCTGGGCCGGGGTGATCGGCAGGTTGCCTTGGGCCGTGGCGCCCGCAGCCAGGCCGGCGAGCAGCAGCCCCAGGGCCAGGCCAGGCCAGCCGCCCGGCAGCCGTTGGGCCTGGCGGGCAAGGAGCAAGGGGCGGTGGGGCATGGGGGCGGTCTCCGGGAGGGCCAGTGCCACAATCGAAACCCGCCAAGGGTTCGGCAGCGGACTTGATGCGCCGGCAGCATGACAGGCCAAACGGCTGAACAATCTTCATGCTACCTCGCAGATTCTGCCGATAAACCCTTGATATCGCAACGAAATGCACTGTGCAGCCAAGCTGCCGAAGGCCGGCCGCAGCGTGCCGGCGTTGCTGGGCATTCACAGGGGCCACCCAGCTGCAGGGTGGGCCCGATTCCGTCACCACGTCACTGCACCTGCTTGCCATGGCCTTGCTGAACATCCTGCGTTACCCCGACCCGCGCCTGCACACGGTGGCCAAGCCCGTGGGCGCTGTGGATGCGGCCATCCGCCAGCTGGCCGACGACATGCTGGCCACGATGTATGACGCCGACGGCGTGGGCCTGGCCGCCACCCAGGTGGACAAGCACATCTGCCTGCTGGTGATGGACACCTCGTCTGACCACAGCCAGCCGCTGGTGCTGATCAACCCCGAGATCACCGCCCGCAGCGCAGAGATGAAGCGCGCCGAAGAGGGCTGCCTGTCGGTGCCCACCATCTATGACGACGTGGAGCGCCATGCCCAGGTGACGGTGCGCGCCCTGGGCCGCGACGGCCAGCCGTTCGAGATGACCCTGGACGGCCTGGCCGCCATCTGCGTGCAGCATGAGATGGACCATCTGCTGGGCAAGGTGTTCGTCGAATACCTCAGCCCGCTCAAGCGGGAGCGCATCAAGACCAAGATGCTCAAGAAGACGCGCGACGAGCAAGGCCCGCGCCGCTGATGGCCCCCCCCCGATGCGCCTTCGGCGCTCCCCCCCAGG
>JARXAJ010000020.1 GCA_029865965.1 Aquabacterium sp.
CCGACGTGGACGGCACGGCCAACCTGTTCATCGCGCAGACCGATGTGGCCGGCAGCATGGGCTACGGCTCGTTCAGCATCGGCATCGACGGCCAGTGGACCTACACCACGACCACGGCGCACAACGAGTTTGAAGCGGGCAAGACCTACACCGACAGCATCACGGTGGCGGCAGGCGACGGCACCACCCAGCTGATCACGGTCACCATCACCGGCAGCAATGACGCGGCGGTGATCAGCGGCACCAGCACCGCCAGCTTGACCGAGACCGACGCGGTGCTCAGCACCAGCGGCACACTCACGTCCACCGACGAGGACGGCACGGCCAACCTGTTCATCGCGCAAAGCGGCGTGGCGGGCAGCAATGGCTACGGCACGTTCAGCATCGGAGTCGATGGCCAGTGGACGTACGCCACGACCACGGCGCACGACGAGTTTGAGGCCGGCAAGACCTACACCGACAGCATCACGGTGGCGGCGGGCGACGGTACCACGCAGCTGATCACTGTCACCATCACCGGCACCAACGACGCGGCGGTGATCAGCGGCACCAGCGCCGCCAGCCTGATCGAGACCGATGCGGTGCTCAGCGCCAGCGGCACACTCACGTCCACCGACGTGGACGGTACGGCCAACCTGTTCATTGCGCAAAGCGGTGTGGCGGGCAGCCAGGGCTACGGTACCTTCAGCATCGGTACCGATGGCCAGTGGACTTACACCACAGCCACGGCGCACGACGAATTTGAGGCCGGCAAGACCTACACCGACAGCATCACGGTGGCTGCGGCCGACGGCACCACGCAGCTGATCACGGTCACCATTGCCGGCAGCAACGACACTGGGGCATTCGGCGGCACCAACACCGCCACGCTGATCGAGACGGACGCCACGCTCAGCGCCGGCGGGCAGCTGACGGTCAACGACCTGGATGGCACGCCCGACCTGTTCGTTGCACAAACCAATGTGGCTGGCAGCAAGGGCTACGGCACTTTCAGCATTGGCACAGACGGTGCATGGACTTACGCCACGAATGCGGCGTATGACGTCTTTGAGGCGGGCAAGACCTACACCGACAGCATCACGGTCGTGACTGCTGACGGCAGCGAGCAGGTGATCACCGTCACCATCATCGGCACCAATGATGCAGCGGTGATCGGCGGCACGACCAGCGCCAGCCTGAGCGAGACCGATGCGGTGCTCAGCACCAGCGGGCAGCTGACGGCTGCCGATGTGGACGGCACGGCCAACCTGTTCATCGCGCAAGCCAATGTGGCGGGCAGCAAGGGCTACGGCACGTTCAGCATCGGCAGCGATGGCAAGTGGTCTTACACCACGACCACGGCGCGCAACGAGTTTGAAGCGGGCAAGACCTACACCGACAGCATCACGGTGGCGGCAGGCGACGGCACCACCCAGCTGATCACGGTCACCATCACCGGCAGCAATGACGCGGCGGTGATCAGCGGCGCCAGCACCGCCAGCTTGACCGAGACCGACGCGGTGCTCAGCACCGGCGGCACACTCACGTCCACCGACGTGGACGGCACGGCCAACCTGTTCATCGCGCAAAGCGGCGTGGAGGGCAGCAAGGGGTACGGCACCTTCACCATCGGTACCGACGGCCAGTGGACCTACACCACGACCACGGCCAATAACGAGTTTGAAGCCGGCAAGACCTACACCGACAGCATCACGGTGGCCGCAGCCGACGGCACCACGCAGGTCATCACCGTCACCATCACCGGCACCGACGACCTTGCGGTGTTTGCTGGCAGCACATCGGCCAGCCTGACCGAGACGGACGCGGTGCTCAGCGCCAGCGGGCAGCTGGCGGTCAGCGACCCGGACAGCACGGTGCCCACGTTTGTTGCGCAGACCAATGCAGACGGCAGTAACGGCCACGGCACCTTCATCGTCGCCGCCGACGGCCAGTGGACCTACAGCACCAACGACGCGCAGAACGAATTCGAAGCGGGCAAGACCTACACCGACAGCATCACCGTGCTGGCGACCGACGGCAGCACGCATGAGATCACCGTCACCATCACCGGCAGCAACGACGCTGCGGTGATCAGCGGCACCAGCAGCGCCAGCTTGACCGAGACTGACGCGGTGCTCAGCGCCAGCGGCACACTCACGTCCACCGACGTGGACGGCACGGCCAACCTGTTCATCGCGCAGAGCGAGGCGGCGGGCAGCAACGGCTACGGCAAGTTCAGCATCGCAGCTGACGGCCAGTGGAGCTACACCACCGCCAAGGCGCACAACGTCTTCGAGGCGGGCAAGACCTACACCGACAGCGTCACGGTGAAGTCGGCCGACGGCACCGAGCAGGTGATCACCGTCACCATCATTGGCACCAACGATGCAGCGGTGATCAGCGGGGACACCAGCGCCAGCCTGGTGGAGACCGACGCGGTGCTGAGCGCCAGCGGCACCCTCACGTCCACCGACGTGGATGGCAAGGCCAACCTGTTCATCGCGCAGACCGATGTGGCGGGCAGCAAGGGCTACGGCACGTTCAGCATCGGCACCGATGGCAAGTGGACCTACGTCACCACTACGCCGCACGACGAATTTGAAGCCGGTCAAATCTATACCGACAGCATCACGGTACAGGCGGCAGATGGCACCGAGCAGGTCATCACTGTCGACATTGCCGGCAGCGACGAGGCGGTGTGGGTCAACGCCTTCGAGGGCTTCTTGCCCGACGGTGACTTCGGGGGTGCCCGGGCGTTCTACGACGCCAACGGCGATGGCATCTGGCAAGAGGGCGAGACATGGGCGTCGGTTCAATCCGACGGCTCCACGGGTTGGTTCACGCTGGACCGCTTTGCGCTGACGCCTGGCGGCCGGTTGGTGGTGACGGGCGGCCATGACCGCCAGTCTGGCGAGGAATTGCCGCCACGATACTTTGACGGCGGTGACACCGACAATGGCGTCCTGTCCACCTTGTCGACCGTGCTGGCGCTCACCCCCGGGCTGTCGCAGGCGGCATTACAGGCCAGCCTGGGTATTTTGTATACCGCACCGGGTTTCAACGATGGTGTGGACCTGCTGCACTACAACTATGTCCAAGGCCTGAGATCCGGTGAACTGGTGGGCCAGAAGGTGGCCCAGGCCAACGCCGAGATGGCGTCTGTGCTGGATGCGCTGGCTTTAGCGGCTGGCGGCGGTACGGCTGCTTTCCTCAAGGTGGCGGGTGCGTTGGGCAGCATCCTGTCGGCAGCCACGGGCTCGTCGGCGGATGCACCGCAGGTGATGATGCTCTCCATGCTGGACGGCGAGCCCGCCCAGCCGTTGAACAGCGCGGACGGTGCGCCATCGCTGACCGAGTTGGTGGCCTCGGTGCTGGACAGCCTGGTGAGCGAAGGCCTGCTGAGCCCGGCGGTGGCTGCTGCCTTGCTGGTCGAGGTCAATGCAGTATTGGCGGTGCTGGCCGAGGCCTTTGACGGCCAGGCGCAGGCCTATCTCGACCTGGCATCCAGTGATCCGCTGGTCGCGGCGACGGCGGCCTACTTGCTGGAAATGGCCGACGCCATGGTGGCGGTGGCGCAACAGGCACTGCTGAACGCCGTTGCCGAGACGGTCAGCATGCCGCCGGACATGGTGGCGGAGTTTGCGCAGAATTTCGTTAGCCAATTGCAGTTGGACCTGGCCGACGCAGTACCGCCTTTTGCCTCGATCATCGGCGGCACCTCGTCGGTCGAGCTGGTTGAAACCGATGCGGTACTCACCGCAGTTGGCAAGCTCACTGCACTGGATCTGGACGCGCCGTCCAACCAGTTTGTGGCGCAAAGCGGTGTGGTGGGTAAGAACGGCTACGGCAGCTTCAGCATCGACGCGGATGGCGCGTGGACTTACACCACCAACGGCGCGCACGACGAGTTCGAAGCGGGCAAAACCTACACCGACAGCATCACGGTGCATTCGGCCGACGGCACCGAGCAGGTCATCACCGTCACCATCACCGGCACCAACGATGCAGCGGTGATCAGCGGTGACACCAGCGCCAGCCTCATCGAGACTAACGCGGTGCTTGGCACCAGCGGCACACTCACGTCCACCGATGTGGACGGCACGGCCAACCTGTTCATCGCGCAGACCGATGTGGCGGGCAGCAAGGGCTACGGCACGTTCAGCATCGGAGCTGACGGCAAGTGGACTTACACCACCCACGGCGCGCACGACGAGTTTGAAGCGGGCAAGACCTACACCGACAGCATCACGGTGCAGGCGGCGGACGGCACCGAGCAGGTGATCACCGTCACTATCACCGGTGCGAGCGAGGGCGTGCCGTCGGTCTACTACTTCACCGACCTGCAAGCCAGGAATGCGTCAGTCGACGGCGTGTCCGGGCTGCTCGATGGCAGCGGTCACCCAGTCGGCGTGTCCGCCGCCGATGTGCTGTCACTCGGTAAGGCCGGTTTCAGCTTTGCGGGCACCAACATCTCGGTGTCCAGCGCCAGCCTCCTGGGCCTGGATAGCACCCCAGAGGTTGCGCGCCTGCTGGCCGACGCAGATGTGACGGTGACGCCTAGCGACGTCGACCTGATCCAGGCGCTAGGTGAGAACGATGCTTCGCTGGACGCGCTGGTCAACGAGCTGCAAGCCGCCGGCATGGACACGCTGGCGCTGGATGCGGGCAAGGCGGCCGATCTGGCAGCAAGTGGCAACTACAGCCTGGAAGCCGGGCTGGACGTCACGGTCACGGGCACGAGCTTCCTGCACCTGGGCAGCGCGGCCAACATGGCGCACCTGTTGGGCGACGCCGATGTGTCGGTGCAGCTCACCGAGGCGAACCTCAACCATGTTCTGGGCCAGGACAACGCCAGCCTGGGCACGCTGGTCAACGAGCTGCAAGCCGCCGGCATGGACACGCTGGCGCTCGATGCGGGCCAGGCGGGCGATCTGGCAGCAAGTGGCAACTACAGCCTGGAAGCCGGCCTGGACGTCACGGTCACGGGCACGAGCTTCCTGCACCTGGGCAGCGCCGACGACTTGCGCCACCTGTTCGGCGATGCCAATGTGTCGGTCGCTATCGACGCCGAAGACGTTGGCGATTTCGACGATCTGATGATCGACTTGAAGTCGGTGGGTGTGGACAGCCTGGTGTTGGACGGTGTCGACATCCTGCTGGATGGCGGACGGGGTGCCCCGAGCTCAAACTACGTCACCGTGCATGCCGATCCGGCCGCCTTGGCACAGCTGGCCGAAGCGCTGGATGGTGTCTCCGCCTATTCCGGGGATCTGGTGTTGATCAACGACCCGCTGCAGCTCACGCAGCTCTCCGACACCCAACTGGCAGCCGTGCAAGGCCTGCTGGGCGACGCCACCACGGTGGCCGAGCTGGATCTGGCGGGCATCCAGGACATGGGCTTCAGCGATCTCGAGGCGCTCAAGTCCTCATTGGCGGGCTTGCAGGATGAGCTCACGTCGCTGGGCGTGCAGGCGATCGACATCAACGACGATCTGGCCAATGCCCTGGCCGATGCTGGCATTCAGTTTGTGCCGGCAGCGTTCGAAGGTGGCACAGGCCAGGCTATCGTGGTGACGGCCCACGCCGATGCAGCCGATGGCGTGGCATTGTTGAACGCCAGCCTGTCGGATCTGTCTGCGCTGGGTGTGGATGGTGTCGTGGCCGACGCCAATGTGTCGAAGGTGGAGGTGGCGCTGCGCGACACCGACGATGACGCCCCTGCCTACACCCTGTCCGATCTGCCAAGGTTCGAGGTGGACGATGGCACTGCCGTGTCGCTGGCGGTGGACGAGGACGACCTTGCGGCGCTGATCGCGGCGTTGGGCGATGTGCCAGGCACCACACTGGCCGATGCCGGCTTCACCGCGCTGCATTACACCGGCGCACAACTCGGCGCCGAGGCTCAGATCGGTCTGGATGCACTGCTGGCCAGCAATGGCCTGGCGCTGGACAACTCAACGCTCGACAGCACCCAGGCCGCATTGCTGGGCCTGTCGGACAAACCTGCGGATCCGTTCGATCCCTTCCATAAGCCTTGATGACACCCACGACAAGCGGCGCAACCACGCCATCCCCCGGTCTCCCGCAGGCCGCACAGCGTGGCGGCCGCACGCCGGTGGGCCAGGTGCTGCACGACTGCCGACGCAGCTTTTGGCTGGTCGTCACCTTGTGCCTGGTCATCGAGACGCTGACGCTGGCGCCCATCATCTTCATGTGGAACGCCTTCGACCGCGTGCTCAGCAGCCGCAGCATGGTCACGCTGGTGTCGCTGACGGTGCTGATCCTGGGTGTTTATGTGTTCTGGGCGGCCATGGAATGGATCCGCGGCCGGCTGATGGTGCGGCTGTCCTTGCGGCTGGACTGGGACCTGGCGGCCGACGTCTTCGACGCCTCTTTCCGGCGCCATGTGGGCCGGCGCAAAGTCAATGTGCAGCAGGTGATGTCCGATCTTCTGGAACTGCGCCAGTTCCTGGGCGGTGCAGGCGTGTTGGCCTTGATGGAAGCGCCGTTTGCGCTGATCTTCATCGGCGTGGGCGCTTTGTTCCACCCGTACCTCGCCGCATTTGCTCTGGCAGCCGCCACCATCATGCTGCTGGTGGCGGTGGCCAACCGCCAACTGACCAGCCAGGCGGTCAAGGCATCCAATGACGCCAACCAGGAATCGATGCTGCTGGCCAACCAGGTGCTGCGCCAGGCGGAGACCACGCTGGCCCTGGGCATGATGCCCGCCATGCGCCGCCGCTGGCATGAGCGCCACCGCAACTTCCTGGGGCTGCAGGTCAACTCGTCTGAAGCGGCGGGAACGTCCAAGAGCGTCAGCAATTTCCTTCAGCACAGCTTCAATTCACTGGGCATGGGCCTTGGCCTGTTACTGGCGATCGAGGGCTTGATCACCGGCGGCATGGTGATTGCCGCCAACATGTTGATCAGCCGGTCCATGGCGCCCTTGACGACGCTGATTTCCCAGTGGTCGTCCGTCACGCGGGCCCGCCAGGCCTATGACCGCCTGAACGCTTTGCTGGCCGAGGATGAGCGGCAAACCAGCCAGATGGTGTTGCCGCCGCCCGCAGGCCGGCTGGTGGTCGAAGTCATGGAAGCCAAGCCCAACAGCACCGGCAAGGCGGTGCTGTCGGGCATCGATTTCACGCTGGAAGCTGGACAGGCGCTGGCCATCGTCGGGCCCAGCGCATCGGGTAAATCATCCTTGGCCAAGTTGCTGGTGGGTGTGTGGAAGCCATCGCAGGGGTCGGTGCGCCTGGATGGTGTGGAAATCTCGGACTGGAACCATGATGAATTGGGCCCACACCTGGGCTATGTGCCGCAGGAGATCGAGTTCTACGAGGCCACGGTGGCCGACAACATCGCCCGTCTCGGTGAGGTTGACGCCGACAAGGTGGTGGCCGCGGCCCAGCGTGTGGGCCTGCACGAGACTGTCCTGGCCTGGCCGCAGGGCTACGACACCCTGCTGGGCGACGCCGGCTTCGCCTTGTCGGGTGGACAACGCCAGCGGCTGGCAGTGGCGCGGGCGCTGTACGGCAGCCCGCGGCTGGTGGTGCTGGACGAGCCCAATGCCAACCTAGACGACGCCGGCGAGCAAGCTCTGGTGCAGATGATGGCAGCGCTGCGGGCCCAAGGCACGACCGTGGTTGTCACCACGCACCGGCCCAGGTTGATCGCTGCCGTGGACCGCATGTTGGTGCTCAAGGCCGGGCGCCAGGTTGGCTTCGGCACACCCAAGGATCTGTTCGACGCGGTGAAGCGCCCTGCAGCCTTGGCGGCAGCGGCGCCGCGGCCGGCCGGGGTGGTAGCTGCATGAGTGCTGCGCTGCAATGGCTGCGCCGCTGGGGCACCGTGTGGAACCCCTATGACCCGGCCCGCCTACATGACAAAGGCACCGGCGTCGTCCCGGTGGTGATGGACGAGGCCCGTACCAGGCGCAGCATGGTGTGGGTCATCACGCTGGCGTTCGCGGCCTTCCTGGTGTGGTCGGTCACCGCCCCGCTGGACGGCGGCGTCGTCGTCAGCGGATCGGTCATCGTCTCGGGCAACCGCAAGGCCGTGCAGCACCCGGCGGGCGGCGTGGTGGTCGACATCCTGGTGCAGGAGGGCGCCATGGTGCGCCAGGGCGACGTGGTCATCCGCGTGAACCCGCTGAGCAGCGAAGCGAGCCTGGGCTCGGTGGAGGGCGAGTACATCAACGCCCTGGCCACCGAGGCCCGCTTGCTGGCTGAGCGCAGCGGTAGCCCGATCCGCTGGAAGCCCGAGCTGGACGCCTTCGGGGTGACCGACCCCCGGGTTGCCGAAGCCAAGGCACTGCAGCTCCAGCTGTTCAATTCGCGGCGCGAAGAACTGCAGAACCAGGTGCGCATCCTGCAAGAGCAGGCTGCCAGCCAGCAGGCCGAGGCCGACGGCCAGGTGAAGGTGCTGGCCGAAAAGCGTGGCCAACTGCGGCTGGTGGCTGAAGAGGCCACCAACACCGTGCAGCTGGCCAAAGAAGGCTACGTGTCCGAATCGCGCGCCAACGAGGTGCTGCGTGCCAAAAGCAGCCTGGACGCTGATCTGGCCAGCCTGCAGGCCAACGTGGCGAAGACGCGCAGCAGCATCAGTGCCACCCAGCTGCAGATCGCCCAGCTGCGATCGGTGTTCATGAAGGAGATTGACGGCCAGCTTTCCGAGATCCAGAAGACACGTGAAGGCATGCATGTGCGCGTGGCGTCGCTCACCTTCGACCGTGCGCTGACCGAGGTGCGGGCCCCTGCCAGCGGCACCGTGGTGGGCCTGAAGACCAGCACCGTGGGTGGTGTCATCAGCGCCGGGCAGGTGCTGATGGAGATCCTGCCGGAGGGCGGCCAGCTGATCGTCGAGGCCAAGGTGCCCACCGCGTCCATCGACAAGGTGCGCATGGGGTTGCCGGCCGATGTGCGCTTCTCGGCGTTCAACCAGACCACCACGCCGGTGGTGCCCGGTGTGGTGCGCCTGGTGGGCGCCGACAAGCTGACCGATCCGAACGGTGCCGAGTACTACCTGGCGCAGGTGGAGACCACCGCCGAAGGCCTGCGCCTGCTGGGCGAGAACCGCATCCAGGCCGGCATGCCGGCCGATATTGTGGTTAAAGTTGGCGAAAGAAGCTTCATGAGTTATTTGGTTAAACCACTGACAGATAGAATTGCAATCAGTTTCAAGGACTGAACCTGCACCCCGGCCAGCCCGGGCCTGTCACGACATTTGCCGATTCCATGCACCCAGCCCAAGGCCGATCAAAAGCCGTACTCCATCTGTTCATCCTGCTCATGGGCAGCGGCGTCGCGCAAGCCCAGAGCTTCGAGGACGCGGTGCGCGCAGCGCGCCAGGCTGACGCCCAGTATGCAGCGCAGCGCGCCTCGGTGGACGGCAGGCGGCTGCAGTCGCGTCAGGCTGCCAGCGCCTACTTTCCCAGCGCCAGTGCAGGCTACACCCGCACCGACAGCGCCGGCAGCGCCGCGCGCAGCTTGAGCGTGACGCAGCCGTTGGTGAGTTACGAACGCTACCTCACCCTGCAGCAGAGCGAGCCCCTGGCCGCCCTGGCCCAGGCCGAAGCGCGGCAGGCCGACAGCGACCTGATCCTGCGTGTGCACACCGCCATGGCCGAGATCGTGCGTCAGCGCGAATCCATCCGCAGCCTTGGGGTGCAGATCGACGGCCTGCAGGAGCAGTTCCGCCGTGCGGTGCGCCTGCGTGAGCTGGGGCAGGGCACGGTGACCGAAGTCAGCGACTTCGAGGTGCGGGTGGCCGTGGCCCAGGGCAACCGGGTGAACCAGCAGACTGCCCTGCAGGCGGCGGTGCGCAGTTTCACGCTGTTGACCGGCTTGACGCCAGACGTGGCCAAGCTGGCACTGGTGCTGCCGCAGGCCGGTGACGAGCCGGCCGATGCGCAGGCGGCAGCAGCTGTGGCCCGTGCCAGCGCCCCGGCACCGGTTTCGGCGCGGCTGAACTTGGCGCTCACCCGCATTGCATCGCGGCGGGTGAAGGCGCAATACCTGCCGGAGCTGTCGATCCAGGCCGGTTACAGCCAGTCTGCTGGCGCGGCCGCTGTCAACACCGCCAAACTGGGATTCAGTGTGACGGTCCCCTTGACCGCCGGTGGGTATTACCAGTTCCAGCAGGCCGAGATCGACCTGGTGCGGGCGCAGGAGAGCCTGCGCTTTGCCGAGGAATCTGCCGCCTCCGACGCGGCACGCCTGCACCAGACGGCGGCTGCCCTGTCTGAAGAGGTGTTGATCCGCAAGCGGGCGCTGGAAGGCGCACGCCTGGCGGTGGACGCCAACCTCAAGAGTTATCTGGGCGGCGTGAAGTCGAACATCGATGTGGTGACCAGCTACCAGATCTTGGCCGATGCCGAGGTGGCGCTGGTGGGCAGCGAACTGGCGCGTGGCGAGGCCCGGCTGCGGCTGGCGCTGCTCGTCAGTGACCGGTTGCTGCCCTGACGCACCCAGCCCCACCGGACTGACAAACCCGCCACTGCCCAGGGATTGGCCATGAAGCCCAAGCGCAGCCCGCACAGTGCGGCAGCCAAACCGGCCTTGCCGCGAGACCAGGCGCCACCATCGGGCAAAACCATGCCCAAGCCGGCCGGCAAGCGGGGCCGCAAGCAGGTGGTGGGCCCGCATGTGTCGTCGGTGGCGGATGTTGGGGTCATGGCCACCGATGCGGCGGCAGCGGTCGGCATGGGCGATGCCGGGCCGGTAGAGGCGGTCATTCCCCTGGCGCCAACCCGGCTGCCCGGCCTGACGGTGCTGTTGGGCCTGGGTGTGGAGAGCGGCCTTTTCCTGGTGGCAGCGGCACCCAAGGCCACGGCGGCGGTGCGTGGGTTTCAGCGCCCCGGGCCCGAACCTCTGGCTGACAGGGCGAACGTCGACGGTTCTTTCCAGGCGCTGCGTTCCCCCGCCGGTGCCGTGGTCTACACCGCTTACCTGCCCCTGCCGGACGGTATGACCCGGTCGACACAACTGCAGCTGGCCTGCGTGACCGAGAACGGCGATCAGGCGCTGCTGGCGGTGGATTGCGTGGCCTGCCTGGGGCTGTCGCCCGCAGAACTGGCCGCGCTGGTGCGGCCATTCGTGCGCGTGCTGCGGCCTGCAGTGCAAGCGGTGTTGGACGCGTCGCATCCGCTGAGCCTGGCGCTGGCCGCGCCGGCGCCCGCCGCAGGTGCGGCGCCGGGATTGCAATGCCATTTCGACGGGCTGATCGACGGGCAGGCCCATGGCTGGGCGTTCGACCGCCGACAACCTGAACTGCGGCTGCCGGTGGAACTGCTGCATGACGGCCAGACCATGGCACGCGGCGTGGCCGACATGCACCGCGCTGACCTGGTCCAGGCGGGGCTGGGCGACGGCCACCACCATTTTCGGCTGGCTGTGCCCGCAACATGGCAAGACGGGAAGCCGCGGCGCCTGTCGGTGCGTGTGCGGCAGGGGGGCGACATGGCCAACAGTGCCGAGATGGAGTGCAGCCTGCCACAGGCCCGCCCGCTTGGCGACGTGCCGGCATCGGCCGCCATCACCGTCTTCACACCCTACTTTGCAGCCCGCACAGCGGAACGGCAGGCCGAGCTGGACCTGTGCCTGCGCCAAAACCTTGCCTGTGTGGCCGTGAGCCAGCTCGTGTTGATGATCGACGATGGCCACGAGCCGCCGCTTGCCCATCCCAAACTGCAGATCCAGCGCCTGGACTGCCGCCCCACCTATCTGCATTGGTTGCGCCTGACCGAGGCGCTGCCAGACGGACAGGTGTCGATCCTGGCGAACTCCGACATCTACTTCGACGAAACCCTGCCTACTGTGCAGACAGCGCTGGCCGGCCCGGCCCGCTTCCTTGCCTTGTCGCGTCATGAGAAGGTGGGTGAGGTGCTGCAGCCCCACAGCAACCCGAAATGGTCGCAGGACGTGTGGGGTTTGCGCGCGGGGCAGGCCTTGGCGCCGTCGCTGCGAAAGGCGCTGGACATTCCGCTGGGGGTGCCGCGCTGCGACAACAAGATCGCCTACCTGTTTGCGGTGCATGGCTGGGCCGTGCACAACCCGATGCACGATTTGCGCAGCGTGCATGTGCACGAGACGCAGCAACGCCACTACGACAAGAAAACCGACACCACGGTGATGGGCGGCGTGGCCTACGTGCACCCTTCGCCCAGCCTGGGTGGGGCGTCCCAGCTGGAGCTGGAGGTGTGGGCCCGCAATGCGGGCGCGGTGCAGAGCGTGAAGCTCAACGCCAGCCTGGACCGCTGGCAAGCGGAGGCGGAGGCTGGGACGCGCCAGGAGCCCGCGCCGGCAGTGCCTGTGCCGTCGCCGGCGTTCGTACCTGCACCTGCACCTGCACCTGCGCTTGTGGAGCCGGTGGTTGCCTCCAGGTCATTGCCTGCCGGCAAGCCAGTGGGCGATGCCCGCAAGGTGCAAATGGCCATGCGCGAAGGTGCGTTGGTGTTCAGTGCCGGCCACCGATTCAAGGTGTACCGCTGTGCGCAGGGCTGCATGGCGGTGGACAGCCTCAGCCCCGCAGCAGCGCAGTGGCTGCCGCCCGCGCTGAACGGCCTGGTCGATCTGCGCAGCGAGCCCCATGCACTGCTGGCGGCTTTTGTACCGCCCGTGGCAGACACGCGGCCGATGCGCATCGGACTGCGCCCGAGCGACAAGGCCGATGTGCAGTTCTGGCAATACCCGGCAGCCACCGAGCGCCAGGCCTTTGAGAACCACCTGGCCGCGGCGCCCGGCAGCAATGTGGACCCGGTACATAGGGTGGCGCATACCTACCTGGCGCTGCCCTGGGCCACCTACATCGACAAGAAGCAAATGCCTGACGATGTGGTGCGGCTGTGCGGGCCGCGCCTGGCGGGGCTAGCCGCCCTGGCCGATCAACTTGGCTTTGCGCTGCGGGTGCACACCGTATGCCAGCAGATCCATTGGCGCCGCCTCGTCGACACCTTCTGCCAGATCGGCGTCACCGACCTGCACCTGTCGCATGACGAGCAGAGCATCGACCCGGTGCGCGAAGGATGGCCCTTCAGGGTGCACAGCTGGCCACTGTTTGCGCCCAACATCGAGGTTCCCGAACGCCGTGCCGGCGTGGTGATCGGCAAGCCTTTGGCTGACAAGCGCTACCTGGCGTCGTTCATCGGCGCGCACATGCCGCACTACCGCAGCGATGTGCGCCTGCAGCTGGCCGAGGCCGCGCAGGCCGCCGCGCGCGACGACATCCTGGTGGACTTGGGCACGGAGTGGCACTTCAACAAGCTGGTGTATCAAGAGCAAGTGCAGCACAAGCCGCTGGCCGATGCCGACGCGCAGCAGGTGGCCGCTGCTGCCCAGCGCTACAACGAGGTGCTGAGCGACTCGGTGTTCTCGCTGTGCCCGGAGGGCGCTGGGCCGAACACGCTGCGGATCTGGGAATCGCTGGCGGTGGGGGCGATTCCGGTGGTGATCGCCAAAGACTGGGTTCCGCCGGACAGCAAAGGCGACAGTCGAGTCCTGGATCGCTGCGTGTTGTTCATGGATGAACCGATCGATGCGACCCTCTTTGCTCAGCTGGCCGCCATGCCGGTCGAGGCGCTCCGTGAAATGCAGCAGGCCGGGCTCAGGGCATATGCGGGGTTTCGGCGGCGGATAGCCTATGCAGTGTAATTGCATGATGTACAGCCGGTACTTGGTCGGCCCCGTTCTGAGCGTGAGGCTGAAGCAACTGAGCCAACCACTACGGCAGCAGGCCAGGTACTGCAACGCGTGCCATTAAGCTAACGATGCAAGACGTAGCGGCAAAAACAAAGGCACGGTGTGTCGTCAATACGAAAGACTGCCGGTCGATGAACAAAGTTTATGGCTTTGAGCCACTGTCTCTGTCGAGTCCCTACTATACCGAAACCGAGTGCGAAGAACTCATTGAAGCGGCTCGTCTGAGTCGTTCCCGGGATAGCGTGCTCGAACACCATGCTCTCGATCTCAATGTTCCGCACCCCAGGCTACAAATTGAGACCGCTTTGGCGACTCACCCGCACAAGCTTGCGTCTGGTCTACTAGAAGCGATAGATAAGTGCCGAGTGAAACTGAAAATTCAAGGTGACGAAGAGCGACAGAGCGTTAGGGTGCAAACGCCAGTAGACCAGCATAGACCAAAAGTCCGGAGGCATTGTAAAAACGCGGGTGTCCGGACCAATTTTCTACTCCATTCCTGCAGAGTCC
Source organism: Aquabacterium sp. (assembly GCA_029865965.1). Lineage (GTDB taxonomy): Bacteria > Pseudomonadota > Gammaproteobacteria > Burkholderiales > Burkholderiaceae_C > Pseudaquabacterium. Next base: position 14,184 of record JARXAJ010000020.1, read on the forward strand.
AGGGGCAAATCGGGTCAATAAATCTGCTCTTGGCTCGTAAGTATCTAGGCATAGGCCGAGTTCTGGTCCGAGAGAATAATGCTGCCTGCTTCGCACTAGGTCAGTTCGCAAATCATAAACTGCGCCCTCCAATAAGCGGCTCTGTAGGGGGGGGGTTGGGTTAGACCGCCGTTTTGACCAGTTTTCGCGCTGCATCCTTTTGGTAATGCCGCGCCACCTAGCGCACCAGCAGGCCATTAGCCCAGCTGTCAGTTGCCGCACGAGTCAGAACCTTTAGCTATTGGGTCAATTGACCACCTCTACGGTATCGAAAAACATGGAAAGATGGTTCCGTTACGCGAGGCAATTGGCTGTAAAAGTTGAACTGAGCGACGTGAAGTTGGGTCGGCAGATTGTCGAGTATGGCCAGCAGGCGCACCTTTTGGCACGCGTGCGACGCAACCCAAAATTAAACGTAATCTGGATAGCTGAAGCCCGCAGCCCCTCGCTGTGAATCAGGGATCATTTCTTCCTTTTGGTGTGTATGACATAAATTTTACATCCGAAAAACACAATTACTATGTGCAAAGTTAATCTATTTGCGCGTAATTCTTTAAAAATCAATCCAGAAACTATTGAAATAGACAAAAATTCATCATGTCCAATTTAACGAAAAATAAGATTATAACGGGGATCGAGGTTTTAGTTTGCTCCGGTGGTGGTAATGGAACAACAAGCCTTATTAGATCGCTGCAGGCGTTTAAGAAAACTAATTGCCCCAGTGACACGGACGGACTGAAGCATTGCGGCCTACCTCCGTTTTGCCTAGACCCCGGTGTCCAATACCTATTCCTTTGGGGCGACCCGGTGGATGCGGCCATCTCACTGTTTCGGCGTGGATTCCATTCGTCCCAGTCCGCCAAACTGCAGAAACACAAAGCTCACGCGAAGATCTCGCGGCTCCCAAAAGAGTTAACTATCGAGGAATATGCTGAGATTGGGGTCGATGGCCTGCATATTGAGGAGCAATTCGATAACTGGGCTGGCGACTACCCGGCCACGAATAGGGTATTGTTCGTCAACTTTAACAAGATGTGGGAGAACATGGGTGCGTTGGCACAACAACTCGGTCTCCCAAATGGTGAGCCGTCAAGATTTTTCCCGACGAAGAAGGGGCGATCCGAAAGATCTGAGTTGGCGCCTTCGACGCAATCTAGATTGCAGAGTATTTACGCGCCCCTGAAGGCGAAACTGGCAGTTCTCCCAGATCTCTATATTCGAGAGCCCGACCTTGTTTTGTCTGCTATGAGACCGGGGACTGAGCAGGCAAAATGAATGCTTTGGAGATTATCGCCTATGGCTGCTAATTGAGCCTGGCCGAACCACGCCGCTGCGTACGCCCGTCCAGAAGTAAGCCGATCTCAGCCTAGACCTGATATTCAATGCCAGCACGCTTGTCGATATAGTGAGTGCCCGCGCAAAGGTGCAACATGCCGGCATTGATATGGTCATGCTGCTGTGCTGCTCCTTCGTCGTGTTGTGTGGACCAAGGCTTGACCTATGAGGATTGCTAATATGAATACGAGGCATTGAAGTTGGGTTGCTTCGCGGCTTACGAACATGCTCTCGAATGGGACTCAGTTTGCGTTCAGCAGCGACCGTGAACATGGTCGCATTGGATTAAGCGCAAATTGATTTGACTAGATGATTCAATTAACCATAGACTTTGGGGGTGGCATGTCCGATTTTTGGAAAATCAATGAAAGAATGAAAGTGGCCTTGGTAAAGCAGGCCAATTTTCCGGATTTGTACATATGTCCTCCGCTGACCCGTGATTATTATAAGTACAGCCCGTTCAGATCTGGCCCACTGGGTTTAATGGAGGCTTTCGATGTTGATTACTATATTGTGAATGAATATGATAGTGACGAGTGTCGGACATGGCGGCAGAAGATTAATGTGCTGAAGCACAGGAGTGCAGAAAGCTGGTTCAATACTCCGAATTCATATGCGCTAGATGGTATTAGTCAAGGGGATTATGCCATCGAAGTAGAGGAAATTGACTTCTCTTGCTACGATATAGTTATATCATTCGATATAGCAGTTCCTTCCTGCATGGTGGCTAGGCATCCATCGATTTTGTGGTGCTACTTTATTACTGAGCCACCAATGCAGGCCTACAAAGACTCAATTGTGGCGCCGCTGTTTGGGTATGATGTGTTTTTAAACCAGCGTTTTCGAAACCCAAATGATGCACAGAGACAAGCGGATGATAATAATGCTTCGCACGTCATAGACTTCCCTTATGTTCTAGCTGGCTCAAGCACCTATTTTAAGCTTTTTGATCTGCCTCCTAAGGTTGTTTCAGATGGAAAAACTAGAGTGGTCATTCCCAGATATGCCTTCAGCCAACTATCGGAAAAAACGAAAGCGATTCTTCTGGATGAAGTTGAAATTGTCCAGCCAAGCGGCAATGTTGGTCGTTACTTAAAAACCCTGGCAAGTTGCGACTATTATTTGAGGCCTGGCAATACTCCAAAGTTTGGCAATGAAAGCATCGAAGCCGTTGCCTCCGGGCTGATATTCGTAGCATCTGTATGGGGCTGGAAAAACCGTGTCTTTAACGTCAAAGGTACGACCATCAAGCCAACGGTGGATATTGATTCTCAGGCGATTGAAGGTCTTGAATTGATAAGGATTATTCACGGCAATAGCGTTCTCCGGGAAGATTGCAGAAGAACCCAGAAGCAAATACTGGACAGTATTTGCTTTGATCAGCCATTGTCTGATTTGATTCAAAGATGCCGCAAGAAGAAAATGAACATTTAGTCTTGGAAGAATCTTCAACGCGTTGTGTTTGAGCGGTTGAGTGGTCAACTGTGATTGTTTGGTATCCAGATATTTTATATATTGGTATGAAGTGTCTGAGATTTTTCCGGGTCCAGTCTTTGGCGAATAAAGATAACGTTTGCGCTATTTTGGATCATATTATCGACCGCCGTCGATCAAGCGGTTTCGCCCCAAAGATCTTCTGGACTTGCACGATCTGGAGTTTGGAGGGATACGAGTCTAGCGCGCTGTGTTTTATCCTGTTCTAACTAAATACTACTACAGAGGAAATATATTCGTGACCGCTATTTCATCAAGCCAGGTGATTCAAGATGCTTTGCCAGTGATTTCTGTCTACGGTCCGCGTCGGTCAGGCGTCAAGGTTATTTCAAAATTTTTGCTTTCTGGCGCCAAACATCCGATCGCAAACTTCGATGAGAACCCGGGGCACTATATTGCTGATCATCCGTCTTCATTATTATTATTCCCGTTGTGCGGCAGCAAGCACAGTCTAAGCGACCGGCCGCTCGAAAAAAAGTATTTACCTGGTTCCATTTATATATTCGCTTTTAAGCCTTTGGCATCCTGGGTTTACTCCCGGGTTGCTCATCAACGTACTTACGCTGACGTGCCAGCGTCAGAGATTTCAGATTTTGTTCGGCGCATCATTGAAGTGGAGTATTTATCGATGCTCGATAGTTTGGTGGTGCATCTGGATGGGCCTTTGAGTTGCGCTCGGGTCTTCCTCGTGAATTTTGATGCAATTGCGGCTGATGGATTCGAAAGTTTGCTCGACCGGCTTGGTCTTGATCATCAGGCTCCAATCGAAGGCATCCGGGAACCTACCATGGCAACTGGGGCGTCTAGTGCGAGGTACAAGCAAAGATGCCCTGAGGAATTGGTTCCTGAAACATACTTACATGCAGAAATATTAGATATATGTGCCAAAGCATTGGCTGGCTGTAAAGCAAGCACTATGAGCCTATACGGTCGAATTTTCGGCATGGAGCCGGCTGCGTTAGTGCAACGCGAGGGCGTTGAGGTAACAACTTTTATTGAGCTCGACCAACCACTCGTTAGCTTCTGGATGGGCCGTTTTACTGTCCGCTATCAAGGGCAGTCCAATCTGTTGCTGAAGGATCGCCTTCATCCTGAAGCTCGTGTGGTGCCGCGTGCCTTGTTCGCCGGCTTGCCGCCGCACACACGCGACCTCACCTATTTCCGCCTCGGGTTTATTCGCCCGGTGCTGGGGGCCGTCGGGGCCACTGTGGTGGAGGCTGGCCCCGGGCCAGACGACCTGCTGGCGTGGCTCGGTCCTGCGTGTACCGAGCAGGCCGCCATGGCGGCGCACGCTGGTGTGGCTGGGCCGCTGTTGGCCGATGGTGCGATGCATGTTTACCTGGGCCTGCCCTGGGCCACCTGGATCGATCGGATGCTGCCGGTCGGCCATGGCAACGATGGCGAGCTTCCAGCGGCTGCTGTGCAGCAGTTGCAACTGGTCGGCATCCAGCTGCTGGGCTACCGGCATGCGCTGGCCGAGCTCGGCACACAACTGCGTGTGCACACCGTGTGCCAGCATGTGCAGTGGCCGCAGATGCTGGCGGCCTGGCGTGAGCTGGGGGTGACGGACCTGTGGCTGTCGCATTGCCCTGAAGAGGACGTGCCAGGCTTCAACGTGCACCCTTGGCGCTTGGGTGCCTCTCAGTTTGAAGACCTGGGCCAGTCCGGCGGCCTGCCGCTGATGGCAGACCCTGAAACCAAGCCCTTGCTGGCCTCGTTCGTGGGCCATCTGTCCGACCAGCTCACCGACGACATCCACCCCCGCCTGGCCGAGTTGTCGGCTGACAAACGCGTGCGCATAGCGCTGTTGCCGGCGGCGCCTGCGCCGGCCGATGCGGCCGCACCGGCCTGGCCCGAGACCGCGGTTGGCAACCAGGTGCTGTCGGAGTCTGTGTTCTCGCTGTGTCCGGCTGGTGCGGGCACCAACACGTCAAGGCTGTGGGAGTCGCTGGCCGTCGGTGCGGTGCCGGTGCTGATCGGCGGGCCGTCGGCCCAGCCACGCTTGCCGGAGGGCGGCAGCTTGCCGGCGTTGGACTGGTCGTCGATCGTGTTGCGGGTGTCCGCAGACGATCTGGCCGAGCTCCCGGCCCTGCTGGGCAGCATGCCGATGGACGAGGTTCGGCGCCGCCAGCAGCTAGGGCGCGATGCGTTTGAACAGGTCTGCCGGCAGCGGTGCTTTTGAAGCCAGTGCACAAGGGCCGGCACCAGCGATGTCCGCAACATGCGGTGAGAATGCGCAAGAGACCAAAAAAAACGCGCGTAATTAGTAAAGCGACTATACCGAGCGAAGATACACTTCTGTAAAGAGCTTTTCCCCAGTCGTTGCCCAGTTGAACATCGCATGCCCAGGTCGAAGCTTCCCCCCGTGAATGCCAAGCCGAGCGGCGCCCCCGACAAGCCGGTGGCGCCGGTCGGTACACACCCGCGCAAGTTGGCTGATGCGGTGGTTGCCGCCCAGCCTGTCAAGGCTGTTGTGGTGAAGGCGCCGATGTCGGCACCACCTGCGGTGCGCCAGGCGGCCAGCGCGGCGCGGGCGGCCGCCACGCGGGCCCAGCCTCGGCCCAAGGCTGTGCCCAAGCCCAAGCCCAAGCCAGCCGCGCAGCCTGTCCCACTGACCGTGGCATCAACCCCGGTGGTGGCAAAGCCGCGCGCTGTGCGCAAGGCGAAGGCGCCCGGTGCAGCGGCTGCGACCGTTGCGCCGCCGGCCCAGATAACCGCCGAACACGGGGCTGCCTCTGAGCCGGCACCAACCGCCGTTGTCGGCGACAAGCCGGCTGAGCCTGCCGGCCTGCAACCCTTACTGGCGCTGGGTGTGGCCGAGGGTCTGTTTGTGATCGTGGCAGCAGGGGCATCGTTTGAGCCCGTGCGCGCCTTCGCCCGGTACGAGCCAGAGCCCTTGCCGCGCTTTACTGGCGACGGGGGCTATTTCGATGCGCAGCCCACGCCTGCCGGGCCGGTGGTCTATACCGGGTTTGTGCCTTGGCCAGGGGTGCCGGCCGGGGCGCTGCAGCTGGGCTGCATCACCGCATCGGCGCGCAAGCCTTTGCTGGACGTCAACAGCGTGGCCCTGGCTGACCTGCAACCCCCGGCCCTGGCGGCACTGCTGGCGCGATTTGGCCGGGTCTTGTTGCCCGCTGTGCTGGCTGCGCTGCCGGCGGACCATGCACTGTGCACGGTACTCAAGCCTGTTCAACGGCCCGCAGCGGCAGTGAAGACCACGCAGCGTTGCCACTTCGACGGTGTCATCGACGGCCTGGCCCACGGTTGGGTGCACGACCCGGCACAGCCGGGCAAGGCGTTTCTGGTGGAGGTGCTGCACCAAGGCGATGTGGTGGCCCGCGGCATGGCCGACCTGTACCGCGACGACCTGCAGCGCAACGGCATCGGCGACGGTTGCCACCACTTCAGGTTGAACCTGTCTTACACCTTGTTCGACGGCCAGCCGCATGCGCTGAGCGTTCGGGCGGCTGAGCTGGGTGCGGCCGGCTTGTGCCCGCCAGTGACATGCACCCTGGACGCTTCACAACCCGCGCATCTGGACGCCATCCCGCGGGCACAGACGGTGGCCTTGGCGCTGCAACTGGCACGCCGCTCGGCGGCGGCCAAGGGTGAGGGTGAGCAGGCCGTGCTGGCTGGGTTTGAGCAAAGCTGCCTGCAGCAAGAGACCTGGCTGCTGGAAGAAGCCCGTGCCGGCTTCTTGCGGCTGGCTGAGACGCTGGGGGCCAATGCCTTGTGCCACTGCAAGCTGGCAGAAACCTGGTTGCTCGACCACCAGTTGGGCCGGGCCATGGAGTGCTACAGCGCGGCGGTGCAATGTGATCCGCAGCTGCCTTGGGCCCACCTGGGCTTGGGCAATGTGCTGCGCATGCAAGGCCAGCCGCTGGCGGCCCAGCAGGCCTACCGCGCTGCGCTGGCGTGCGCGCCACACCTGGTGCAGGCAGAGCGCCGGCTGGCCAGCGTGCGGGTGGATGCATCGGTGGCCAGCGCCGCCCAACTGGTACAGGCCGGTGACACGGCTGCTGCCATGGCGCTGCTGCGTGCCGTCGTCTTTGAGCAGCCCGAGCATGAGGCGGCTTGCAACGGCTTGGATGTGCTGTTGCGCGGGCAGCAGCCTGCAACCCTGCTTGGCGATGGCCGATCGCCAGGCCCTGCAGCGCAAGCCGACCGCGCCAGGCGGCTGCTGGATGCCATGCTCGACGAGGCGGAGCAGCGGCTGGCCCAATCAGCTGCAACGCCATGAAAACTGCGTTTTGTGCACCGCGGATGCGGGCCACTGATGGTGGCTGCAGGTTGCCGCGGCCGATGCCGGCGCGCGGGCAGACCATCTGCGTGCACTGCGGGGGCGCACTTTGAGGGCCTCACTGCGCAGCCTGCGTGACCCGGCGCTCAACCCACACGGGTTGCTGCAGGGCGCCACGGTGTTGGTGGTGGGCGGTGGTGCGGGTGCCGATCTGCCGCATTGGCGCGCCCTGCAGGCCCAGCGCCTGGTGGTGTGGGAGCCGCAACCGACGCTGGCCGATACCCTGCAGCGCAAGCTCAACGCCGATGCGGACGAGATGCTGGTGTGCGCGGCGGTGGCGCCTGCCGAAGGCTCGCTGACGCTGCAGGTGTTGAACAACCCGCGCGAAAGCGGCGCGGCCCAGCCCACCGGCCTGTTGGTGCACCAGCCCAGGCTGGTGTGCCAGTCCACGCTGGTGGTGCCGGCGCAGGCGCTGGGGCAAGCCATTGCGCCAATGCAGTTGTCTGTTGACGCACCCCACCTGCTGGTGCTGGATGCGCCCGGCCAGGCCGGTGCCATCCTGCAGGCCGGCGTGGCCGCGCTGCAGCGCTTTGCGTGGCTGGTGCTGCGCGTTGGCGCCGAGGCGCTGTACGAGGGCGATGTGCCCTGCGATGCGGTGGCTGATCTGCTGGAGCGTGCAGGTTTCGATCTGGTGGCCGACGACACCGACGCGCTGCCGCCGCACCGTGAGCAACTGTGGCGGCGCAACCTGCCCAAGGTGCAGGCCTTGCTGTGCCAGCAGCAGTTGGACGAGGCGCTGGCCGAACTGTCGCAGGCCCGGGCCGGTGCGCGTGTGCAGGCGGAGCAGGTTGCGCAACTGTCAGCGCAGGCCACCAGCCTGCTGCAAGATCGGCAACAACAGCAACAAGCGCTGCAAGATGCCGCCGCCGCGCACAGCGCCTTGGACCAGGCCAGGCAAGCCGCGCTGGGTGAGGCGGCCGAGCGTGCCCAGCAAATCGATGTGCTACAGCAGGCCAAGGCCGCGGCCGACAAGGCCTTGGCTGAGCGCCAGGCGCAGATTGATGCGCTGGCGCAGGACAAGGCGCAGTTGACCCAGGCGCGCGATGGGCAGGCCAGGCTGGCGACCGAGCGTCAAGCTCAGATCGAAACACTGACGGCCGCCAAGGCCGCAGTCGAGCAGACGGCGGTCGAGCGTGCCAAGCAGATCGATGCGCTGCAGCAGGCCAAGGCTGCGGCTGACCAGGCAAGCGCCGAACGCCAGGCGCAGATCGACACGCTGGCGCAGGAGAAAGCACAGCTGACCCAGGCGCGTGATGTGCAGACGAAGCTGGCGACCGAGCGCCAAGCCCAGTTCGAGACGCTGACCGCCGCCAAGGCCGCAGCCGAGCAGACGGCGGCTGAGCGTGCCAAGCAGATCGAAGGCCTGCAGCAGACCAAGGCCGCAGTAGACAAGACATCCGCCGAGCGTCTGGCGCAGATCGACGCGCTGGCGCAGGACAAGGCGCAGCTGACCCAGGCGCGCGATGGACAGACGAAGCTGGCCACCGAGCGTCAAGCCCAGATCGAAACACTGACGGCCGCCAAGGCCGCAGTCGAGCAGACGGCGGTCGAGCGTGCCAAGCAGATCGATGCGCTGCAGCAGGCCAAGGCTGCGGCCGACAAGGCGATAGCCGAGCGCCAGGCGCAGATCGACGCGCTGGCGCAGGAGAAAGCGCAGCTGTCGCAGGCGCACGATGGGCAGGCTAGGCTGGCGAGCGAGCGTCAAGCCCAGGTCGAAACACTGACTGCTGCCCAGGCCGCAGCCGAGCAAACGGCAGCTGAGCGTGCCAAGCAGGTCGAAGGCCTGCAGCAGGCCAAGGCCGCAGTAGACAAGACATCCGCCGAGCGCCAGACGCATATCGACGCGTTGTCGCAGGATAAAACGCAGCTGATCCAGGCTCGCGATGGGCAGACGAAGCTTGCGACCGAGCGTCAAGCCCAGGTCGAAACACTGACCGCAGCCAAGGCCGCAGCGGAGCAGACGGCGGCTGAGCGAGCCAATCAGATCGAAGGCCTGCAGCAGGCCAAGGCTGCGGCTGACAAGGCAAGTGCCGAACGCCAGGCGCAGATTGACTCGCTGGTGCAGGACAGGGCGCAGCTAACCCAGGCGCGCGATGGGCAGGCGAAGCGGGCAAGCGAACGT
>JARXAJ010000201.1 GCA_029865965.1 Aquabacterium sp.
GGCGGGCCGGGGCGGCGGCGGGGCAGGCGTGTCGGCAGCCTGCAGCGGCAGGGCGGTGGCAAGCAGGGCGGCGGCGGCCAGGCAGATCAAGGTGCGCATCATCGGGGCTCCTGGAGAGAGACGCCGCAGTGTCGCGCAAGCCGTCAATACGTGCGGCCCGACTTGAATTGGGCATGGCTGCGGCGCTTGTTGGCACCGCCCAGGGCCTCGAAGTGGCGCGCCGCATGGGCGTGGATGATGGCCAGGCCCAGCGCGTCGGCAGCGTCCTTGCCCGGCAGCCCGGGCAGCTGCAGCAGGCGCATCACCATTTCCTGCACCTGGGGCTTGGTGGCCAGACCATGGCCGACGATGGCTTTCTTCATTTGCAGGGCGGTGTATTCGGCCACCGGCAGGTCGTCGTTGACCAGCGCGGCCAGTGCCGCACCGCGTGCCTGGCCCAGCAGCAGCGTGCTTTGCGGGTTGACGTTGACGAAGACGATCTCGACCGATGCCGCCTGTGGCGCATAGCGGTGCTTGACTTCGGCCACGCCTTCGAAGATGACCTTCAGCCGCGCCGGCAGGTTGCCACGCGCCACCTCCAGCGTGCTGATGGTGCCGCTGGCCACATAGCTGAGCCGCGCGCCGTCGATGTCGACCACACCAAAGCCGGTGCGCTGCAAGCCGGGGTCGATGCCTAGGACGCGCATGGCGGGGGGAATCTCATGGCCGGATGGTAATGGCTAAAATGGCCATTCCACTCTGTCTGGGACGCACCATGCGCGTGACCGCCACCGATGCCAAGAACCGCTTCGGCGCCCTGTGCCTGCAGGCCAAGACCGGGCCGGTGGTGGTGGAGAAGGCGGGCGAGCCCGACACGGTGCTGCTGAGCTATGCCGACTACCAGCGCCTGCTGCGGCCCGATGCCGCCAGCCTGGCAGCGCGGCGCAAGCGCTTCAACACCGAGCACCAGGACTGGCTGGCCGCGTACAACCAGCAACACGACAGCCAGGGCCTGTGGAACGACGACCTGCGGCTGTGGTGAGCCGCCATGGCACAGTGGGCGGTCTACCCCAATCCCAGCCCCAGCCCCCGTTCGCGCGAGCAGGTGCCGTATGTGGTGGATGTGCAGAGCGCCATGCTGTCGGCGTTGCGCACCCGGCTGGTGGTGCCCCTGACCCGGGTGGGTCTGGATTTGCCGAACCCACCACGCCGCCTGGCGCCGCAGTTCACCATCGCCGGTGAACGGCTGGCGCTGGCGCCGCAGGCCACCGCAGGCCTGGATGCGCGGCTGTTGAAGCAGCCGGTGGCCTCACTGGCAGCGCACGCCCGGGAGATTCGCGATGCGCTGGATGCGGTGATCAGCGGGGTGTGACGCTGCGTTCAGCTACGCGGGCGCGGGCGCAGGCTGATCGCCGCCAGGACCGGCGCCAGCGCCAGCAGTGCCACCGCCGCGCTGGCCAGCAGCACTAGGCCGAACCGCACCACGAACCGCACCACGAACAGCAGCACGAACAGCAGCACGAACAGCAGGGCCACCTGCGCGTTGGCGCGCCAGCCCTTCAGCGCAGTCACCCGGTACTGGCCCGTGGTTGCGATTCCACCGGCTGCAGGGCCACCACGGCAGTGCGCGTACGCACCAGGCGCCACGCTTGTCCTCGCCTGGCGCCCGGGTTGGATGGTCCGCCTTTCCAATGGCCTTGCGCCCCGGTGATCAGGCGGGCGATGACGCCCAGCAGCCTGCCCATGGCGGCAGCGCGGCCCATGGCGGGTTCTTCTGCGAGCCTGCTGGCCGCGCCCTGCGGAACCAATCAGCATGGCGCCGGTCCGTCCCTGGTCCGTCAACCCGTGGCCCTGCAGGGTCGCCTCCAGGAGTGTGCATGTCCTTGTCCCGCAGAAGCTTCCTGTCCGCCGGTGCCGCGCTGGGCGCCGGCTGGTCCATGGCCGGCCTGTCCGGCTGCGCCACCGCCGGCCCGCAGGCCCAGGCCGTGGCGCCGGGCGTCACCCGCGTCAAGCTGGGCGCCATGCAAGTGACCTCGTTGAGCGACGGTTTTGCCGTGCGCAATGTCGATGCCGCGTTTGTGCGCAATGCCCCGCTGGCGGCGGTGCAGGCGGCCCTGGCCGAAGCCGGGCTGCCCACCGACAAGCTCGAGGTGCCCTTCGTGCCGCTGCTGCTGGATGCGGGCAAGAACCGGGTGCTGTTCGATGCTGGCAATGGCGAGTTCGGCGCGCCCACGTCCGGCAAGCTGCTGGCCAGCCTGGCCGCCGCCGGCGTGGCGCCGGCTTCCGTCACCCATGTGGTGCTGTCGCACTTCCATGGTGACCACATCAACGGCCTGCGCAACCGGGCCGGCGCGCTGGTCTTCCCCAATGCCAGCGTGCATGTGCCGGCACCTGAGTGGGACTGGTGGATGGACGACGCCCGCATGGCTGCAGCGCCACAACCCATGCAGGGCGCGTTCGCCGCCTGCCGCCGGGTGTTCAGCCCGATCGCCCAGCAGGTGCAGCGCTTCCAGCCCGGGGTCGAGCTGTTGCCGGGTGTGCGCTCGCTGGCGGCCTTCGGCCACACGCCGGGCCACACCGCCTTCACGCTCGACGGCGGCAGCCAGAAGATGCTGTACTGGGGCGACACCACCAACGTGGCGGCACTCTTCGTGCGCAACCCCGACTGGAGCATCATGTTCGACATGGACGCCGATGCCGCGCGCGCCAACCGCCACCGCCTGGCCAAGCTGGTGATCGCCGAGAAGATGCTGCTGGCCGGCTACCACCTGTCCGGCTCGGCGATGGGCACGCTGGCCGTGCGTGGCAACGGCTACGAGTTCACGCCGTTGCGCGGCTGATCTGCAGCGCCGTGCCGCCCGGCCGTCAGGGCCGGGCTGGGCCCGGCCCTGGCTGCAGGTGGGCCAGGTAATGCGCCAGGTCGTCGATCTGGTCGGGCGCCACGCCGGCCATCGACTCGGTCATCGCCGGCTGGTAGCCCACCCGTGTGCCGGCGCGAAAGCCCCGCAGCGCCAGCAGCAGGTAATCCTCGCGCTGGCCGGCCACGCGCGGCATCTGCCGCGAGCCTTCGCCCTGGCTGCCGTGGCAGCCCAGGCAGTGCAGGCGCTGGGCCAGGTCGGCACCACGCGCCAGGCGCTGGGGGTCGGGTGCCATGGTGGCGGCCGCTGCCGCTGGCGGCAGCTTGCCGATGGCGTCGGCAAAGCCGCGCAGATCGTCGTCGCTCATGGTCCTGGCGATGGCGGTCATCGGCCCGCTGTCACGCCGGCCGTCGCGGTACAGGAACAGCTGGGTGATGGCGTAGAAGCTGGGCTGCCCCGCCAGCGATGGCGTCAGCGGCTGCGTGCTGATGCCCTGGGCGCCGTGGCAGGCGGCGCACTGGGCGGCATAGCGGTCGGCGTATGGCTGGGCCTGGGCCTGGGCCTGCACCGCCAGCAGGCCCGCGGCGGCCCACAGCGCGGCCGCTGCAGCCTGCTGCAGCCGCATCACGGCTGGTAGCTGACGCGGTAGATTGCGCCGTTGTGGTCGTCGCTGACGAGCATCGAGCCGTCTTTCAGCACCTGCACATCCACCGGGCGGCCCAGGTAGCCGTTGTTCTCGACGAAGCCGGTCATGAACGGCTCGGACCTTGCGATGCCGCCCTTGCCGTCGGGCCAGGCCACCAGGATGTCGGCAAACTTCTGGGTGCGGTTCCAGGGGCCGTGGCGGGCCATGAAGATGGCGCCCTGGTACTTGGCCGGGAACATCTTGCCGGAGTAGAAACGCATGCCCAGCGTGCCGGCGTGCGGGCCGGTCAGCATGGCCGGCTTGGTGAAGCTGTTGCAGTCCTTGCCCCAGCCGAACTCGGGGTCGGCAAAGTCGCCCTGGTGGCAGAACGGGTAGCCGAAGTGGTCCTTGCCGGGCTGGCCCACACGGTTGAGGGTGTCGTTGGGCAGGTCTTCGCTCAACCAGTCACGGCCGTTGTTGGTGAACCAGAGGCTGCCGTCCTTGGGGTCGAAGTCGAAGCCCACGGTGTTGCGCACGCCCTTGGCCACGGTTTCGAGCCCGCTGCCATCGAGGTTCATGCGCTGGATGACGGCATAGCCATCCTTCTCGTCGCAGATGTTGCAGGGCGCGCCGGTGGGCACGTACAGCTTGCCGTCAGGTCCGATCTTGATGAACTTCCAGCCATGCGGGATTTCGCCGGCCAGTTTGTCGTACACCATCACCGGCTTGGGTGGGGCATCCAGCTTGGCTTCGATGTCGTCATAACGCGTGATGTCCTTGGGCGTGGCCACATACAGGCTGCCCTTGTGGAACTCGATGCCGTTGGGCAGGAACAGCTTCTCGGCGATCGTCTTGACGGTGCGCTTGCCGCCTTGGTCGGTCACCGCATAGATCTTGCCCGCGACGAACAGCGAGCTGACGAAGACCGTGCCCTTGTCGCCCTGGCGCATGCCGCGGGCGTCGAGGATGCCGCTGGCCCAGACCTCGGCCTTGAAGCCGGGCGGCAGCTTCAGCTTGGCCAGCGGCAGGTCGGCCGCGGCGGTGGGGATGGGGAAGGCTGGCACCGGGGCCAGCTGGGCGCCGGTGCCTGCCTTGGGCCGGCCCTTGGCCCAGAACGGTTCTTCTTCGGCCTTGGCCTGGGCGAAGGCGCTGCCGGCCAGGGCCAGCAAGGTGGCGCCGGTGGCCAGCAAGACCAGCCAGCGGCGGGTGGGGCGTGAGGGGGTCATGGCAGTCTCCTGCAGCGGCGTGCAGCCGGGCGTGTCTTGCCGGGAGATTCCGGTCTCTGGACACGCTGACGGAAGAGTCGCTGCATCTGCCGTGGCCTAACCATCCGCACCTGCCCAGGGGGCCGGCTGACGGCCTGGCGGCCGGCCGGCTATGCATGGGCTGTCAGTGCGCCGCCACGCCGGGCGACACATTGGCGCCGCGCTCGATGACGAACTCGGCATCGACCAGCTTGCGCGAGTGGTTGAGGTCGCTCTGGGCGATCAGCACCGACACCTCGGTGCCCTTCAGGCCGGCGATCACTTCGCCCAGGCGCTTGCTCAGCGCCGGCGCCACGCCTTCGAAGGGTTCGTCCAGCAGCAGCAGGCGGGTGCCCACGGCCAGCGCCCGGGCCAGGGCCGCCAGCTTCTGCTGCCCGCCCGACAGCAACAGGGCGCGCCGGTCCTTCATCTCCTTCAACTCAGGCAGCACCCGGTACACCAGGGCCAGGCGCTGGTCGACCTTGAGCGACTTGTTCACCCACACCGGCACCAGGATGTTCTCTTCGACCGTCAGCTCGGGCACCAGGCCGCGGTCTTCGGGCATGTAGCCGATGCCCATCTCTGCGCGGGCATGCTTGGGCAGGGTGGCCAGGTCCTTGCCGTCGAACTGGATGCTGCCCTGGCTGGGCGCGAGGTGGCCCATCACCGTGCGCAGCGTGGTGGTCTTGCCGGCGCCGTTGCGGCCGATCAGGCCGACCATGGTGCCGTTGGCCACCGTCAGCGACAGCCCGCGCAGGGCCACCACCGACTGGATGGACACATGGATGCCTTCGATCTTCAGCATGGGGTGGACTTTCTCATTCGGCCAGCAATTCGCCGGTGACATAGCGGCGCACGTCGTCGGCGGCCAGCGCCACGGCGGGCACGTCGTCGGCGATCACCCGGCCGGCATAGAAGGCGATCACCCGGCTGGCGTGGCGCTCGACGATGTCCATGTCGTGCTCGACGAACAGCACGGTGGTGTTCACCTCTTGCCCCAGCGCGTCCATGATGGTGGCCATCATCGGGAACTTCTCTTCGGCCGACACGCCGCTGGTGGGTTCGTCCAGCAGCAGCAGCTTGGGGTGGCCGGTCAGCGCCATCGCGATGTCGAGCAGCTTGCGCACGCCGCCGGGCAGCTCGGCCACGCGGCGGCCGCGATGCTCGATCAGGCCGAAGCGCTCCAGCAGCTGTTCGGCGCGGGCGATGGCCTGGGGCCGGCGCGCCGGTTGCCAGAAGCTCAGCTTCTGGTCGTGGCAGGCATTGGCCACCAGCATGTTGTCGAGCGCCGTCAGATCGCCGTACAGCTGCGGGATCTGGAACGAGCGCGCCACGCCCAGGCGGGTGATGTCGCGCGGCGCCAGCGGCGTGATGTCCTGCTGGTCGAGCAGGATCTGGCCGGCGTCGGGCTTCAGGTAGCCGGTGATCATGTTGACGAAGGTGGTCTTGCCCGCGCCATTGCTGCCGATCAGGCTGACCCGCTCGCCGGCCTGGACGTTGATGTTGACGGCCGAGGCCGCCACCACCGCGCCGAAGCGCTTTTCCAGCCCTTTGGCCTCTAGCAGATAGGTCATGCGACCCCCCGTCCGTTGTGTACAACGGCCGACCCCCCAAGGGGGTGCAGGCCGGCTTGGGACGGCCCGGCGCTCGGCCTGCTCATCGCGTATTCCCCCTCATCCACAGCGAGCCGATGCCCTTGGGCAGGAAGCGGATCACGAACAGCAGGAACAGGCCCAGCACCAGCTGCCAGGTGTTGGGGAAGTAGGCGCTCGAGAAGCTGCGCACCACCTCCAGCACGGTGCTGGCCACGAAGACCGCAGCCACGCTCTGCCAGCCGGCCAGGATGGCGACGAAGACGAATTCACCCGATGTGGTCCAGAAGCTGAAGTTGGGCTCGATGTGGCCCAGTGCCAGCACCGCCACCGCGCCGCCCATGCCGCCGCAGAAGGCGGCCAGGATGAAGTTGATCGTCATGGCCTGGCGCACCGATCCGCCCAGGTATTCCACCCGCAGCTCGTTCTCGCGCACGGCCAGCGTCACCAGGCCACGGGTGCTGTCGAAGTAGATGCGTGCCAGCAGGGCCATCACCGTGGCCAGCATCACCGCCACCACGAACATGATGTAGCCGCTGTGGCTGTCGGGCAGCTTCTGGCCCAGCAGCGTGGGCCGGCTGACGTTGAAGCCATCGCTGCCGCCCAGGATGGTCAGCTTCATCAGCAGCCCGTACAGCACCATCGACAAGGCCAGCGTCAGCATCGCAAAGAAGATGCCCCGGTAGCGCGACAGCAGCGGTGCGAACGGCGCGGCCACCAGCGCCGACACCACGCCACCGGCCAGGGTGAGCCCCAGCATGTCGGTGATGCCCAGGTGGTTGAAGCTGAGCGCGGCGGTGTAGCCGCCCAGCGCCAGCATCATGCCCTGGCCGAACGGCACCACGCCGCCGCGCATCAGGCCCACGATGCCCAGCGACACCAGGCCGTTGGCCGCCGCCATGGTGACCAGGAAGGTGAGCCACCTGGGCGCGAACAGGCCGCCCACGCAGAGCAGGGCGCAAAAGCCCACGCCCAATGCAATGGTGCGGCCATGCCCCACGCCGGCAGCTGCCGGGGCGCCCGTGGCGGGCGTGCTTGCGGAAAGGGTTGCAGCCATGTCAGATCTTTCTTGCCTGGGTGCGTTGGAACAGGCCTTCAGGCCGGAACATCAGCACCACGGCCATCACCAGGTAGATGGCGAACAGTTCGGCCACCGGTGCGGTGTGCACCGCCACCGACCGGGCCATGCCGACGATCAGCGCGCCGATGGCCGCGCCTTCGATGCTGCCCAGCCCGCCGATGATGACCACCGCGAACGACAGGATGATCACGCCCACCGACACGCCCGGTTGCACCGAGATCATCGGCGCGGTGAACGCGCCGCCCAGCGCCGCCAGGAAGATGCCGATGGAAAACGCCACCATGTACACCCGCGAGACGTTCACGCCCATGCTGGCGGCCACCTCGGGGCTGTGGATCACCGCCAGCACGATCTTGCCCTGGCGGGTGCGGTTCAGCCCATACCAAACGGCCAGGCCCACGGTGACGGCCAGGCCCACCAGCATGAAGTCGTACCCCACATAACTTTGCACGCCGATGTCGACATTGCCGAACAGCGCATACGGCTCGGACACGAAGTACGGGTTGGCGCCCCAGATCAGCTTGGTCAGGTCTTCCATGATCAGGAACAGGGCGTTGGTGGTCAGCACCAGCAGCACTTCGTCGCGGCCATAGAAGAAGCGCAGCAGGCCGCGCTCGGTCAGCGGCGCGACGATGGCCGCGATGACCACCGCCGCCAGCAGCATGGCCACCAGCGACATCCAGGGCGCGAACTTCATGCTCGCGAACCAGGCCACCATGGTGGCCGCGCCATAGGCGCCCAGCGCATAGAAGCTGCCATGCGCGATGTTCAGGATCTTGAGCACGCCGAAGACCAGCGTGAGCCCGAGCGCGACGATGAACAGCCA
>JARXAJ010000230.1 GCA_029865965.1 Aquabacterium sp.
GCCGGTGGCAGCGCTGCAGCCACGGTGGCCCCGCTGGAGCCGCGGCGCGGCGGCGGTGGGGGTGGCGCGGGTGGCGGCGGTGGCAACGCCGACGACCACGGCGCTGGCAACCAGAAGGTGCTGAAGGTCTCGCAGGACAAGATCGACCGCCTGATGGACCTGATTGGCGAGATGGTGGTGGCCAAAAACGCCCTGCCCTACCTGGCCCAGCGCGCCGAAGAAGTCTTCCAGCAGCGGGAACTGGCGCGCGAGATCAAGAACCAGTATTCGGTGATCAACCGCATCGCCGAAGACATGCAGCACGCCATCATGCAGGTGCGCATGCTGCCGGTGGGCACCATCTTCCAACGCTTCGGCCGCCTGGTGCGCGACATCAGCAAGAAGCTGGGCAAAGAAGTGCAGCTGGTCATCGAGGGCGAGGACACCGAGGCCGACAAGAACGTCATCGAGAGCCTGGCCGACCCGCTGATCCACATCCTGCGCAACAGCCTGGACCACGGCATCGAACTGCCGGCCGTGCGCGTGGCCGCCGGCAAGCCCGCCCAGGGCACGCTGCGTGTCAGCGCACGCCAGGAAGGCGACCGGGTGCTGCTGGACATCGTGGACGACGGCGCCGGTGTGGACACCGACCGGGTGCGCGCCAAGGCGGTGGAACGTGGCCTCATCCCGGCCGACCGCGCCGACACGCTGACCGAACACGAAGCCGTGCAGCTGGTGTTCTTGCCGGGCTTCAGCACGGCCGACACCATCAGCGACCTGTCGGGCCGCGGCGTGGGCATGGACGTGGTGCGTTCGGCGGTGGAACGCATCAACGGCACGGTGGAACTCAGCTCGGTGCGCGGCCAAGGCACCACGCTGCGCCTGGCGCTGCCGCTGAGCATGGCCGTGACCAACGTGATGATGATCGAGGTGGCCGGCCGCCGTTTCGGCGTGCCCATGGACCTGATCGTCGAGACCGTGCGTGTGCCCGCCGAAGACGTGCACCACTTCAAACGCGCGCAGACCACGGTGCTGCGTGGCCGCATCGTGCCGCTGCGTGCGCTGCACGACCTGCTGGCCCTGGACGAACCGCCCAAGCTGAACAGCGAGAACGAACTGGCCGTGCTGGTGGTGCGCCTGGGCACCGAGCAGATCGGCATGCTGGTCGACGACTTCCACGGCACCAGCGACATCATCCTGAAGCCGCTGGAAGGCGTGCTCAGCGGCATCACCGGCTTTGCCGGCACGGCGCTGATGGGCGATGGCAGTGTGCTGATGATCCTGAACCCCAAGGAGTTGCTCTGATGGCCATCCGCTACCTGAAAAAGCACGCTGCGCTGGAAGGCGTGGTCAGCGCCGAAGAAGCCGAGGCCCTGGCGCAGTGGCTGCAAAAAAACGGCACCGCCAGCAAACCTGCCGCCGTGCACCTGGGCAAGTGCGAACACCTGCACAGCGCCGCCCTGCAGGTGCTGCTGGCGCTGCGCCCCAGCGTCAGCGCCCCACCGGCCGACCGCTGGCTGGCGGGCGTGTTGGGCCTTGAACCTGCCGTGGCTGCACCGGCCGCACCCGCCACCGCGGCCTGACCATGCCGCCCTCCGCCGTGGCGGCCGACCTGGCCGCCCTGCCCACGCTGGCACTGGAAGCGGCGGTCATCACCCTGGTGGCCTTGCTGCTAGCCGGGCTGTGGCACCGCGCGGCCCGCGGGCGGCGGCAGGCCGAGCAGCAATCGCTGCACATGGTCAAGGAACTGAACCGCCTGGCCCGGGTGGCGCAGCAGACCTCCAACGCCGTCATCATCACCGACGCGCAGCGCCGCATCACCTGGGTGAACGCCGGTTTCGAACGCATCACCGGCTACACGGCGGCCGAGGCCCAGGGCCGCAACCCGGCCGAGCTGCTGCAGTTCGAGCAGACCGACCCGCAGACGGTGCTGCGCATCCGCAAGGCCTTGGACGCCAAGCGCCCCTTTGTCGGCGTCATCCTGAACCGCGGCAAAAACGGCAGCACCTATTGGCTGGACCTGCGCATCGAGCCGCTGCACGACGAGGCCGGTGTGCACACCGGCTTCATGGCCATCGAGTCCGACGTCACCGAACGCAAGGAAGCCGAGGCCGCCCTGCGCGCCAGCGAAGCCTTCCTGGACCAGACCGGCCGCATCGGCGGCGTCGGCGGCTGGGCCTACCACCTGGCCAGCGGCCGGCTGATGTGGACCGACCAGATCTGCCGCCTGTTGGGACGCGAGCTGGGGTTTCAGCCCACGGTGGCCGACTGCCTGACACACTGCGCCCCGCCCTCGCTGCACCAGGTGCAAAGCCTGCTGCGCCAAGGCCTGGGCGACGGCGAGATGCGCACCTGGGACCTGGAACTGCAGGCGCTGCGCCACGACGGCACGCCCATCTGGCTGCGTGTGGTGGCCGAGTGCGAATACGCCGACACCGGGCCCGTGCGCGTGGTGGGCACGGTGCAGGACGTGACGCAGCAGCGCGCCATGCAGGCCGAGGCGCTGAAAAACGCCTCGCTGCTGCGCAACGCCATCGACACCATCGACGAAGCCTTTGTGCTGTACGACGCCGACGACCGCCTGGTGCTGTGCAACGAGAAGTTCCGCGCGCTGCACCACCTGTCGGCCGACGTGCTGCAGCCCGGTCAGCGCTTCGAGCACATCCTGCGCTACGGCGCCGAACGTGGCCAATACCCGGCCGCCGAGGGCCGTGTCGACGCGTGGGTACAGCAGCGCCTGGTGGCCCACCGCGCCGGCGGCAAAGCCGTGGTGCAGCGCTTGGGCGACGGCCGTGTGCTGCGCATCATCGAACGCCCCATGCCCGACGGGCACGTGGTGGGCTTCCGCGTGGACATCACCGACCTGGTGCGCGCCACCGAGGCCGCAGAACGCGCCGACCGCGCCAAGAGCGAGTTCATCGCCACCATCAGCCATGAACTGCGCACACCGCTGCAGTCCATCATCGGTTTTTCAGAACTGGGCCAGCACTTCGCCGGCGGCCACGCGCAGTTTGAGCCCATGTTCACCGACATCCTGGACGGTGGCCGGCGCATGTTGCGCCTGGTGAACGGCCTGCTGGATGTCAGCAAGATCGACGGCAGCGTGGGCTCGCTGTTGCTGCGCCGCGCCGACGTGGCCGCGCTGCTGGCCGCCACCTGCCGCGAACTGCGGCAACTGGCGGCCGACCGCCAGCTGCTGCTGCAACTGCCCGAGCCGTTGCCAACACTGTTCGCCGACGTCGACAGCTTCCGCCTGCAGCAGGTGCTGCGCAACGTGCTGGCCAACGCCATCCGCTTCGCGCCCGCCGGCACGGCCGTGCAGCTGGACCTGCAGACCTTGCCCGACCAAGGCGTGGCCGTCAGCGTCAGCGACCAAGGGCCGGGCATCCCGGCCGATGAACTGGACACCGTGTTCGAGCCCTTCGTGCAAAGCAGCCGCACGCGCGACGGTGCCGGTGGCACAGGCCTGGGCCTGGCCATCAGCCGGCGCATCATGGGCGCCCACGGCGGCAGCATCCGCGCCGAACTGCCGGCCGAAGGTGGCACGCGCATCGTCATCCAGCTGCCTGCGCCGGCGCTGCCGGTGGAACCCGCGCCGGCCAAGACCATGGCGCCCTGGCCAGCAGAAGAACCACAACCGCCTCGGCCACGCAAAAGCCTGCGCCAGGTGAAAGCCACCCAGCCGCCACAGCGCCTTCCGGCTGAGGCCACGGCCTGCGAAGACACCGCCGCGCTGACCGCGGCCCCCCTCGACACCCGCTGAAACAGGTGCACCATGCCCGCCACCATCCTGTCCATCGAAGACCAGCCCGACATCCGCCGCCTCATCCGCATGACGCTGGAGTTCAAGGGCTACACCGTGCTGGAAGCCGGCGACGGCCAGGAAGGCCTGCGCATGGCGCGCGAACAAAAGCCCGACCTCATCTTGTTGGACGTGATGATGCCGGGCATCAGCGGCCTGGACGTCAGCCGCACGCTGGCCAGCGACCCGCGGCTGCAAAGCATCCCGGTGGTGATGCTGTCGGCCCTGGGCGCCTCCACCGACATCGAAGCCGGCCTGACCACCGGCGCCCGCTGCTACCTGGTGAAGCCCTTTTCACCCTGGGAGCTGCTGGACATGGTGGCCAAGCTGCTCAGCGAAGCCACGGCCGCGCGCTGAACGCAGGCTAAGCCCCTCGCCTGCGCCGCAGCACCGCACGCGGCTCAAGACCCGCGCGCCCAGGCCGATAAATGGCGAAGCCGAACAAAACGGAGAAAACACCATGACCGCGTCAGCCCCTGTTCGGCCAAGTGCTGCCCTGTCCTGGGCCGCCTGCGCTTTGGCGCTGGGCCTGACGGCTGCGCTGGGTCCGGCCTTGTGGCGGGCCTTGGAAGGCGCTGGCGCGTCCTGGCAGGCACTGGGCCTGGCTGTGCTGGCACTGGCGCTGCGGCAAGCCCTGGGCCAAGGCGCACAACGCTTGGCAGGCCGCCAGCGCGGTGGCGGCACCCCCATGCCGCGTGAACAAGCCGTGAAAGAAGTGCGCGACGCCGCCACCTACCTGGAAGTCATGCGCACCCTGCTGGCCTGCGCCTTGAAGGACGCCGAGAGCGGTGCGCAGGGCATCATCGAACGCATGAACGCGGTGCACCGCGTCAGCACCGAACAGGCCCAGCGCATCGAGTCAACCGAAGCCAACAGCCACCAGTTGGGCGTGGTGGTGAAAGACAAGCTGATGGCCGACGCCCAGCTGGGGTCCATCCTGCAGATGTTCGTGGAAAAGCAGGAGGCCGACCTGCACGCCAACCTGGAGCGCATCAAGCGGCTGCAGGGTGTGAAAGACCTGACGGCGCTGGTCGACGACATCGCCACCGTGGCGCGCCAGACCAACTTCCTCAGCATCAACGCCGCCATCGAAGCCGCACGCGCTGGCGAAACCGGCCGCGGCTTTGCGGTGGTGGCCGCAGAGATCCGCCAGCTCTCCAACCGCACGGCGGCGCTGGCGGTGGACATCGCCGACAAGATCAGCCGCGCCACGGCCGGCATCGACGAAGAAATGCAGGCCGCCGAAACCGTGAGCGGGCGCAACACCACCACCGGCAACATGCGCCGGGTGCTGGACGACATCCGCGCCATGCAACAACGCTTCGCCGAGTCCATGCAGAAGCTCAGCCTGGAAGACGTGGTGCATGCCGTGCGCAGTGGCCACCAGGACATCGCCGACCGCCTGGCCGACGCCATGGGCCACGTGCAGGTGCAAGACGTCACGCGCCAGCGGGTGGAGTCGGTGCAGCTGGCCCTGAACGACCTGGACAACCACCTGCAGGCCATGGCCGACCAGCTGGTCGACAAGGCCTGGGACCCGGCGAGCCTGTCCAACCTGCGCGAAAAGCTGCAGCAGCAGACCCAGCACTACGTGATGCACAGCCAACGCGACGCCCACGCCCGCGTGACCGGCCAGATGGCCCTGGCCACCGGCGGTGCAGAACCCAAGATCGAACTGTTCTGAAAGCACCCACACCAGACTGCCAACTGCCGCACGCCGCAGCTGGATTCCTAAGAAGTATCACTTTTGCAGTTGTTTTTATCATTTAAACTGCGAGCCAAGCCCAACCCCGGGGAGTACGCATGACGAAGAGTGTTTTTCTGGTCGACGACTCGGCCACCATGCTGATGAGCTTAAAAGGCACGCTCGAGATCAGCGGCTTCAAGGTGGAGACCGCCGGCGACGGTGAAGCGGCGCTGGGCAAGCTGAAGGCCGGCCTGCGGCCCGACCTCATCATCACCGACATCAACATGCCCAAGATGGACGGCATCGGGCTCATCCGCGAGGCGCGCAAGCTGCTGCGTTTCACGCCCATCCTGGCGCTCACGACCGAAAGCCAACAAGGCAAACGCGACGAGGCCAAGAAGAACGGCGCCACCGGCTGGCTGGTGAAACCCCTGGGCGGTGGTGAACTGGTGAAGGTCATCAAACAGGTCCTGCCAGGAGCCTGACATGGACACGCCCGTCCGAGCCCGTCGCTGGTGGCAGCGCATCGCGCTGCGCGACTACAGCGTGGCCGCCGTGGCCCTGCTGGCCCTGCTGGTGCACCGCCTGTGGCCCACCGTCGTGCCCGCTGAAGCGCTGATCACGCTGCTGCTGGGCTTGGCCTTGGGCATGTTTTTCCAGAAGCTGCTGGACCGACCGGTGGTGGGCAGTTCCCGCGCCACGGCCGTCATCGCGCAGGACATCCACACCCTGCACCAGGCGTTCGGCGTGCTGAAGGCCCAGGTGGACGCCACCATCACCACGTCGGAAACCGCCGTGATGTCGATGATGGAACGCATGCACCGCGTGCACCGCAACGCCGAGGAACTGCGCCAGCGCATCCTGGAGGCGGTGCAACGCTCGCAGGCGCTGTCCAGCGACTCGCTCGACAGCGCCGACAAACACGGCGCCGCCGTGGCCTCGTTGGCCCAGCACCAAAGCCGCTTCGAATCGGCCCAAACCGAAGGCCAGGCGCGGGTGCGCGCCGCGGCGCAGCAGGTGCGGCAGTTGACGCCCATCGCCGCGCTGATTTCCGACATCTCGCGGCAGACCAACCTGCTGGCCATCAACGCCAGCATCGAGGCGGCCCGTGCCGGCCCCGAAGGCGCGGGCTTCAAGGTGGTGGCCGCCGAGGTGCGCCGCCTGTCGACGCAGACCGCTGAAGCCGCGCGCCAGATCACCGACGGCATCCAGCAGGCCACCGGCGCCATCGACGCACAAATGGCCAACACCGAGGCCTTGCAAGGCGGAAGTGCGGCCAGCCAGCTGGGCGAAATCGCGCAGCACATCCAGCTGATGAGCAACACGCTGGGCGACGTGGTGCCCTACCTGGGCGAGCTGTCGGGCCGCATGGACAGCGGCATGGCCATCGTCACCGAAGACATCATCGACACCCTGGGCGACATGCAGTTCCAGGACATCAACCGCCAACTGCTGGAGCAGATCAACGGCGCGCTGAGCAGCCTGAGCGACCACTTCGCCCAGATCTACCAGCTCATCGACGGCAAAGCCCCGCCGCCGCCCATGCTGCTGGAAGAACTGCTGGCGCGCTGGACCGACAACTACGTGATGCACTCGCAGCGGGTGGCCCACGCGCTGGGCACGCGCCAGAGCGCACCCGCAGCCGACACCACCTTGGCAGCCCTGGCCACCACGGCAGCGGCGGCTTCTGAAGACGGCGCCGATCAACCCCTGACCTTGGCGCCCAACCATGGACCCCGCATCGAACTCTTCTGACGCCGCAACGCCGGCGCAGCACGTGCTGGTCGTGGACGACTCCAAGACCATGCGCCAAAGCGTGGTGATCACCCTGGAACTGGCCGGCTACCGCGTCACCTCGGCCGCCGACGGCCACGAAGCCCTGAAGCACCTGCGCGCGGGCCTGCGCCCCGACCTGCTGTTGACCGACATCGTGATGCCGGGCATGGGCGGGCTGGAGTTGATCCGCGAAGCGCGCAAGCTGCTGCGCTTCACGCCCATCGTGGCGCTGACCACCCAAAGCCAGCGCCACATGCGCGACGAAGGCAAGGCCGCGGGCGCCACGGCCTGGTTGACCAAGCCCACGGGCGGGCGCGAGCTGCTGAACATGGTCGGCCGGTTCATCGCCGCACCACGGCGCCCGGCGACCACAACGGGTTGATGCGTCCAGCCTGCGTGCAGCGGGCTGGTTGTTTTCAACCCGTGTGCAGCGGCGAGGTTGCCATCAACCCGCCACCTGCAACCAGGCCTTGTCCAGCCGTTTGGGGCTGACGGGTTGTGGCGTGCGCAGTTCCTGCGCGAAGAAGCTCACACGCAGCTCTTCCAGCAGCCAGCGGTATTCCTCCAGCCGCGCGTGCTGCGCGCCTTTCAGTTCGGCCAAGCGACGGGTGTAGCGCTGCTCCAGCGGCCGCAGTTCGGCCAGGCGTGTGGCGTCGCGGGCCGGGTCGGCGCGCAGCTTGTCCAGGCGCAGCGTCACGGCCTTCAGGTAACGCGGCAGGTGCTGCAGCGGGGCCCAGTCGGTGGTCAACAAGAAGCGTTTGGGCACCAGGCGC
>JARXAJ010000249.1 GCA_029865965.1 Aquabacterium sp.
GGCTGGCCTTGCGGATCACCAGGCGGCCGTCACTCTGGTCCAGGCCCCAGCCCAGCGCGGCCAGGCGCTGGCGCAGGGCGTCGACTTGCGGCGGCGCCCAGCCGGCGGCCGGCAAGCTGAGCTGGCCGGGCTCGAAGCGCAGTTGCGCCGCAGGCGGCTGGCCGTCGGGCCAAGCGCTGGCGGCGGCCTGCAACAGGGTTTCGAAATCGTCGTCGCCGGGCACGCCGGCAGCGCCGCGCAAGGCCGCGGTTTCGCGCTGCATCTGCAAGGGCGCGTCGAGCACCGCCCGCACCTGAGGATGGGCGCTGCGCAGCAGGCTGTCCTGCGTGCTGCGCTGCTGCGCCAACGCGCTGCGCTGCTGCCAGGCCAGCGCGTTGATGCCGACCACCTGCACCAGCACCAGCGCGGCCAGGCCCCAGCGGGCGGGCGCCCAGGCCGGGCCCATCAGCGTGCGCCACAGGTTGCCGGCGGCCAGGCTGCCGCGGTGGCGCGGCGACAGGTCGAACTGCAGCAGGTTCCAGGGCGAGCGCACGGCGGCCAGGGCCATGTCGGCGTCGTTGCGCACCGCCACCGGCGTGCCCAGCCAGCGCTCGGCAATGGCGGCGGCTGCCGGTGTGGCCGACCAGGTGGCGCCGCGCGCCTGCCAGGGTGCGAGCAGGCTGCGGGCCAGGCCACCGGTCAGCGGCAGATTGGCTGCGCCGTCGGCATCTGACCAGGCCAGCTGCATCGACGCGTCGCTGGTGATCTCGGCCGGGCCGTGGAAGTGGCCGGCAGCCGCTGTGTCGGCTGTGGCATCCAGCTGGGGCGCCAGCGCCGGCACCAGGCGGTCGACAACCCGCCCGCCAACTGCAAGCTGGGCCAGCTGCTGGCGCAGCCAGGGCTTGTGCATGGCGGCCACCCACACCGGCGCGCCGGCCTGCGGCTTGGGCGCCAGTGCCAGGTGTACGTCGTCGTCATCGGTGAGCAGGCGCTCTTCGAGCAAGCCGCCCAGCGCCGCGCGCAGGCGGTTGGCAGGCGCCTTGGGGCAAACCGGCCGGTGCCAGGCCACGGATTCGGCCGGTGCCACCGCCACCACGGTGTCGGCCGTCGGCAGGCTGGCGGTCGGGCCGCTGCCGCGCTGGGCCACGGCCAGGCCGTCGGGGCTGAGCAACCAGACCCACGGCGCGGGCTCGGCCGGGGGCGGTGCGTCGGCACGCGGCGGCGCGGGCAGCAGGATCACGAGCAACATCATGGCGGAGTCGGCGCAGGTGGATGGGTGGGGTGTCGGTCTGCCGTGGCTCAGGCTGGCGCTGGGCCGTCGCCCGCACACACCAGCATTGTGGGGCCGCCATGTTGCACGCAATCGCATGAACTGGGACCCTGGCGCCGCCGCCCGCGGGACGGCTTGCATTGCGGCCTGGCGCTGTCATTGCGCCGTCGGCACCAGGCTGGCCTGTTGCTGGCGCTGGATGGCCAGCACCTGCAGGCCGCTGCGCCGCTCGATCAGGCTGCGGGTCTGCAGCACGCGGTTTTCCAGCCGCAGCTGGCCGCGCACCTCGAAGTACGACGATTTCACATCGACATCGCGCTCTTGCAGCTTGGGGCCGGCGCCGACGATGGCCACCGCCTCGGCGATGTTGCGCAGCGGCGTGCGCACCCGGGCCTGCACCAGCCGGTCGGCGCTGCCCAGGTCGAGCCCGGGCACCACGGCGGCCAGCACCTCGCGCGTGGCGGTGTTCAGGTTCACCGGTGTGGGCACCGGCAGCAGCACGGCCACGTTGGCCAGCCGCTCCAGCGTGCTGGCATCCACGCCCAGCCACACCAGATCGGCCAGCTGCTGGGGCGGCAGCGGGGCCGCGTCGCTCTCGGCCAGCTGGGCGGCCAGCAGGCCGGTGGCCACGGCGCTGGCGGTGTCGGGGCCCAGGCCGGCGCTGGTGCACAGCCGTTGCAGCGCGGCCAGCTGCAGCGGGTCGACCTTGCCGTCGATGATCAGGTTGCGCAGGTTGTAGCGGGCCTGGGCGTCGGTGATGCTGCCGGCCAGGAAGGCCTCGGGCCCGCTGTCGGCGTTGTTGTCGCGGTCGGCAGCCAGGAAGCTCGACAGCCGGGCCTCGGCCAGCGGCGTGGCCCAGGGCTCGTTGAGGCTGGTGGCCTTGCCGCTGCGGGCGTCCTCGCGCAGGATCAGCCGCGCCCAGTCCTGCGCGCCCAGCAGCATCCAGCCGCTCTGGCTGCGGCTGCGCTCGGCGGTCTCCACCTGCACCGCGCGCCATTGCTGCCACACCATGCCGGCCGCCAGCGTGGCCACCACGCTCAGCAGCACCATCGCCACCAGCAGGGCGGCACCGCGGGGCGGGCGCTGGCGGCGTGTCATGGCGTGGGCGGCAGCAGCACGTCACGCGTGATGCGGCCCTCGGGCAGGTCGAGCTGCAGGCGCACGCCGGTGGGCAGCAGGCTGCGGTTGCGCACCGGCGCGGGGGCAGCTGGTCCGGCGCCTGGTGCCGGTGTTCCTGTGCCTGTGCCTGTGCCACCGGGCGCATTGGGCGCCGCGCCTTGGTTGCCGGTCGTTGCCCCGTCGGCACCGCCCGGGGGCGGGTTGGTGCCGTTGGGGGCAGGGTTGGGCGGCTGGGCCGGCGGGTTGTCTACGGCGCCGACATTGGCCACCTCGTCTGCGCTGGACTGGGCATTGCTCCAGCCCTGGCCGCGCCAGAAGTACAGCTGCCAGCCGGCCACGCCGTCCAGCAGCTGCAGTTGGCCCGGCTCCTGCCCCTGCAGTTGCTGGCTGGCCAGCCAGGCCTCGCGCAGCGCGGCGCTGCGCTGCACCACCGGGCCGGGCCAGCGCTGCCAGCGGCCGTCGCGCACCGCCCACACCACCAGTTGCACGCCGCCCTCGGTGCGCCGCACCAGGCGCAGCGAGGCACCGTCGAACTGCAGGCCCGGCACCACGGTGCTGTCGTAGACGGCGCCCAGGTCGTGCTCCCACTGGCCGATCACCGCCGACAGGCGCAGCGTGCGGTCGCTGGAGGCCGCGCCGATGTCGCGTGCCCGCACCATGGCCGACACGCCTTGCCAGCCCATCGCGGCCATCACCGCCATGATCACCACCGCCACCAGCACCTCGACCAGGGTGAAGCCGCGCCGGCGCATCAGTAGCGCCCAACCACGGTGGACAGGGTGGCCAGCACATGGCCCTGCGCATCCATCACCACCGAGTCCACCCGCCGAAAGTTGGGGTTGGGCGTGGTCTGGGTGCGCAGCAGGCCGCGCAGGTCGCGGCCCAGCTGGTTGCAGGCGAATTCAGCCTCGCCGGTGCCGGGGAACTGCTGGGCCAGGCGCATGCCGACCAGGGCGTTGTCGGCGCACCAGTGGGCTGCGGTCACGTCGCCCAGGCGCTGGGCGTTGTCGGTCAGCGCACCCGAGGCCTTGAGCCCTGCGCCCAGCGCCATCGCAGTGATGGCCAGGGCCACCAGCACTTCGACGAGGGTGAAACCGCCAGCCCTGGTCATGGCGTTGCGGCCGGGGGCTCGGCCACCGCAAACGGCGCCAGCCCGTCGGTGGCCAGCACCCGGGTCTGGCCATCCAGGCTGAGGATGATGCGCTGGGCGCCGATCAGCGGCTCGGGGCCCAGGCGCAGTGCGGTGGCGTTGTCGATGCGGGCGACGATGTCCTGGTCAAGCCAGCGCCCGGCCGTGTTGCCGCTGCCCGGCAGGCTGGCCGGTCCGAGGCCGACGAAGCGGAACTGTGATTCGGCCTGTTCTGGCATGTCCTGCCGCTGACCAGCGCCCACCAGCTCGAAGCGCACCGCCACGCCGGTGGCGCGGGCCTCGGCACGGCCGGCTTCCAGCAAGGCAGCCAGGCGCTGGGCCTCGCGTTCCAGGCTGGCCTGGCCGCCATCGCGCAGCGACAGGCTCACCATGCCCGACACCAGGGCGATCAGCAGCAGCACCATCAGCAGCTCGATCAGCGTGAAGCCGCGCGCGCGATGCGCCGCAAAGGCGATGCTGCGTTCCGCACAGGCCATGCGGTGCGGCGCATGTGGCCGATCTGGCAACACCGGCACGGCCGGCGCCGGGCTACTGCCAGGAGCCGATGTCGGCGTTCTTGCCGTCACCGCCGGCCTGACCGTCGGCGCCCAGGCTGAAGATGTCGACCTCGCCCTTCACGCCCGGGAAGATGTATTGGTACTGCCGGCCCCAGGGGTCGGCCGGCAGCTTGTCGAGGTAGCGGCGCCAGTTCGGCGGCACATTGCCGGCCGTGGGCTTGTTGACCAGCGCTTCCAGCCCCTGCTCGGCGCTGGGGAAGCGCTGGTTGTCGAGCTTGTAGAGCTTGAGTGCCTGCACCAGGTTGTTGATGTCGGCCCGTGCGGCGGTGGCGCGCGCGTCGTCGGTGCGGTCCAGCACATTGGGCACGATCAGCGCAGCCAGCACGCCGATGATGACCAGCACCACCATCAGCTCGATCAGCGTGAAACCCCGGCGCATGGCACGCACCACGGTGGGCGCGGCGCGCCTTGAAACGAGGGCATGGGTCATGGGCAGGGGCTTGTTCTGGCGATGGATGTAGCGGCCGCAGATGATAATCCGCGCATGACTGCCCGCCTGATGACACTGCTGGTGTGGGCTGCCGTGCTGGCTGGCGCGGTGGCCTGGGCGCTGCCATTTTTCACACGCGGCACGCCCGTGCCTGCCGGCGCCAGCCTGGCTGCACCGGCACCGCCGGCGGGGGCCGGCCTGCCCCGGTTGATGGGCCAGCCGCCGCTGCAGCCCGTGGCCGACGCCCCGGTGGTGGTGGCCGACAGCCGCTTTGTTTTGCTGGGCGTGGTGGCGCCGCGCCCCGGCCGGGCCAGCGGGCTGGCGCTGATCTCGGTGGACGGCAAGCCCGCCCGCGCAGTGGGCGTGGGCCGTGAGATCGAACCCGGCCTGCGGGTGCTGACCGTGGCCCACCGCCAGGTCGAGCTGGGCGCGGGCGGCGGTGCGCCGTCGGTCATCCTGAGCCTGCCGCCGCTGGCCGAGGCCCAGCGAGGCCGCCCGGGCGACCAGGCGG
>JARXAJ010000058.1 GCA_029865965.1 Aquabacterium sp.
CCTGGGCGCTGCGCTGGCTGGCCCTGCCGCTGGTGCTGCCGCTGCTGTGGCCGCCGCTGGCGCGGCCGGCGCCGGGGCAGTTCGAAGTGCTGGCCGCCGATGTGGGCCAGGGCACGGCGCTGCTGCTGCGCACCCGCCAGCACCTGCTGGTCTACGACACCGGCCCGCAGTATTCACGCGAGAGCGACGCCGGCCAGCGGGTGCTGTTGCCGCTGCTGCGCGCCCGGGGCGAGGGGCGCATCGACCTGCTGATGCTGAGCCACCGCGACAGCGACCATGTCGGCGGTGCCGCCAGCCTGCTGGCCGCCCACCCGGTGGCCGCGCTCAGCAGCTCGCTGGAGCCCGGCCACCCGCTGTTGGTGGATGCGGCGGCGGGCCTGCCGCACACGCCGTGCCGTGCCGGCCAGTCATGGGCCTGGGATGGCGTGCAGTTCGACGTGATGCACCCCACGCCCGACGATGTGGCCTTTGCCGCCAAGCCCAATGCCGTGTCCTGCGTGCTGCGGGTGCAGGACGCGGCCGGGCGCAGCCTGCTGATCACCGGCGACATCGAGGCGCCGCAAGAAGCCGCGTTGCTGCGGCGCGCTGGCGCGGCGCTGGCCAGCACCATGTTGGTGGTGCCGCACCACGGCAGCCGCACCTCGTCGACCGCCGGCTTTCTGGATGCGGTGCAACCCCGGGTGGCCGTGGTGCAGGCCGGCTACCGCAGCCGCTTTGGCCACCCGGCACCCGATGTGCTGGACCGTTATGCCGAGCGCGGCATTGATGTGGTGCGCACAGATCGATGCGGTGCGTGGCTGTGGCACGATGGTGCGAGCGCATGCACCCGAGACGTGCGCCGTCGTTACTGGCAGGCTGCCGCGCCCGTGGGTGGTGCGATTGTTGCTAACTCGTCAGGGCCAGGAGCCCCTCCCCCATGAAACCTTCCTTTGACGAAATGCAGGCCGGTGCTGGCGCGGTCCGCCCGCACTACAGCGGTTTCGACCGCTGGCTGCAGCAGCAACCACGTGAACTGATGGCCGCCCGCCGCGACGAGGCGGAAATGATCTTCCGCCGTGTCGGCATCACCTTTGCCGTCTATGGCGCCAAGGATGAAGACGGCGCCGGCACCGAGCGGCTGATCCCGTTCGACGTGATCCCGCGCATCATTCCCAACGACGAATGGGCGCGCATGCAGCAGGGTCTGGCCCAGCGGGTGGCTGCGCTGAACCGCTTCCTGCATGATGTCTACCACGGGCAGGAGATCCTGAAGGCCGGCATCGTGCCCGCCGAGCAGGTGCTGAAGAACGCCCAGTTCCGCCCCGAGATGATGGGCGTGGACCTGCCAGGCCAGATTTACTCGCACATCGCCGGCATCGACATCGTGCGCGCCGCGCAGCCCGACGGCAGCGGCACCTACTACGTGCTGGAAGACAACCTGCGCGTGCCCAGCGGCGTGAGCTACATGCTGGAGAACCGCAAGATGATGATGCGGCTGTTCCCCGAGCTGTTTGCCCAGCACCGGGTGGCGCCGGTGGCCCACTACCCCGACCTGCTGCTGGAAACCCTGCGCGACGTGGCGCCGGCCGGCGTCAACGACCCGACCGTGGTGGTGCTGACCCCGGGCATGTACAACAGCGCGTATTTCGAGCATGCCTTCCTGGCCCAGCAAATGGGGGTGGAGCTGGTCGAGGGGCAGGACTTGTTCGTCAAGGACAACTTCGTCTACATGCGCACCACCCAGGGCCCGCGCCGGGTGGACGTGGTCTACCGCCGGGTGGACGACGACTTCCTCGACCCCAAGGCCTTCCGGCCCGACAGCACGCTGGGCTGCGCCGGCCTGCTCGATGTCTACCGCAAGGGCAACATCAGCCTGTGCAATGCCATCGGCACCGGGGTGGCCGACGACAAGAGCATCTACCCCTATGTGCCGAAGATGGTGGAGTTCTACCTGGGCGAGACACCGATCCTGGAGAACGTGCCCACCTACCTGTGCCGCGAGGCCGATGACCTGAAGTACGTGCTCGACCACCTGGGTGAGCTGGTGGTCAAGGAGGTGCACGGCGCCGGCGGCTACGGCATGCTGGTGGGCCCGGCCAGCACCAAGGCCGAGATTGAAGAGTTCCGCACCGTGCTGCTGGCCCGGCCCAGCAATTACATCGCACAGCCCACGCTGGCGCTGAGCACCACGCCCACCTTCGTGGAAAGCGGCGTGGCGCCGCGCCACATCGACCTGCGGCCGTTCGTGCTGACAGGCAAGCATGTGCAGATGGTGCCGGGCGGGTTGACCCGCGTGGCGCTGAAGGAAGGCTCGCTGGTGGTCAACAGCAGCCAGGGCGGCGGCACCAAGGACACCTGGGTGCTGGAAGCCTGACAACGAGGGAGCACGACAACATGCTGTCAAGAACCGCTGACCACCTGTTCTGGATGTCGCGCTACATGGAGCGCGCTGAAAACACCGCCCGCATGCTCGACGTCAACTACCAGACGTCGCTGCTGCCGCAGTCGGCCGACCGGGCCGAGGAAGGCTGGGCCGGCGTGCTGGGCATCTCGGAGCTGACCTGGTCGTTCAACCAGAAGCATGCGGCGGTCAATGCCGCCAATGTCATGGACTTCATGGTGCGCGACGCCAGCAATCCGTCATCGATCGTGTCGTGCCTGCATGCGGCGCGCGAGAACGCCCGCGCGGTGCGCGGCACGCTGACCACCGAGCTGTTTGAGACCACCAACCAGACCTGGCTGGAGTTCAACCGCATGCTCAAGGGCGACACCTTCGAGCGCGACCCGGCGGCGCTGTTCGAGTGGGTGAAGTTCCGCTCGCACCTGAGCCGGGGCGTCAGCGTGGGCACGATGCTGCAGGATGAATCGCTGCACTTCATCCGCATCGGCACCTTCCTGGAGCGCGCCGACAACACCGCGCGGCTGCTCGACGTGAAGTTCCACGCCCTGGCCGGCGACTACTTCGGCACCTGGGCCGATGACAGCGCCCCTGAGGTCGATTTCTACCATTGGAGCGCCATCCTCCGGTCGGTGTCGGGCTTCGAGATCTACCGCAAGGTCTACCGCAACGTCATCCGGCCCGACAAGGTGGCCGAGCTGCTGATCCTGCGGCCCGACATGCCGCGCTCGCTGGCCGCCTGCATGAACGAGGTGATGGTCAACCTCGACCTGGTGGCCAATGTGCAGAGCGGCGAAACCCGCCGCCGCGCCGGCCGCCTGCGCAGCGACCTGCAATTCGGCCGCATCGACGAGATCCTGGCCACCGGTCTGCATGCCTTTCTCACCCAGTTCCTCGACCGCGTCAACGACATCGGCGCCGGCATCAGCCGCGATTTCCTCGTCCCTGCCTGACCACCGTCTCGCAGGCGACAATGTTGCGTTGCAGCATTGCCCGCATTGAAAGCACACGGTGTCGATCCACGTCGCCCTGAACCACGTCACCCACTACAAGTACGACCGGCGTGTCGGCATGTCGCCGCACATCGTGCGCTTGCGCCCGGCGCCGCATTGCCGCAGCAACATCCTGAGCTACAGCCTGAAGGTCGAGCCCGAGGGCCACTTCATCAACTGGCAGCAGGACGCGTTCGCCAACTACCTGGCGCGGCTGGTGTTCCCCGAGCCGGCCACCGAGTTCAAGGTCACGGTCGACCTGGTGACCGAGATGTCGGTCTACAACCCGTTCGACTTCTTCCTGGAGCCCGAGGGCGAGCACTACCCGTTCAAGTACGACGAGGCCACGCTGCTGGAATTGCAGCCCTACCTGGTGACCGAAGCGCCCACGCCGGCCTTCGCTGCCTTTCTGAAGACGGTGGACGTGCGCAAGCGCCGCACCATCGACTTCCTGGTCGACATCAACCAGCGCCTGCAGAAGGACATCCGCTACCTCATCCGCATGGAACCCGGCGTGCAGACGCCCGAAGAAACGCTGACCCTGGCCAGCGGCAGCTGCCGTGACAGCGGCTGGCTGCTGGTGCAGACGCTGCGCCACATGGGCCTGGCGGCGCGCTTCGTCTCGGGCTATCTGATCCAGCTCAAGAGCGACGTCAAGGCGCTCGACGGCCCCAGCGGCACCGAGGTCGACTTCACCGACCTGCATGCCTGGTGCGAGGTGTTCCTGCCCGGCGCCGGCTGGATCGGCCTGGACCCGACCTCGGGCCTGATGGCCGGCGAGGGCCACATCCCGGTGGCCTGCACGCCCACGCCAGGCAGCGCCGCACCCATCTCGGGCGCAATCGACGAATGCGAGGTGTCGTTCGAGCACCACATGCAGATCAGCCGCATCTGGGAATCGCCGCGCGTCACCAAGCCTTACACCGACGAGCAATGGGCCGCCGTGCTGACGCTGGGCACCCAGGTGGACGCCGAACTCGACGCCGGCGACGTGCGCCTGACCATGGGCGGCGAGCCCACCTTCGTCAGCGTGGACGACCGCGACGGCGCCGAATGGAACACCGACGCCCTGGGCCCCACCAAGCGCCTGTTCGCCACTGATCTCACCAACCGCCTGCGTGCCCACTATGCCGACGGCGGCTTCCTGCATGTCGGCCAGGGCAAGTGGTACCCGGGCGAGCAGCTGCCGCGCTGGGCGCTCAGCATCTGCTGGCGCGCCGACGGCCAGCCCTGCTGGCACGACCCCGCGCTGTTCACCGACGAGCGCTACCCCACGCACTACACGTCCGCACATGCCAAGACCTTTCTGGCCGGGCTGTGCGCGCGGCTGGGCGTGACCGACACGCATGTGCAGGCCGGCTACGAGGACACCTGGTACCACCTGTGGCGCGAGCGCCGGCTGCCGGTCAATGTCGACCCGTTCGACTCGAAACTGGACGATGAGATGGAGCGCATCCGCCTGCGCCGCATCTTCGAGCAGGGGCTGGAGCATGCCGTGGGCTTTGCGTTGCCGCTCAAGCGCAGTGACGGTCTGGACGGCGTGCCCGCACAGGAAGGCAGCCGCTGGCAGACCGGCCCGTGGTTCTTCCGCGACGAGCGCATGTACCTGCACCCGGGTGATTCACCGATGGGCTACCGCCTGCCGCTCGACAGCCTGCCCTGGGTGAAGGCGACCGACTACCCGTACCACATCGAGAGCGACCCCTTCGCCCCGCGTGATGCGCTGCCTGCCGCGGCCGCCATCCGCAGCCAGTACGCCGCCCATGTGATCGGCGGCGGCTTTGCCGAAGGTGGTGTGGTGGCGCTGCAGGCCAAGGGCGGGGCCGCTGCCGGCAGC
>JARXAJ010000061.1 GCA_029865965.1 Aquabacterium sp.
ATGCCGTATTTCTTCGGCAGCCTGAAGGTGGCGATCACGCTGGCCTTCGTGGGCACCACCGTCAGCGAGATGACCGCCAGCAACGAGGGCATCGGCTACCTGCTGGTCAGCGCTGGCAGCAGCATGCAGATGGGCCTGGCCTTTGCCGGCCTGGTGGTGGTGGGCGCGATGGCGATGGCGATGTACGAGTTCTTCTCCATTCTGGAGCGGCGCATCACCGGCTGGGCCCACCGCGGCTCGCAAGGCGGGCATTGACCGGGACATGGGCTGGCTCGGTCACCTGCAACTGCACTACACCCGCGACGGCGCGCGCACCACCGCGCATGACCGGCACCATGGCCCGCTGCGCGTGCTGCAGCGGCTGTACCCGGAAGGCGAGGCCATCTGCCACCATGTGCTGGTGCATCCGCCCGGCGGCGTGGTCGGCGGCGATGTGCTGGAACTGCAGGCCGACCTGGACGCCGGCAGCCATGCGGTGATCACCACCCCCGGTGCCACCCGCTTCTACCGCAGCGACGGCGCGCTGGCGCGCCAGACGGTGCAGGCCCGCGTGGCCGCTGGCGCGCGGCTGGAATGGCTGCCGATGGAGACGATTGCCTACCGCCAATGCCAGGCGCACAACCAGCTGCATTTCGACCTGTCGCCCGGGGCGCAGATGCTGGGCTGGGATGTGCTGGCCCTGGGCCTGCCGGCAGCGGGCGCAGCGTTTGATGCCGGGCGCTTTCGCCAGCAGATCACCCTGCCCGGTGTCTGGCAGGAGCGCGGCCTGTTCGACGGCAACGACCCGCTGCTGCTGCACAGCCCGCTGGGCCTGGCCGGCCACAGCGTGTCAGCCAGCCTGTGGCTGGCCGAAGGCATGGGCCCGGGCACGACAACCCTGGACCGCAACCGCACCGAAGCCCTGGTGGACGCCGCCCGCGCGCTGATCGATGCCAGCGCCCTGCCCACCACCGCCGGCGTCAGCGCGCCCCATCCCAGCCTGCTGGTGCTGCGCGCACTGGGCCACCGGGTCGAGCCGGTGATGGCCCTGCTGCAGGCCGTGCGCGGCGCCTGGCGGCAGCTGCACTGGGGGCTGGGCGCCCATCCGCCCCGGGTGTGGCGCACTTGAACACCCAGGGCGGCGCTGCAGGCGTGCGCCGCCTGCCCGACAATCCAACCATGCTGACCGTCAACAAACTCATTCCCCAGGGCCGCGGCCTAGCCGCCGTGCTGGTGCGCCGTGCCGCCACCGTGCAACTCGATTGGGATGTGCGCCAGAAGAGCCGCTTCGACGCCACCGACAGCCAGGGCCGGGTGCTCGGCGTGTTTCTGCCGCGCGGCACCCTGGTGCGCGGCGGTGATGTGCTGGTGGCCGACGACGGCTCACTGGTGCAGGTGCTGGCCGCGCCGCAGCCGGTGCTGGAGGTGCGCCACTGCCAACAGCATGGCAGCGCCTTCGATTTGCTGCGCGCCGCCTACCACCTGGGCAACCGCCATGTGGCGCTGGAACTGAAGCCCGACCACCTGAAGCTCGAGCCCGACCATGTGCTGGCCGACATGCTGCGCCAGCAGCACCTGATCGTGACCGAGACGCAGTCGGCCTTCGAGCCCGAGGGTGGCGCTTACGGCGGCGGTGGGCATGGGCATGGGCACGACCATGGGCATGGCCACCAGCACGACGACGGCCATGGGCATGACCATGCGCCCGCCGCACCCGGGCGCCCGCTGGCGGTGCCGGTGGTGGCCGCCGCAGCGGAGCCGCATGTGCACGGCCCGGATTGCGGCCATGACCACGACCACGACCACGGTCATGCCCACGGCAACGCCGACAAGCACAACCACGGGCATTCCCACTGACCGGGCGCCCGCCGGCCATGCCCCGTGTGCGCCCCAGCCCCCGGCCGCTGCCTGCGGCTGCGCTGCTGCAGCTGATGTGGCTGGCATCGCCGGCCCTGCCGGTGGGCGGCTTCAGCTATTCCGAAGCACTGGAAGCCGCTGTCGACCAGGGCCTGGTCACTGACGAGGCCAGCGCTGCGCGCTGGCTGCAGGACCAGTTGCACCTGAGCCTGCAGCGGGCCGACCTGCCGCTGCTGGCCAGTGCCCTGCATGCCTGGCAGCGGCATGACCTGGACCGGCTGATCGCCCTGAACGACTGGGCGCTGCAGACCCGCGAGACCTTCGAGATGCGCCAGCAGACCGAGCAGATGGGCCGGTCGCTGGCCGACTGGCTGCGCCAGCGCCACCCGGGCGACGCCCGCCTGCCGCTGCTGGCCGCGCTGCAGCCCTCGCCCACCTGGCCGATCGCCTTTGCGCTGGCCGCCGCCGCCACCGGCGCACCGCGGCGTGAATCCCTGCTGGCCTTCGGTTTCGGCTGGGCCGAGAACCAGGTGGGCGCGGCGGTCAAGTCGGTGCCGCTGGGCCAGAGCGCCGGCCAGCGCTTGCTGGGCGCGCTGGCCCAGGCCTTGCCTGCAGCAGTCGACGCCGCGCTGGCCACGGCCACCGCCGGCGACACCGCACGCCAAAACCTGGCGCCGATGCTGGCCATCCTGTCGGCCCGGCATGAGGCGCAATACTCGCGGCTCTTCCGCAGCTGACTTTTCAGGAACCTTCAACCATGTATCGCAACGAAGGGCGGGCCGAGCGCCGGGCCGCTCCCAAGCCGGCCCGCATCCCCTCGGGGGATCGGCCGATGTACGCATCGGACGAGGGGCAGTCATGACCAACTTGCACAGCATCCCCGGCCGCACCAAGAAGCTTCCACCGTTACGCGTGGGCGTGGGCGGGCCGGTGGGCTCGGGCAAGACCACGCTGGTGGAAATGCTGTGCAAGACCATGCGCGACCGCTGGGACCTGGTGGTCGTCACCAACGACATCTACACCAAGGAAGACCAGCGCCTGCTGACCGTGGCCGGCGCATTGGACCCCGAGCGCATCATGGGTGTGGAAACAGGCGGCTGCCCGCACACCGCCATCCGCGAGGACGCGTCGATCAACCTGGAAGCGGTTGACCGCATGCTGGCCAAGTTTCCCAACGCCGACATCGTGTTCATCGAAAGCGGCGGCGACAACCTGGCCGCCACCTTCAGCCCCGAGCTGAGCGACCTGACGCTGTATGTCATCGACGTGGCCGCCGGCGAGAAGATCCCGCGCAAGGGCGGCCCCGGCATCACCAAGAGCGACCTGTTCGTGATCAACAAGACCGACCTGGCGCCTTATGTCGGCGCCGACCTGGCGGTGATGGAGGCAGACACGAAGCGCATGCGCCCCGACCATGCCGGCCGCCGGCCTTATGTGATGAGCAACCTCAAGACCCGCGCCGGCCTGGCCGAGGTGGTGCGCTTCATCGAGACACGCGGGCTGCTGACGACGGGCTGAGGCGGGCGATGCTGATCAACTGCGCCGCCTACCGCGCCGGCACCAAGCTGGCCGACATCCCGGTGGCCGACATCAGCGACTACCTGGCCCAGCCCGACTGCTTTGTCTGGGTGGCGCTGCGCGACCCCAGCGACGACGAGCTGGCGCTGATGCAGGAAGAATTCGGCCTGCACGACCTGTCGGTCGAAGACGCCCGCCACGGCCACCAGCGGCCCAAGATCGAGGAATACGGCAAGACGGTGTTTGCCGTGCTGCACCTGATCGAGTACACGCCCACCGATGAGCTGCGCCTGGGTGAGGTGAGCGTGTTCACCGGGCCCAACTTCGTGCTGTCGGTGCGCAACAACAGCAGCCAGGGCTTTCTGGGCGTGCGCGACCGCTGCGAGAACGAGCCCGAACAACTGCGCCAGGGCGCCAGCTTCGTGCTGTATGCGCTGATGGACGCGGTGGTTGACCGCTACTTCCCGCTGGTCGATGCGATGGAGACCGAGCTGGAAACCATCGAGGGCCAGATCTTCGACCGGGGCGCCGGCCGGGCCAACATCGAGCGGCTGTATGAGCTGAAGCACAAGGTCACCACGCTGCGCCATGCAGTGGTGCCCTTGCAGGACGCGGTGGGCAAGCTCTACGGCGGGCGGGTGCCGCCGGTGTGCCTGGCCAGCACCGAGTACTTCCGCGACATCGCCGACCACCTGGCGCGGCTGCAGACGTCCATCGACACCATCCGCGACACCATCGGCACCGCCATCCAGGTGAACCTGTCGATGGTGGCCATCGAGGACAACGAAGTGACCAAGCGCCTGGCGGCCTGGGCCGGCATCTTTGCCGTGGCCACCTTTTTCGTCGGCGTGTGGGGCATGAACTTCGAATTCATGCCCGAGTTGAAGTCGCGCTGGGGCTACCCGGCAGCGCTGGGGGTGATCGGCAGCACCTGCGCGCTGATGTACTGGCGCTTCAGGCGGGTGGGCTGGTTGTAGCCGCCGATGCCGCGCCTGTGGCGGCAGCCAGCTTTGCACCAGGTCAACACAATTACGAATCGTTCTTGTTATGATTGCCGCACTTCATTTCATCCCGGTCCTTCTGCCAACGCCATGTCCTATTCCGCCCACTCCCCGTCCCGCCGCCTTGGCCTGGTGGCCGCCTGCCTGGCTGCCCTGGGCACCCTGGCAGCCCAACCTGCGGCGGCCCAGCAGCCCGTGCTGAACCTGTACTCGGCCCGCCACTACCAGACCGACGAGGCGCTGTACGCCAACTTCACCAAGGCCACCGGCATCAAGATCAACCGGCTCGACGGCAAGGAAGACGAGCTGGTCGAACGCATCCACAATGAAGGCACGGCCAGCCCGGCCGACATCCTGATCACCGTGGACGCCGCGCGGCTGGAGGTGGCCGACAACCTGGGCCTGTTTGCCCCGCTGCAGAGCAAGCTGCTGGACGAGCGTATCCCGGCCGGGCTGCGCACGCCCACCTGGGTGGCGTTCTCCACCCGGGCGCGGGTCATCGTCTACAACAAGTCGGCCGTCAAGCCGGCCCAGGTGCAGACCTATGCCGACCTGGCCAAGCCGGCGATGAAGGGCCAGGTGTGCATGCGCTCGGGCAGCCATCCGTACAACCTGAGCCTGGGCGCAGCAGTGATCGCGCATGAAGGCGAAGCCCAGGCCGAAGCCTGGGCCCGCGGCCTGGTGGCCAACTTCGCCCGTGGCCCCAAGGGCGGCGATACCGACCAGATCAAGGCGGTGGCCGCCGGCGAATGCGGCGTGACCATCAGCAACACCTACTACCTGGCGCGCATGATGCGCAGCACCAAGCCCGACGACCAGCAGGCGATGAGCGCGGTGGGCATCGTCTGGCCCAACCAGGCCAGCTGGGGCACGCATGTCAATGTGTCGGGCGCCGGTGTGCTGAAGAACGCGCCCAACAAGGCCAATGCGGTCAGGTTCATGGAATACCTGGCCAGCAACGAGGCCCAGGCCTACTTTGCCGATGGCAACAATGAATGGCCGGTGGTCAAGGGCAGCGTGGCGGCCAACCCCACGCTGGTGGCCATGGGCACGTTCCGGCCCGATGCACTGCCGATCGGCGACCTGGCCAAGACCACCGTGGCCGCGCAGAAGGTGTTCGACCGCGCCGGCTGGAAGTGACGGCAGGGCCGGCCAGGCCCGCAGATGCGCCGGCGGGCGGGCTGCCAGCCCGCCATCGGCCAGCTATTGCGGGCTGATCGCCAGGCCGCCGTCGGCCACGATCACCTGGCCGGTGACATAACGCGCCTGGTGCGAGGCCAGGAAGACGATGACGTCGGCGATGTCCTCGGGCTCGCCCACCCGCCCCAGCGGCACCCGGCCGGCGGCCAGCGCCACGCCCTGCGGGCCCAGCGAATGCTCTTGCGACAGCAGCTGGGCGGTGCGCACATAGCCGGGCGACACCGCGTTGACCCGCACGCCATCGGCCGCCACCTCGGCCGCCAGCCCGCGCACCAGGCCGATGACGCCGGCCTTGGCAGCCGAGTAGTGCACATGCTCGGACCAGCCCCAGGCCAGGCCCATCAGCGAGGTGAGGCAGACGATGGCGCCGCTGCGGCGTGCCCGCATCGCCGGCAGCGCGGCACGCGCCACCCGGAACATGCCCTTCAGGTCGATGTCGACGGTGTGGTCCCACAGCGCGTCGCTCAGCTGCGCCAGCGGCACCTTGTGCGCGATGCCGGCGTTGAGCACCAGCACGTCGATCGCACCATGCGTGGCAACAGTGGCGGCCACCACCGCATCCACCTGGTCGGTGGAGCGCACGTCCAGCGCCGCAAAGCTGGCGCTGCCCCCAGCGGCGGAGATGGCAGCCACCACCGCCAGGCCTTCGGCTTCCAGGATGTCGGTGACGACGACATGGTGGCCGGCGCGGGCCAGGGCCAATGCGGTGGCCCGGCCGATGCCGATGCCGCCGCCGGTCACGAGCGCGGTGGTGGGGTGCAAGGCGGTGGGGGTCATGGGGCGCTCCTGTGGGGGGTGATGCCGTGGTCGGTCAACCGCCCGACAGGCTCTTGGCGTCGGCCACCACGGCACCGCCCAGGTGAACGGTGCAGTCCACCAGGCTGGCGGCGAAGGGCATGGCCGCCGATGCCACGGTCAGTGAGGTGTTGGACAAACGGTCTGGCAGCGTCAGCTGCGGGGGCACCTGCAGCGGGCCGTTGTGCAGCCACTGGCGGATCACCAGGCCGTGCGTCACCACCGCCAGCGGCCCGCCCAGCGCTGCCTGCTGCTGCAGCACCCAGGCCCAGGCGGCGGCGCAGCGGGCCGCGAACTGCGGGATCGACTCACCGTTGGGCGGCCCCTCTTCGCGGGTGAGCGGGTCGAAGCCCAGGCTGTCGTACAACAGGCCGCGCAGGTCGCCAAAGTTGCGCTCATGCAGCAACGCGCTGGTGGTGATGGCCAGGCCGGTGGCAGCAGCCAGGGCCTGGGCTGTCTGCAACGCGCGCGGCAGGTCGCTGCTGACAATGCCCGCCGGGCGCAGCGGCTGCCCACCGGCCAGGCGCTGTGCCAGCAGCAGGGCCTGGGCCTGGCCGTTGGGCGACAGCGGCGTGTCAGCGGGCTGGATCACCCGGGCCACGTTCAGGGGTGTCTCGCCGTGGCGAATGATCAGCAGGGTCATGGTGTGGGGGTCGGTGTGAGGGTGCCGGGATGGCATGGATCGACGACTGGCTGCCGCACTGGCAGTTTGAGGAAGTTCACCACATCCGCAGCCACGCCACACCGGCTGCGCTGCTGGATGCGGCCGGCGCTTACGACCCGGCGCGCGCCGCCGGCTGGCCGGCTGCTGGCTGCTGATCCGCCCGGTCAGCGGCCTGATCCACCGGCGCATCCTGGCCGACATCCGCCGTGCAGCCGAGCGCTGACGCTTCAGGAGCTTGCCCGCAAGCATGCGGGCAGAGCCAACGCCTGCCGTTGATCGCCTGCCGGCGATCCACGCGCGGGCTCAGCGCGTCAGGTTGATGCCGCCATCCACCGTCAACGTGGTGCCCACCACATAGTCGCCCGCCCGGCTGGCCAGGTAGACCGCGGCGGCTGCCATGTCGTCGTCGGCACCCACACGGCCGGCCGGCACGCGCTTGGCCACCTGCTCGGCGTTGTCGCGGGCGTCCTTGTTCATCTCGCTGGCGAAGGGCCCGGGGCAGATGGCATTGACGACGATGCCGTCCTGAATGAGCCGCAGCGCCATGCGCTTGCTGAGGTGGATGACGCCGGCCTTGCTGGCGGCGTAGCTGTAGGTCTCCCAGGGGTTGACGCTCTGGCCGTCGATGCTGGCGATGTTGATCACCTTGGCGCGCTGGCCGCCGGCGGCGCTGGCCGTCAGCATGCCGTGCAGCGCCTGCGTCAGGAAGAATGGCGCCTTCATGTTCAGGTCGACCACCTTGTCCCAGCCGCTCTCGGGGAACTCGTCGAACGGCGCGCCCCAGGCGGCGCCGGCGTTGTTGACCAGGATGTCGAGCGCGCTGGTGCGGTCTTGCAGCGCCGCCACCACGCGGGCGATGCCGTCCATCGTCGACACATCGCCGGGGATGCTGTGACAGGGGCCGATCTTGCTGAGTTCTGCCGCCGTGGCGTCGCAGGCCGCGGCCTTGCGGGCGCTGATGTAGACCGTGGCGCCCTGCTTCAGGAAGCCCTCGGCGATCATGCGGCCGATGCCGCGTGAGCCGCCGGTGACCAGGGCCACGCGGCCTTGCAGTGAGAAGAGTGCTTGCATGCGGTGTCTCCGTTGGATGGTGTTCAGAAGCTGGCGGCGGCGGCCAGCGCGCCCAGGCGGGCGGTGATGGCGTGGAACTCGGCCACCATCTCGTCGATGATCTGCTGCACCGGCTTGACGGCATGCACCAGCCCGGCCGACTGCCCGGCCAGCGCCGGCGCGGCATTCATGTCGCCGTCGAAGTACACGCCACGAATGCCCTGGAAGGCGTCGGCGCCCATCAGCCCGGCCTGGTGGATGGTGGCGGTGAAGTCGGTTTTCAGCGCGCGGATGCAGGGCGTGCTCTTGGTGTTGAGCATCCAGGTGCCGGTGGCCGCCGCGTCGATGATGGCCTGCTTGTAGTGGGCATGCACCGGACTTTCGGCGCTGGCCACGAAGCGCGTGCCCATCTGGATGCCTTCGGCACCCAGCGCGAAGGCCGCAGCCATGCCGCGCCCGTCGACGATGCCGCCGGCGGCGATCAGCGGCACATCCACCCGCTCGCGGATGGCCTGCAGCAGCACCAGGGTGCTGACCTCCTCGGGGTTCTTGAAGCCGCCGCCCTCGCTGCCTTCGACCACCAGGCCGTCGATGCCGGCGTCCTGGCACTTCAGCGCCAGGTCGAGCGTGGGCACGGCGTGGTAGACCACGATGCCGGCAGCGTGCAGCGGCGCGATGAACTTGGCCGGGCTGCCGGCCGAGGTGGTGACGAAGCGGATGCCGCTGTCGCAGACGAAGCGCAGCATGGCGTCATCTTTCAGGAAGCGGATCGGCAGGTTCACGCCGAAAGGCAGGCCCAACGCCACCATCTGGC
This sequence comes from Aquabacterium sp., assembly GCA_029865965.1. GTDB lineage: Bacteria > Pseudomonadota > Gammaproteobacteria > Burkholderiales > Burkholderiaceae_C > Pseudaquabacterium. The sequence continues at coordinate 8,879 of JARXAJ010000061.1, forward strand.
GGATGTGGTCGCAGCAGGCCGCCGTCTCGCCGCTGCTGGTCTCGATGATGCCCAGCCCGCCGGCGCGTGAGACAGCGCTGGCCAGCGGCGTGCGGGCGATCCAGCCCATCGGCGCCTGCACGATGGGAAAGCGGGCGCCGGTGTGGGCCAGGACACGGTTCATGGGGCGTTGTCTCGCGGGGTCGGGGGAGCGGGCAGTGTCGTTGCCGGCCGGCGGCCGCCGCAGTCGCGAAGGTGCCAGGGCTCAGGCGGGCGGCGGCGGCATGGCCGCGCCGCACTGCCAGCACTGGTCGAACGGGCCGTCGATCACCTCGCTGCAGCCCGGGCAGGCCCAGCGCCGTTCCACCGGGTGCTGCAGGCCATGCAGCAGGGCGCGGGCTTCGGCCCAGCGCGCCCCATCAGCCAGCCACAGCTCGGGCAGGGCCTGATCGGGCGGGATCTGGCCGGCGATGCCGCTGGCATAGGCCCGCTGCACGCTGACCTGCAGGCCGGCGCCGTTCAGCACATCGGCCCACAGCGTGGCAATCGCCAGGTTGGGCGCCTGGGCCAGGCGCTTCATGTCAACCCCTCGCCGGGCGGGTGCGCCCAGCGGTCCCCAGGGCAGACCCGGCCCGGCAACCTCATGCAGTGCGCACCGGCCGGCTCGACACCACGATGCCCGCCACGATCAGCGCAAACGCCAGGCCGTGGAAGGCCTGCGGCCATTCCCCCAGCACGGCCGCGCCCAGCAGCGCGGCGAACAGCGGCGTCAGGTTGCCGAAGAACGCAGCCACGGTCGGCCCGGCCTGCGCCACGCCCAGGCCCCACAGGCGGTAGGCCACCAGCGACGGGAAGATGCCCACGTAGAGCAGCGCCGCCAGCAGGGCCGGCGTCCAGGCCACCGTGTGCGCACCCGGCTGCAGCCATTCACCGATGCCGGCAAACGTGGTGGCCCACAGCAGGCCGGGCACCATCTGCAGGCACAGAAACTCGGCCCAGTGCCAGTCGGGCCGTTCGGGCGGGCGCATCAGCGCGGGCGGGCGCGCCAGCATCCAGCTGTAGACGCACCAGCAGATGATGGCGCCCAGCATCAGCACGTCACCCGGCACCAGTTGCACCCGCAGCAGCGCGCCGGGCTCGCCACGCGACAGCACCACCGCCACGCCGGCCAGCGACAGCACCGCGCCCCACAGCTGGGCCCGGCGCGGCCGCTCACCATAGGCCGCCGCGCCGATGGCGAGCATCCACACCGGCGAGCTGGCGGCGATCAGCGTCACGTTCAGCGGCGTGCTGGTCTTCAGCGCAACATACTGCAGCGCGTTGTAGGCCCCGACGCCGGTCAGGCTGAGCAGCAGCAGGTGCGGCCAGCGCGCGGCCAGCTGGGCGCGGCGCTGCGGCGTGCCGAAGGCCCGCCAGCCCAGCGGCAGCAAGATGGCCAACGCAATCGCCCAGCGCAGCGCGTTCAACCACAGCGGGCTGATCGACTGGATGGCGATGCGGCCCACCACCGCGTTGCCGGCCCACAGCAGCGGCGGCACGCTGAGCATCAGCGCCAGGCGGGTGTTCAGGGCCATGGGGACGGCAGGTGGGGCGGCATGGGCCGCGATTGTGGCGGCTGCGGCTTGTGCAGGCCTGCCCATGCCGTGGGCGCCCACGCGGTCAGGCCCCGCCCTGCAACGGATGGCGCCAGCGGTTACGCTGGCGGCCCGTTTCAGCAGACAAGGAGACCCACCATGCCCCAGACCATCCAGATCCAGCAGTACGGCGGCCCCGAGCAGATGCAGCTTGTCGACCTGCCCGTCGGCGAGCCCGGCCCTGGCGAGATCCGCATCCGCCACCATGCCATCGGCCTGAACTACATCGACGTGTACCAACGCACCGGCCTGTATGCCAACCCGCTGCCGCTGAGCCTGGGCATGGAAGCCGCCGGCGTGGTGGAGGCGGTGGGCGCAGGCGTCACCCATCTGGCCGTGGGCGACCGCGCCGCCTATGCCAGCAACCCGCCGGGCAGCTACAGCCAGGCCCGGGTGATGCCGGCACGCACCGTGTGCAAGCTGCCCGACGACATCAGCTTCGACACCGGCGCGGCGATGATGCTCAAGGGCCTGACCGCGCAGTACCTGTTGAAGAAGACGCTGCCGGTCGAAGGCCTGGTGGCCGGGGACCATGTGCTGTTCCATGCCGCCGCCGGCGGCGTGGGCCTGATCGCCTGCCAGTGGGCCAAGGCGCTGGGCCTGCAACTGATCGCCACCGCCGGCAGCGACGCCAAGTGCCAGCTGGCGCTGGAACACGGCGCCAGCCACGCCATCAACTACCGCAGCGAGGACTTCGTCGCCCGGGTCAAGGACATCACCGGCGGCCAGGGTGTGAAGGTGGTGTACGACTCGGTGGGCAAGGACACCTTCGACGGCAGCCTGAACGTGCTGCGGCCCTTCGGCCTGCTGGCCAGCTTCGGCAACGCATCGGGCCCGGTGGCGCCGTTCGCGCCCGGCATCCTGGGCGGCAAGGGCTCGCTGTACCTGACGCGGCAGACGCTGTTCACCCACATCGCCACGCGGGAAAGCTGCCAGGCCATGGCCGACGACCTGTTCGCCGTGGTGCGCAGCGGCGCGGTGAAGATCCGCATCGACCAGCGCTATCCGCTGGCCGAGGTGGCCCGCGCCCACACCGAGCTGGAAGCGCGCAACACCACCGGTTGCAGCATCCTGATTCCCTGATCCGGGCGCTGCTGGTCAGCCGGGCTCGGCAAGGGCCTCGCGCACTGCCGGCAGCTGCCGGCGTGACACCGCCAGCGCCTCGCCATTGACCAGGCGCACCACCCAGCCCTCGTCGGCCTCCTGGCCGGCGACGGGCACGGGCGCACGCTCCAGCGCCCGCACCGCCCTGCGCGCCACCAGCGCATTGCGGTGCACGCGCAAGAAGCCATCGCCCAGGCGCTGGGCCAGGTCGGCCAGCGGCTCATCCAGCAGCCACTGGCCGTGCAGGCTGCACAGGGTCACGTACTTCAGCTCGGCCTTCAGGTACAGCAGCTCGGGCAGCGGCACGCGCAGCACCCGGCCGCGGTCGCTGACCACCAGCACCGGCACTTGCGGGGCGTCGGTCGCGGCCGATGACGCCAGGCGCTGGGCCACCCGCAACAGTGCGGCCTGCAGCCGCTCACGCCGCACCGGCTTGGTGATGTAGTCGGCCGCATCGACCTCGAAGGCGCGCAAGGCATGCTCGGCATGGGCGGTGACGAACACCACCATCGGCGGCCGGCCCTGGCCCGGGCCTGCGGCGGCGCGGCGCAAAACATCGGCCAGCCGCAGGCCGCTGCCGCCGGGCATCACGATGTCGAGCAGCACCAGGTCGCAGGGCGTGCGGGCCAGCAAGGCCAGGGCCTGCGGTGCATCACCGGCTTCGCCCACCACCTGGGCCGCGGGCAGCGGGTTGGCATCGACCAGGCCGCGCAGGCGCAGCCGGGCCAGCGGCTCGTCGTCGACGATCAGCACCCGCAGCGGCTGCTGTGGCAGCGGCGCGGGCTGCGGCGCCGGTGTCGCGTCGCTCACAGCGGCACCTCGATGCGGGCGTTGTACAGGCCATGCGCCACGCCGCAGTGCAGCGTGGCAGCCACATCGTGCAACAGGCGCAGCCGCTCGGCCACATTGGCCAGGGCGATGCCGTTGCCCGACGGGCCGGGTGTCTCGGGCAGGGTGTTGGTCACCATCACGATGGCCATGCCCCGGCTGGCGCGGGTGCTGACGACCACGCGGCCGCCGGCCAGTGACGGCTCGATGCCGTGGCGCACCGCGTTTTCCACCAGCGGCTGCAGCACCAGCGGCGGCACGCTGGCGCTGGCGGCGGCCGGGTCCAGGTCCCACACCAGCTGCAGGCGGTCGCCGAAGCGCAGCTGCTCGATGGCGAGATAGCGCTGGGCCAGGTCGATCTCCTCGTCCAGCGTCACCGCGCTGCCGGCCTCGGCCAGCGCCACGCGGAACAGCTGGGCCAGGTCTTCCAGCACCGCCTCGGCCCGCTGCGGGTCCACCTGCACCAGGGCCAGCGCGGTGTTCAGCGCATTGAACAGGAAGTGCGGGCGGATGCGCGACTGCAACTCGGCCAGCCGGGCGCTGGCCTCCGCCGGCTGGGCCGCCACAGCACGCAGCCACAGCCAATGCCACACCGCCCAGGCCATGGCCGCACCGGCCGCCGCGCTGCCCAGGGC
>JARXAJ010000104.1 GCA_029865965.1 Aquabacterium sp.
CGGTAGCGCTCAGACCAGCCCTGCTCCACCGTGTTGTAGCCGATGCGGGTGCGACCGGGGTTCTCGCCCGGGCTGCGCCGGATGAACTCGAACTGCTCGTCTTCCTTGAGCATGTCCAGCACCAGCTGCGCCTCGGGCAGCCGGCCCTCGTCGGTCAGCGCCTCGGCCAGGCGCTGGTAGGTGGAGGCCACCGTGTCGGTGTAGCTGCGCAGCTCGGCCTGGCCGATGCCCGCCACCCGCTCACGCATCGTCTGCAAGGCATTGACCGATTGCTTGAGCAGCGCAATCGCAAACGGCCGGTCGCCCAGCGACAGGTGCAGCAGGGCCAGCTGGCTGAGCGTGAGCGCCGTGCTGGGGTGCTGGGTGCCGTAGGCCTGCTCATGGATGGCAAAGCTGCGCTGCAGCAGCGGCAGGGCCTGGCCGGGCTGGCCCAGCGCCGCCTGCAGCATGCCCTGGCTGGCCAGGCTGGTGGCGGTGTCGGGGTGGACAGGGCCCAAGGCCTGCTCACGGATGGCCAGGGCGCGCTGGTTCAACGGCAGCGCCAGATCAGGCTGGCCCAGCGCCAGGTGCATCTGGGCCAGGCTGTGCAGGCTGGTGGCCGTGGCCGGGTGCATGGGGCCCAGCGCTTTCTCGCGGCTGGCAAGCGCACGGCGCTGCAGCGGCAGGGCTTCGTCGTGTTGCTGCAATGCGGCCAGGCTTTGGGCCAGGTTGCTCAACGCGATGGCGGTGAAGGCATGGTCGGCACCCAGCGCCTGCGCATTGACAGCCAGCACGCGCCGCCGCAACGGCACGGCCTTGTCGTGCTGACCAAGCCGGGCATAGGTATAGGCCAGGTTGTTCAGGGACTGGGCGGTGGTGGCATGGTCGGGGCCCAACTGCTGCTCATAGATCAGCAGCGCGCGCTGCTGCAATGGCAGCGCCGTGTCGTGCTGGGCCAGCGCGCCGTAAGTGGCGGCCAGGTTCATCAGCGCACCGGCTGTGTCCGGGTGCAGCGGTCCCAGGGACCGCTCGAAGATCGCCACGGCGCGCAATTGCAACGGCAACGCCTTGTCCCGCTGCCCCAGGGCCACATGGGTCTGCGCCAGGTTGCCCAGGCCGTGCGCGGTGATGGGCTGGTCGGGTCCGAAGGCCCGTTCCTGGATGGCGAGCGCGCGCAGCCGCAGCGCCAGTGCCTGGTCATGCTGGCCCAGCCGGCTGTGGGCATAGGACAGATGGCCCAGGGACGCAGCCAGATCGGGATGGCCGGCGCCCTGCGCACGCTCGCGCATCGCCAGTGCCCGCTGGCCTGCCGCCACCGCCTGCGCGTACTGGCCAGATCCTGCCAAGGCCCGGCCGACAGACTCTGCCGCCAAGGCGGTGCCCGGGTGGTCGGCACCCAGCGCCTGCTCATTGATGGCCAGCGCCCGCTGGCTGAGCGACAGGGCCAGCGCATGGCGGCCCAGCTTGAGATGGACCATGCCGAGCTGGTTGAGCGCCAGGGCCGTTGTCGGGTGGTCGGGGCCCAGCGCCTCTTCACTGATGGCGAGCGCACGCTGCAGGTGCAGCAAGGCCTGGTCGAACTGGGCCAGCGCCAGATGGCTGGCACCCAGTTGCACCAGGTTGATGGCCACATCGGGGTGCCGCGGACCCAGTGTTGCTTCACGCGTCGCCGAGGCGCGCTGCCGCAGCGCAAGTGCGCGGTCTGTCTGCTCCTGGCTGGCCAGGGCCGAAGCCAGCAACGACAAGGCCTGTGCCGCCGCCAGGCTGTGGCCACCCTGGGACCGCTCGGCCTGGGCCAGTGCCTGCTCGGCCAGGCCCTGGGCAAGCCGGAAGTCACCCCGGTCGAAAACCACCTGGGCATCACGCAGCAAGCTGGCCAGATCGGCGCCAGCCGATTGGGCAGCCACAGGCGCGTGGCCGGCCAGCAGGCAGCAAGACAGCAGGACGGGCAGCAGGCCGCGCAATGCCAAGCACCAGCGGGCCGAAGGTGGCTGCCACTGCCAACGCGCAACCCGGGCGGGCGCAGGTGCTTCCAGGGCGGTTCTCCAAAGGTTGACCGCTGCACCGGGCGGCGGCGCGTCGACGACACGTGTTGATTTAAACGCTTTTTAAGCGCCAGAACAGCCCGTCAACTGCCTGAGATGCCGCAAATCACACGCGCTAAGAGAGCCACGATCACCGGGCGCCGCTGACTTTTCATCGCGTCGCAGCCTGACCTATCCGCCCGGACGGCGTCTCTGGTGTGCCGGTGCAGCGGTGGGTGGCCAGAGGCAGGGCCTGTCACACCGCGCACCGCACCGTCGGAAACCATTACCGCAATCTGTGCTGGCCCAAAGCAAGGAAGTTGAGCAACATGTCCTACCTGCCATTCAAAAACTTTACAGCTTCAGAGCTTTTTACTGATATTCATGACGTGACAAGTGTGGACATCGCCAGGCTCGCGCAGCATGGCCTGGCATTGCGGCAGTGGGAGCGACAACATTTGCCAACCGAAGGCACGCAGCTGGGCTACGAAGTGTTCATGAAGCTGGCGGAACTGGTGGCCACCGACAGCGCAGACACCCAGGCCGGCTTGCTGAAGCGGCTGTATCTGGCGCTGCCCTACAGCGAAAAGGGCATCCGCCTGCACCTGCGCAGGCTGGAGTCCACAGGGTGGATCACGGTCCACAAGATCGGCGATGACGGGCGCACGGTGCGGGTGGAACTGAGTTCGGAGTATTGGCGGTTGTTGAATGCGTATGCGGTGCAGTGGGGGGGGGGGAGGGGCCGAATTAGGGGGTAGGTGCCGCCAGCAATAGCGCAGTGGGATATGTGACGGCCGCCGGCCCAACTTGAAAATCGCTCCCTGATGAGCGCGCAAATGATCAATACCCCTGTTAACCGTATCACGGGTGAAATTAGCCACCGGACAAGCCAATAATGACCACGCGCCCTAGAAATATCAAGGACTCAACACCAATTAAATCCACATCTTCTATCGCGCCCTGCGAAACGCTACTCTTTGGTTCTACAGCCAAATTCGAAATGGGGACCGTCCCGTTGATCGCATAGACCTATAATCCATGATTCGGAGAACCAAAAGTGAATAAGACGCTTATCAGGCTCGTTACCTACACAACAATTACTGCATTGGTGGCTGGATGCGCCACTGCTGGCAAAGATGTAGTAACTACTTATGTTTCACCAATTCAGTATTCAAGCTATGACTGTGACCAATTGCGCCAAGAGCTTTTACGCATTAATGGGCGGGTTGGTCAACTCACTGGTCGATTGGATGAAGCTGCCAACAATGACAAAGCAATTCTGGGAGTTGGGTTGCTGTTATTCTGGCCCGCTCTCTTTGCGCTCGGCGGCACTAAACAGCAAGAAGCAGAACTCTCACGCCTGAAGGGTGAATATGACGCTCTTCAGGTGGCTAGCACAAGCAAGAAGTGCACTTGAGATTAAAGATGAAAATCTTACTCATTGTTTTTTCGGTCAGCGTTTTAGCTGGCTGCGCCACTCCAGCGGCTGTTGAAAGAATGGCCGTTGCATTGCCTATAACCCAGACGAATCCAGTACTCAAGAACGGTGTTGGTGTCGCCGACGTAACCGGCGGCAAAGAAACCAATCCGATGTGGACCTCGCAAGTTTCCAGCGATGGATTCAGGCGCGCGCTCGAGCAATCACTTGAAAACGCTGGCATGTTCAGTAAGATTGTTGCCGGTAGCAAGTATCAGCTCACTGCGGATCTAACGCGGTTAGACCAACCAATGATGGGGTTCGATATGACAGTAACATCTACAGTCCGTTACTCCCTCATTGAAACTCAGTCTCGCAAAGATGTTTATAGCCGAGTGATCCAAATCGGTCACACTGCTTCAGTGTCTGATGCCTTTATTGGCGCCGAACGGTTAAAGCTTGCGAGTGAAGGCGCGATAAAGGCCAACATTCAAGCCTTCATAAACGACCTGGTCGTACTTAAACTTCCTTAAGGCGGAAGAAAGAGATTAACGGGCTTTGCCAACCCAGGCACCGCCAGACCAACGGTATGGTAGAACGCTTCAACGGCCGCATCAGCGTCCTGGGCAAGTAGACCCGCTTCGCCAGCTCTGCCAACCTTGATATCACGCTCAGCCAATATCTCACCGCCTACAACAACTACATCCCGCAGCGCGCGCTGATTCAACAAAGCGCCATTCAAGCGCTCAAGCAATGGCAGGCCCATGGGCCAGAGCTGTTCGTCAAGCGCGTTTATAAACATGTGGGACTTGACACATGTGTAGCTGTTACCCCGTTACCAGAAGCCATGAGACGCCGGAAGCGGCGCGATGACCGGTGCGATGCGGTCGCATCTGCAGCGCAGCAGACGGCCCCAGTAGGCGCGCTCCTTGAAATGCTGCGCCGTGGGCTGGCGTTGCCGCAAGGCCGCGCCGATGTTGGCGAGCAGGTTGCGCTGCGCGTCGGTACCACCGTGCAGCGGGTTCAAGGACAGCTTGGTTGGATCGGCGTGGCGGGCCAAGTCGATGACAAGCACCGCGTTGCCAAGAGGCGAAGGACGAAGTTGCGTCTGGTTGACGTTCACCATCGACTGGTGCTTGCGGTCCGCGCTTCGTCAAACCAGCCCAATGAAACTTGGACCACACTGGGGCGCAGGCCTGCCGAAAAGAGCAGAGCAACCGAATGGCTGTGGACCACGTCTGACAGTGGCAAAGTGAGTCCAACGCCATCCACGAACCAGCCGACTGTTGGCCACGCTCAAGTTCAAGACGCGTCCGCCAGACAGCCAGCTGTGGCACGTCCGGTTCAGAGCAAGCCGCCCCGGTGGTGAAAAGGTCATGGTAGATTCACCATGTGCTGTTGAAGCGTGAATCGCTCAAACCTTCACAGCCCGATCCCAGACGCACAGCAAGCCACCCTGCACTTGGCTCCACAGGTCAAGCGGTGCCAAGTTCCAGCAGTGCATACGATTCTGATCGGGTTCGTCATGCGAAGGTCATCAGTTCGATTCCGGTCACCGGCACCAGAAAAGCAAGATTCCAGAGAGGGCTTGGCGCACGCGCCAGGCCCTTTGCCGTTTCAAGCCTTGCGCTTCCCGCCCCCACGTCCTCCAAGCCCGTCGCTGACCTCCCACACATGACCGCACCCAAGCTCCCCACCACCCTCGACGGCCTGGCCATGGCCGACCTGCAGCGCCTGTTGGCCCAAACCGACGCCGCCATCGCCGAGCGCCGCGTTGAAGAGCTGAAAGTACTGGCCGACGGCTTCGCCCGCAAGCTGGCCGTCAACGGTTTCTCGGTCAAGGAAGGCATCGACGCCCTGAAGCCGTACCTTGGCAAGAACCTGCGGCCTGCCACGATGCCGCGCCAAGACCAATCTGCCTGACCGACCAGCCCCCAACCGGCCACGCCTGCCATGACTGCCAACCCCAGCACCGCCGGTCTGGCCGATGTCTCTGACGCCGAGCATCTGGTGCGCCAAGACCTGGCCGCCGCCTACCGCCTGGTGGCGCTGTGCGGCATGGACGACAGCATCTACACCCACATCTCGGCACGGGTGCCCGGCCGGCACGACCAGTTCCTCATCAACCCCTATGGCTGGCTGTTCCGCGACATCACCGCATCGTCGCTGGTCAAGATCGATCTGGACGGGCGCATCGTCGGCCACTCACCGCACGACGTGAACCCGGCGGGCTTCACCATCCACAGCGCGGTGCATGCCGCCCGCCATGACGCCGCCTGCGTGCTGCACACCCACACCGTGGCGGGCGTGGCGGTGTCGTCGCTGGCAAGCGGCCTGCAGCCCTGTAACCAATGGGCGCTGCAGTTCTACAACCGGGTGGTTTACCACGCGTTCGAGGGCATTGCGCTCGACCTGGCCGAGCGCGACCGCCTGGTCACCAACCTGGGCCCCACGGCGCAGGCGCTGATCTTGCGCAACCACGGCCTGGTGACACTGGGCCGCACCGTGGCCGAGGCCTTCATCCTGATGCACAACCTCGACCGCGCCTGCAAGGTGCAACTGGCCATCCAGGCCAGCGGCCAGCCGGTGCACCCGGTGCCGCACGACGTGGCCGAGCGCACCGCGCTGCAGTATGAAAGCGGCAGCAACAAGCGCCTGCCCGGCCAGCCCGACCCCCATGCGCGTGAATGGCAGGGTTTCCTGAAGCGGCTGGAACCTGGCGCGCCCAGCAGTTTCCGAGACTGAAAGCCTGCGCGGCAGGCCCGCGTTTCCCCGGCTGGCCCGCTGTGGCAGTGGCGCCAACAATCTGCAGCGGCATGTGCCAAGCCTGCGGAGACACAGCATGCAACTGAACCCCACACGTCGCCAGCTGATGCTGGCCGCCACCGCCCTGGCTCTGCCGGCGGCCAGCCCTGCCCAGGCGGCCTGGCCCAGCAAGCCGATCCGCATCCTCACGCCTTTCACCGCCGGCGGCGCCACCGACATCATTGCGCGCAGCCTGGCCACCCATCTGCAGGCGGCGCTGAAGCAGCCCGTCACGGTGGAACCCAAGCCCGGGGCCGACGGCGCACTGGCGGCGCAAGAGCTGCTGCGGTCTGCCCCCGACGGCCACACCGTGTACCTGGCCACCGCGTCGGCCCTGTCGTATGTGCCCAATGTGCGCAAGAACGCCGGCTACGACCCCCTCAAAGACTTCACCCCGCTAACGCAGTTCATGACCTTCAGCTTCTACCTGATGGTGCATGAATCCCTGCCGGGCAAGACCTTGGCCGAGGTGCTGGCCCATGTGAAGGCCAACCCGGGCAAGTACAGCTATGCGTCGGGCAATTCCACCGCCTTGCTGGCGGCCGCCCAGTTGATGACAGCCACGGGCGCCGACATGGTCAGCGCGCCGTACAAGGGTGAATCGCAGGCGGTGATCGACATGGTGGGCGGGCGGGTGCACATGATGTGGACATCGCCTGCGGTGATGCCGGCGCTGCTCAAGGACGGCAAGTTCCGCCCGCTGGCCGTGCTGCTGCCCGAGCGCAGCAGCCTGATGCCCGACGTGCCCACCATCGGCGAGGCCGGCATGCCGCTGGTCAACGTGGTGCCCTGGGGCGGCTTCGTGGTGCCGGCGGCCACGCCCAGGGAGGTGTCGGCCGCACTGGCCAAGGCCCTGCGCGATGCGATTGCCCTGCCCGACATGCGCCCCCCGGCCGACAAGGCCGGCCTGGTGCTGCGGCCGGGGCCGCAAGAGGCCTTTGCGCGCTTGTTGGTTGAGCAGCTGGCGGCCTACGGGCAGGCCATCAAGGAAGCCAAGATCCCGCAGGAATCCTGACAAGGCGCGCGCCGCGGTGCGCGCTACTCTGGCGCCACCTGCACCAGGCGCTTGCCCATGGCATCACCCTGGAACATGCCCACCAGCGCGGCCGGCGCCTGGGTGATGCCCTGCACGATGTCTTCATCGAACCAGATGGCGCCGCTGCGCACCCAGGGCGCCACCCGCGCCAGGTAAGCCGGCAGCTGGTGCACATGGTCGTAGATGATGAAGCCGGTCATGGTGATGCGCTTGGTCAGCACCGCCTGCAGGCCGCGGATGCCGGCGTCACTGTCGGTGTTGTACGCCGAGATCATGCCGCACACCGGGAAGCGTGCCGCCACATTGGCATGGCGCAGCGCTGCCTCCAGCGTGCTGCCACCCACGTTGTCGAAGTAGACGTCGATGCCCTGCGGGCAATGGGTGCGCAGGGCTTCGTCGGGCGGCGTGGTCTTGTAGTTGAAGACGGCGTCGAAGCCACCGCGTGCCAGCAGGTGGTCGCGCTTGGCGTCGCTGCCCACCGAGCCCACCACCCATGCCCCTGCGCGCTTGGCAAACTGCCCGGCCAGCTGCCCCACCGCGCCGGCGGCCGACGACACATACACCGTGTCACCCGGCTTGGGCTGGCCGATCTGGATGGCGCCCACCCAGGCGGTGAGCCCGGGCATGCCCAGCACCGACACCGCATGGCTGACGCGACCCAGCGCGGGGTCGATCTTGTGCAGACCTTCACCACGCGGCACCCGCACCCGCTCGGCCCAATCGAGAAAACCCCAGACATGGTCGCCCACCGCAAAGCGCGCATTGCGCGAGGCGATCACCCGCGCCACCACCCGCGAGACGATGGGCTGCCCCAGCACAAAGCCCGGCGCATACGACGGCCCTTCATTCATGCGGCCACGCAAGTAGGGGTCGAGCGACAGGTAGACGGCCTGCAGCAGCACGTCTTCAGGGCCGATCTCGGGGTCGGCCACGTGCTCGAAGGCAAAGCAGGTCTCGTCGACCCAGGCTGTTGGCCGGCGGGCCAGCACGATGCGTGTGTTCATGCAGCCACTGTAGCGTCAGCAAGCCACCAGACACCTCCCATCCGGGAAGGCACCTAGGACGCAGACGACGCGGCTGCACGGGTTACCACACTGACCGATGACCGACTGTGCCGGCACACCGAGCGCGGGCCTGGTGGGCTTGTTCGCCACCACAACGCGATTGGCGCATCGGCCTCAGCACATCAGCCACAAGGACCGCACCGGCCTCGTGACCGACCCCGATGCGCTGCGCTGAAACTGACCGCACCAGACCCGCATTTGCAGCCAGGACGCCAGGAAGACCACCGGTCATTCAGGGTTGTTCCATTGCGTCGCTGCGGATTGAGACTGCCCGCGGGCATACCATGCGCGCCAGGGAGTGGGCTCAAGACCGGCAGGCAGCCGGCAGCGCCCAGCCAGCGCGCCCACGTACACCACAGCGAGACCCAACAAGATGGCAAAAACATACACCCAGATCCAAACCCAGATCCGCAAGCTGCAACAAGAGGCCGACACCCTGAAGGCCAAGGAGGTGGCCGACGTGGTCGCCCGCATCCAGCTGGCCATCGCCCACTACGGGCTGACAACGCAGGACCTGTTCGGTGGGGCCAGTGCGGCGGCCAAGCCCAAGGCTGCCGGCAAGCGTGCCGAGGTCAGCAAACCGGCCACGGCCACCAAGCGGCCGTCGCAGGCCAAGTACCAGGACGATGCCGGCCACCAATGGAGCGGCATCGGCAAGCGGCCGAACTGGTTCAAGGCCGCGCTGGCTTCCGGAAAGTCTGCCGCCGATCTGCTGGTGCACAACACCACCGCCAACTGACCGGCCTGCGCGGCGCATGCCGCACCGGCCATGTCAACGCCCCGGCTTGCCGCGGCTGCGCGCCGTCCACACCCTGAAGGCGTTAGGCGTCAGCTCGCGCTTGAGCAGTTGCACCACCTGGCCAGGGTTCAGGCCATGCTGGCGCAGCACCTTGTCAAACGGCGGCTTGTCGTCCCAGGCGGTGGCGATCACGGCTTCGATCTGTTCGGCGCTCAAGCGCGGCACGGGCTTGGCCATGTCAGGCGACCAGGCTGAAACGCAGGCCGGCATGGGCCTGCAGACGGCGCAGCGCCGATTTGGCCAGCATGCGTGCGGTGCGGCCATGGCCCGGGTCGCGGTCGCCGTGCACCGTGGCGGCCAGGCTGCGGCCGTATGCCGTCTGCCCCGTGAAGCGCAGGTTCACGCTGCCTGTCTCGCGCAGGCGCCAACAGGGCCCCAGGCCTGGCTGCGGCAGCGCCAGCCGGCCGATCAGCGCCCGGCTGGGTGGCCAGCCCAGCGCCAGGGCGTGGCCGCGCAGGCTGGCGGCCGTGCCGCCCGATACCCCGCCGCGCATGCGCAGCACCCGGCCTTGCACCCGCTGCAGCGGCTGGCCGAAGCGCTGCAACGCATCCGCCTGCAGGAACAGCACGCCCAGATCTAACGGCACCGAATCAAAGCCGCAAGACAACACGGTGC
>JARXAJ010000161.1 GCA_029865965.1 Aquabacterium sp.
GACCCGCGCCCACCTGCAGGACGAGTTGCTGAAGATCGTGGCCCGCACCCACAGCACCGTGGTGATGGTGACCCACGATGTGGACGAGGCGGTGCTGCTGAGTGACCGCATCGTGATGATGACCAACGGCCCGGCGGCCACCATCGGCGAGATCCTCAGCGTGGACCTGCCGCGCCCGCGCGACCGGGTGGCGCTGGCCGAGGACCCCGGCTATGTGCACTGCCGCAAGGAGGTGCTCGACTTCCTGTACACCCGCCACGGCCACGTGGAGCGGGCGGCCTGACAGCCCGGCCCCGCTGCCGGGCACGGCGTTTGCTGTTGGGAGGTAGACACTCTGCAACAGTGTCTTTCTATCTCCTCAGCAGGGCATCTGCCCTTTGGTCCAACCCCTCGGCGTGATGCGCCGGGGGGTTTTTTTTGGGCCGCAAGCCGCCCTGCGCACCAATCCGGCGCCGGCGGCCGCACCAAAGTGGTGTAGCCGTCCCGGTCGCCGCTGCGACAAGACCACCCCAGGGCGCTGGCCACAATGCCGCCGCATGGGAACCCTCTACCTTGTGCGCCACGGCCAGGCCTCGTTCGGCGCCGCCAATTACGACCAGCTCAGTGCGCTGGGCGTGCAGCAATGCCAGCGTCTGGGCGCCTACTTCGCCGGCAAGCGGCGCCGGTTCGCGGCGGTCTACACCGGCACCTTGCAACGCCAGATCCAGAGCTATGACGCCATTGCCGACGGCCTGGGCCAGCGCCAGCCCGCGCTGCAACTGCCCGGTCTGAATGAGTACGACAGCCATGCGGTGATCGCTGCGGTGCATCCGCAGCCGCTACCGAGTGCTGCAACCGCTGCCGACACCCCCGAGGCCTACCGCCAGCACTTCCGCATCCTGCGCGAGGGCCTGGCCGCCTGGATGGCCGGCCGCACCCAGCCGCAGGGCATGCCCAGTTATGCCGAGTTCGTCGCCGGCATCCACGACGCGCTGGCCCGGGTGCGGGCCCAGGCCGATGGCGACGTGCTGATGGTCAGCAGCGGGGGGCCGATCTCCACCGTGGTGGCCCAGGTGCTGGGCGCGCCGGCCGAGGCCAGCATTGCGCTGAACCTGCGCATCCGCAACAGCGCCGTCAGCGAATTCGCGGTCAACCCCAAGCAACTTGCGCTGGTCACCTTCAACACCCTGCCCCACCTGGATGCCGACGCGCATGCCAGCTGGGTGACCCACACCTGATGGTGGTGCCGGGTCAGGCCACGTCGATCCAGATCTCGTTGCGGCGCAGGAACCACGGCGTGATCGGCGCGTTGTAGCGCGACAGCACCGGCTCGCCAGCAGCCTGCAGCCCGGCTGTGCGCATGGCGGCTGTCAACTTGGCCAGGTGCTCGGCATAGTTGGCGTCGTTCCAGAAGCCCGAGAAACGCACCGCCGCCAGCCGCCGCGCCGGCACCTCGCGCAGACGCACACGGTTGTCATTGGGCACCGGTGCGGTGTCCACCGTCACCCCCTTGGGCAGCACGAACTGCACCACGAAGCTGTCGCCCGCCGCGGCCTGGGTGACCGGTGCTGTCATCGCCAGCTTCTGCGGTGCCTGGGTGACGGGCGCTGTCATCGCCAGCTTGCGGGCACCCTGGTTGCCGCCAAAGATGTAGCCGGCCAGGATCGGGAAGGCGGCATTGCCGGCCGCATCAGCCGGGCCGGGCACCGTGACCTCGGCCACGGTGTAGGCAGCGTAGCGGCGCAGCTCGATGGCGGACGCCTCGTCGAGCGTGCGCTCAACGGTGTAGTCGGGTTCTTCGATGGCATGGGACACGGCGGGGCTGGCGGCCAGACCCAGCACAAACAATCGGCGTTGCATGGACGGCTTTGCGGATGACGGGCCTGCATGATGGCAGCCAGCCGCCAGCCCTGTCTGTGCGGTGGGCATCGGATCAGAGCGCAGGCAGCAGGCGCTGGGCCAGCGCCCACTGGATGTGCCCGGCCAGCAGCGCGTCGGCCGCCGGCAGCGCTTGATGCAGGGCCTGGGCCAGGGCCACGTCGCCGGTCTCGCGCCAGGCATTGCCCAGGGCCACCGCCAGGTTGCGCCGCCAGCGGCCGATGCCGATGCGGCGGATGGCGCTGCCCTCGGTATGGCGCAAGAAGGCGGCCTCGTCCCAGGCCCACAGCTGCAGCAGGCTGGCCGTTCCCAGGCCGTGGCGCTCATCGAAATCGGGCAGCGCGCTGCGCTGGGCGTACTTGTTCCAGGGGCAGGCCAGCTGGCAATCGTCACAGCCGTAGATGCGGTTGCCGATGGCGGCGCGAAACTCTTCCGGGATCGGCCCGTCCAGCTCGATGGTCAGGTAGCTGATGCAGCGCCGCGCGTCCAGCCGGTAAGGCGCGACGATGGCCTGCGTGGGGCAGGCGGTGATGCAGGCGCTGCAGGCGCCGCAATGGCCGCTCACTTCCGGCGTCAGCGGCAGGGCCAGGTCGATGAAGATCTCGCCCAGGAAGAACATCGACCCGGCGTCGCGGTGCAGCACCAGGGTGTGCTTGCCGCGCCAGCCGATGCCGCTGCGGGTGGCCAGTTCGGCTTCCAGCACCGGGGCCGAGTCGGTGAACACCCGGTGGCCCAGCGGCCCCACCACCTGCTGCAGCCAGTCGGCCAGGGTCTGCAGGCGCTGGCGCAGCACCTTGTGGTAATCACGCCCCCGGGCATAGACCGACACCACCGCCTGATCGGGCTGCGCCAGGCGCTGGTCAGCCTTTGCCTGCCAGTCGTCTGCGGTGTCGCGCGGCAGGTAGTCCATGCGGGCGGTGATGACCCGCAGCGTGCCAGGCACCAGCGCGGCCGGGCGGGCGCGCTTCAGGCCGTGCGCGGCCATGTAGGCCATGGCGCCGTGGTGGCCGCCGTCCAGCCAGGCCAGCAGGCCGGGCTCGGCACTGGCCAGGTCGACACCGGCCACGCCGATCTGTGAAAATCCCAACAGCCGGGCTTGCTGCTGCAACTGCTGCAGCAGCCGGGTCGGGTCGGCACCGACGGCCTCCGAGCCCCCTGCAACCACACCCACGGCCGCCACGGGCCGCCCACCGCCATCCAGCGCTGCCTGCCCTTGACCACCCCGCCTTCCAACAGCCCGCCCGTCACCCATGGGCTGATTCTAGAAACCCGCACGCTGACCTGGGCCGACGAGGCTGCCTGCGCCGGTTTCGCACGCGGCCTGGCGGCGCAGGCCGGCATCAGCCAGGCCTTCATCGAACTGCACGGCCCGCTGGGTGCCGGCAAGACCACATTCGTGCGCTATCTGCTGCGGGCGCTGGGCGTGCAGGGCCGCATCAAAAGCCCCACCTACGCGGTGGTGGAGCCCCACCGCCTGCCTGACGGCGGGGAGGTGTCGCACTTCGACTTCTACCGCTTCAACGACCCGCGTGAATGGGAAGACGCCGGCTTCCGCGACATCTTCGCCCGCCCCGGGATGAAGATCGCTGAATGGCCGGCCTTGGCGGGCGACATGCTGCCGCCGCCCGACCTGCGCCTGGTCATCGAACCCCTGGACGGCGACTACCGCCATGTGACGGCCACCGCCCACACACCGCCGGGCGTGGCGCTGCTGCAATCCCTGCTCGGATGATGCCCGCCGCCACCCGCCGCCAGGCCCTGCACCGCATGGGCGCGCTGGTGCTGGGCCTGGGTGCGGCCGACATCGCCTGGGGCGCCAGCATCGTGGCGGTGCGGGTGTGGCCGGCGCAGGAGTACACCCGCGTCACCATCGAGAGCGACCAGGCCCTGGTGGCACGCCAGTTCATCACCGACAACCCGCCGCGCCTGGTGGTCGACATCGACAACCTGGAACTGAGCCCCGCGCTGCGCGCGCTGGTGGGCAAGGTGCGCAGCGATGACCCGTTCATCGCCGGGGTGCGTGTCGGCCAGAACCAGCTGCGGGTGGTGCGCCTGGTCATCGACCTGAAGCAGACGGTGGCGCCACAGCAGCTGGTGCTGGCGCCGGTGGCGGCTTACCAGCACCGCCTGGTGTTCGACCTGTTCCCCACCGAGGCGCGCGACCCGCTGCTGGCGCTGATCACCGAACGTGAGGCCGCCGCCGGCCAGGCCGAGCGTGGCATCGACGACACGCTGGGCGCCTTCATTGCCCGCATCGAGCAACCGGCGCCGGCCCTGCCCGGCCCGGGCCTGTTGCGGCCACCCACCCCGGCAGCCATGGGCGCGCCACCGCCACCGGCGGCCATGCCGCAGACCACGGCCGTGCCCGCCACCAGCCCGCTGCCAGCCGACGCGCAGCGCCGCATCGACCGCCTGGTGGTGGTGGCCATCGACCCCGGCCACGGCGGTGAAGACCCCGGCGCCATCGGCCCGACCGGCCTGCGCGAGAAAGACGTGGTGCTGGCCGTGGCGTTGAAGCTGCGTGACCGCATCAACAGCGTGCCCGGCATGCGCGCCATGCTGACGCGCGACGACGACTACTTTGTGCCGCTGGCCGAGCGGGTGCGCAAGGCGCGGCGAGTGCAGGCCGACCTGTTCGTGTCGATCCATGCCGATGCGTTCTTCACGCCCGAGGCACGGGGGGCATCGGTGTTTGCCCTGTCGTCCACCGGCGCCAGCAGCGCCGCCGCACGCTGGATGGCCAACAAGGAAAACGCCGCCGACGTGGTGGGCGGCGTCAACACCGTGGCGGTCAAAGATGCCCAGGTGCTGCGCGCCATGCTGGACATGAGCACCGACGCGCAGATCAAGGACTCATTGAAGATCGGCAGCGAGGTGCTGGAGCGCATCGGCAAGGTGGGCGCACTGCACAAGCGCAATGTCGAGCAGGCGGGCTTTGCCGTGCTGAAGGCCCCCGACATCCCCAGCATCCTGGTGGAGACCGCCTTCATCTCCAACCCGGCCGAAGAGGCCAAGTTGCGCAGCAGCGACTACCAGGACCAGCTGGTGGAAGCCCTGCACACCGGTATCCGGCGCTACTTTGCGCGCAACCCGCCACTGGCGCGGCAGCGGGCCCTGTAGCCGCAGCGTCAGTCGACGAGACGGACCTCGACGCGGCGGGCATCGTCGGCCGGGCCGTCGGCGGCGGTCTGCTCAGGCTTGCGCAGCACCACGCGGGCGCCATCCACGCCTTGCGAGGTGATGGCCGCACGCACAGCCTTGGCCCGGTTCCTGGCCAGCGCCTGGTTGACGGCGGCGTCGCCGCTGGGGTCGTGGAAGCCGGCGATCACCAGCTTCTTGGCGGGGTTGGCGGCCAGGGCCTGCAGCACCGGTGCCAGGGCGGCCGTGGCGTCGGCCGGCAGCTCGGCCTTGCCCAGCGCGAAGAACAGCTTGCCCACCAGCTCGCCCGACAGCGGGCCCTCGATCAACACGTCGACGGCCCCCACGGCGGCAGCAGGAGCGGGGGTGGCCGCTGCCGGTGCTTTGTCGGTCTGCGTGGCGCGGATGGCGAGCCCGCCGATCAAACCGAACAGCAGCAGCGCGATGACGCCCAGCACCACCCACAAGCCCACGCGGGCGCCGTCGTCGTTGTCATCCAGCATGCTGTATTCCCCCGTTGCGCCCGACTGTTGCAGGCATGTGTCCATGCACATCCCCGGTTATTTTGCCAGCCCGGTCCGCCCGGACCGGCAGGCCAGCGCGGCGCCCCGGCAGAATCGGCCCCCCACCCACAACCTGCGCCGGAGCCCCGAATGATCCACACCCACACCGCCCTGGGCGGCATGGTGGTCGCCCCCCATCACCTGGCTGCCCAGGCCGGCCGTGACGTGCTGCGCGACGGCGGCACGGCGGTGGAAGCCATGGTGGCCGCTGCCGCCGCCATCGCCGTGGTCTACCCGCACATGAACGCCATCGGTGGCGACGGCTTCTGGCTGATCCACGACCCGGCCCAGGCAAGCGCAGCGCCGCTGGCCATCGACGCCTGCGGCCCGGCAGCGGCTGCGGCCGACATCGCCTGGTATGCCCGCCAGGGCCACACCCAGGCCATCCCCAGCCGCGGGCCGCTGGCCGCGCTGACGGTGGCTGGCACCGTGGGCGGCTGGGCGCAGGCGCTGGCCAGCAGCGCGCACTGGCAGGCGCCGCTGCCGCTGGCCCGGCTGCTGGCTGACGCCATCCGCCATGCCGAGCAGGGCTGCACCGTCAGCGCCAGCCAGCATGGGCTGAACCGCCAGAAGCTGGCCGAGCTGCAACACCAGCCCGGCTTTGCCGAGACCTACATGCCCGGCGGCGGTGTGCCGGCGGTGGACAGCCTGCTGCGCCAACCGGCGCTGGCCGCCACATTGCGCACACTGGCACAGGACGGGCTGGACAGCTTCTACCGCGGCCCGCTGGCCGCGCGCATCGCAGCGGGGCTGGCCAGCGTGGGCAGCCCGGTGGCGGCGGCCGACCTGGCTGCCTACAGCGCCCAACTGGTGGCGCCGCTGCGGGTGCAGTTGCAAGAGGCCGAAGTCTTCAACCTGCCGCCGCCCACCCAGGGCCTGGCGGCGCTGCTGATCCTGGGCCTGTTCGACCGCCTGGGCGTGCAGCAGGCCGAGGGCTTCGACCACCTGCATGGCCTGGTGGAGGCCACCAAACAGGCCTTCCTGGTGCGTGACACCGTGGTGACCGACCCCGGCCGCGTGCCCGCCGACCCGCAAGGTTTTCTGGCGCCTGCCGCGCTGGACGCACGCGCCCGCGCCATCAGCATGCAGCGCGCCCTGCCCTGGCCGCAGCCGGCGGCGCCTGGCGACACCATCTGGATGGGCGCCATCGACCGCCACGGCCGCGCCGTCAGCTTCATCCAGAGCGTCTATTGGGAATGGGGATCGGGCGTGGTGGTGCCGGGCACCGGCATCTGCTGGCAGAACCGCGGCATCAGCTTTGCGCTGGACCCGGCGGCGCTGAACCACCTGCAGCCGGGCCGCAAGCCCTTCCACACGCTGAACCCTTCACTGGCACGCTTTGCCGACGGCCGGGTGATGCCCTACGGCACCATGGGCGGCGAAGGCCAGCCACAGACCCAGGCCGCTGTCTACACGCGTTATGCCCGCTTCGGCCAGCCGCTGCAGCAGGCGGTGTCGGCGCCGCGCTGGCTGCTGGGCCGCACCTGGGGCGATGCGTCCACCAGCCTGAAGCTGGAGCCCCGCTTCGACCCCGCGCTGGTGGCCCAGTTGCAGGCCGCCGGGCATGCAGTGGAGTTGGTGGCCGATCCCTTCAGCGACACCATGGGCCATGCCGGCGCCCTGGTTCGCCACCCAGACGGCCGCATCGAAGGCGCCGCCGATCCGCGCAGCGATGGGGCTGCGGCGGGTTGGTGAAGGTCTCCTCTGGGATCTTGTCGGTCGTAGCGGGCAGAGAACAGCCGACATTCATAGGTCTGTGCGTGGACGAGGCCGCCGGGTACCTGGCCGACTCCAATCGGGATAGGGGCCGGCGCACTGGCCGGGCCCCTCCCACACCACCCGGCATGCGGGTCCGCACCGGGCGGTTCGAGAAGTTGAGGTCAGGAGAACT
>JARXAJ010000167.1 GCA_029865965.1 Aquabacterium sp.
GCTGGGCGCCGCGCCCGGCGCCCGCACCAGCACCCCGCCAGCGCAGCGGCTGCAGTGCCACACCGCCACACCGGCGTCTTCAGCCGCAGCCAGCGCCGGCACCAAGGCCTGGTGCACCGACCCGTTGCCGGTGCCGGCCACCACCAGGCCCCGCACGCCAGCGGCCACCAGCGCGCGCACGCCATCACCGCGGGCAGCGGCGTGGCTGGTCACGATCTCCACCCAGGGCCACGCCGCCGGGTCGGTGTCCAGCACCGCCAAGCCCAGCGGCGTGCCGTCGGGCCAGTCGGCAAAGCGGCGCAGCACGCCCTCTTCCACCACGCCCAGCGGCCCGGCGTCGCCCGAGCTGAAGGCGTTTGTCCGGTAGGTGTGCACCTTGCGCACTGCGCCGGCGGCATGCACCTGGCCGGCCAGCACCGCCACCACGCCGCGTGCACCCGGTGTGCGCGCCACCGCCACCGCATCCAGCAGGTTCTGCGGGCCGTCGGCTGACAGCGCGGTGGCCGGCCGCATCGCCGCCACCAGCACCACCGGCCGGGTGGGCGCCAGCACCTGCTGCAGCAGCCAGGCGGTCTCTTCCAGCGTGTCGGTGCCATGGGTGACGACGACGCCCTGCACCGCCGGCCGCGCCAGCTGCTGCGCCACCGCCCGGGCCAGGGCCTGCCAGGTGGCGGCGTCCATGTCCTTGCTGTCGAGCTGGGCCAGCTGCAGCGCCTCCACCGGGGTGCCCGTCAACGCCGGCACAGCAGCCAGCAGATCGGCCACGCTGCGTTGCGCGGCGGTGTAGCCCACGTTGTCGCCGGACAAGCTGGACGCGCCGGCGATGGTGCCGCCGGTACCCAGGATGACCACGGTGCCGTGCGATGGATCAATGTTGCTTGTCATGAAGCCCTGACATGGATGAAAATACAGTCACTGGATAGAAACGCAGGCCATCTCCAGCTGCAACCAAGACGAGGCAAACCGCATGGACCCCACTGAAGACAGCCCCAAGCTCACCGCCCGCCAGCAACAGATTCTGGACCTGGTGCAAAGCGCGATCGAGCGCACCGGCGCGCCGCCCACCCGGGCCGAGATCGCCGCCGAGCTGGGTTTCAAGTCGGCCAACGCCGCTGAAGAGCACTTGCAGGCCCTGGCGCGCAAGGGCGTCATCGAGCTGGTGGGCGGCACCTCGCGCGGCATCCGCCTGCGGTCTGACACGCTGCGCGCGCTCAACGCATCACGCAACAAGCAGTTCTCGCTGCCACTGCCGGGGCTGATGCAACTCACCCTGCCGCTGGTGGGCCGGGTGGCGGCGGGCAGCCCCATCCTGGCGCAAGAGCATGTCGACCAGACCTATGGCGTCGAGGCCACGTTGTTCGCCCGCGCGCCTGACTACCTGCTGCGGGTGCGCGGCATGAGCATGCGCGACGCCGGCATCCTCGACGGCGACCTGCTGGCGGTGCAAAAGGCCAGCGACGCCCGCAACGGCCAGATCGTGGTGGCGCGCCTGGGCGACGAGGTGACGGTCAAGCGCCTGCACCGCACCCGCCACGGCGTGGAACTGCTGCCCGAGAACCCCGACTTCCAGCCCATCGTGGTCGGACCGGACGACACGTTTGAGCTCGAAGGCATCGCCGTGGGCCTGATCCGCAACCACATGATGATGTAAGGCCCGGCGGCGTGGGCCCGCCATGTTGCGCGTGACGTCGCCCCAGGCCGCCACCGGCTTCATGCGCGGCGATGCGCCCGCGCCATGGTGGGCCGCGACACCGCCCAGCGCAAGCGGGTGTACGGCGCGGTCTGATTGCGGCGGCGCTGTATCGCCACAGGCGTGGGCCCTGGCGCTGACCTACTGGCTCAGGGCGGCCCGCTGACCGACAGCGTCTGCACCTGCCCACCGGCGGGCATGAACAGCGGCACACCTTCCACCCGGCGCCAGGGCCCGACCAGGCTGCGGTACAGCGGCGACCAGGCGATGCCGCTCTGGCCGGTGCTGTGCACCACCCGGCTGTTGGTGCGGTCGCCCAGGTCATACAGGCCACGCAGGCTGGGGCCGTGCTCGCTCAGGTAGTACGCACCGGTGGTGGCATCGGCCTTCAGGCTGACCCGCGACACATTCACCGTGTAGCTGTCGCCGCCCACCGGCGTGCGCACCTCGAACCACTTGGCCAGCGCCTTCACTTTCGAGAACGGCCGGTGCTCCGACCGGGCGATGTGGGCCCGGCCCCATTGCCAGGCAGCCACGTCGCTGCCGTGCACCGCCTGCAATTCATCCAGGGCAGCGCTGAAGGCGCGGTCGATCTGCTGGGCGCAGGTTTCCTTGGCCGGCGTGCCCTTGTCGTCGCACCACCAGCCGTCACCTTCAGGGGCTGCAGCCAGCGCGCCTTCCAGCGCATCGAAGTAGCCGCGCTGGCCCAGCAAGCGGTCGTACAGCGGCGCACCCAGTTCGTCGGTCAACACCTGCTGGGCAAGGTGGCGGTGCCAGGCCCAGTAGATCAGCGGCGCCGCCTGGTCAGCGGCCATGGTGCCGTCGAACGTGGCCAGTTTGGCCAGCGCAGCCGCGGCCAGCGGATGGCTGGACTGCGCCTTCTGCAGCAGCGGCAGCAGCTGCGCCACCGCCAGCGACTTCACATCCGCATGCATGCGGCCCAGGTCGGCCTGGCTGTGGGTGGCCTGCGCAGCGATCAGCTGCTCGATGCGCTGGAAGCGGAACGGCAGCGCCCAGTGGTGGGTGATGAAGTGCGGATAGTCGGGCAGCGTCACCCGCTGGTTGGCATTGGCGATGTGGCCCGACGCCGGGTCGCGGATCAGCGGCACCTGGTCGGCCGGGATGAAGCCGGCCCAGTCGTAGCGCGTGTCCCAGCCCGGCGCCGGCGCCAGGCCCTGCAGGTCGTTGTCAGGCAGGCGCAGCGGCACCCGGCCCGGCGACACCATGGCGATGTGGCCGGCATCGTCGGCCACCGACATGTTCTGCATCGGCACCCCCCAGCTGCGGGTGGCGGCGATGAAGGCATCCACCGACTCGGCGGCGTTCATCGCCAGGGTGCTGGCGATGATGTCGTGGTCGGTGTCCAGCCCGGTCCAGCGCAGCGTGATCGCATAGGCCGGCTGCGCCTTCGGCCCCAGGGTGGCGGTGGCGTCATCGCCCAGGCCGGCCAGCGCCGCGTCCGACAGCACCGGCCCGTGGCGGGTGCTGCGCACCGTCAGCAGCACGTCGCGCCCGCCCTTGACGCGGATCACCTCCTGCCGGGTGTCGAAGCGGGCCCAGCCGGTGGGGGTCTGGTATTGGCCCGGGTCGTCGGGCTTGATGCGCTCCAGGTAGGTGTCCTGCACGTCGGGGCCGGTGTTGGTGAAACCCCAGGCGATGCGTTTGTTCTGCCCCACCACCACGCCGGGCAGGCCGGGCATGGTGGCGCCGGCCACGTCCAGCCCCGGCGCCTCCAGCCGGGCGAAGTACCACAGCGCCGGTGTGCTCAGCTTCAGGTGCGGGTCGTTGGCCAGCAGCGGCTTGCCGGTGGTGGTGCGGCTGCCCGCCAGCACCCAGCTGTTGCTGCCGGTGCCCTCCAGCCCGCTCTCGGGCGCGATGGCCAGCAGCTTCAGCACCGCTGGCTCGGCCAGGGCCTGCTGGCCGTCGAGCTTCAGGCTGCGGTAGAAGGCGGCGAAGTCCAGTGTCTTGGGCACCGCGTCGCCCGGGTAAGGCGGCAGCAGCTGGTCGATGCGCTCCTTGGGCATCTTCAGCGCCAGGCGCAGGCGGATCAGCTCGGTGTTCCAGTTCGCGCCCAGGTCCCAGGCCATCATGATGGCCCAGGCCAGGCTGTCCTCGGGCGTCCAGGGCTCGGGCTGCAGGCCCAGGATCAGGAACTCGGGCGGGCGGGCCCGCAAGGTGGCGATCACCGCATTCACCCCGTCGGCATAGGCCTGCAGCGCCTCACGCGATGCGGGCGAGGCATTCGCCCATTGCGCGGCCGCCACCCGTCGCACGCCCAGGGTGCGCAGGAAGCGGTCGGTGTCCAGCGCGGCCTCGCCAAACGCCTCGGACAGGCGGCCGGCGCCGATGCGGCGGTGCGTCTCCATCTGCCACAGGCGGTCTTGCGCATGGGCCACGCCCAGGCCGAACATCGCATCACGCGCACTGCCCGCGCGCACCGTGGGGATGCCGTGCACATCCCGCACGATCTGCAGCGGCGCACGGGCGCCGGGCAGTGCCAGCGTGCCGTCGATGGTGGGCAGCACGCGCTGGGCATAGACCCAGGCCGCCAGGGCGGCGGCCACCAGCAACAACAGGGCGAACGTGAGCAGGCGGCGGATCATCGCAGTCTCCTGCCCCGCAGGGCTTGGTGTGGGTCCAGGCCGAGCCTACCAGCCGGCGCAATCACGGCCGCACGGGGCCGCGCGGTGGCCAAAGTGGCGGCGCTTCTTGCCGCTGTTCACGCCATGGACAGCGCAGCCCGGCTTCAACAATTGCTTCAGCTTGGCTCACCTGCTGCCGACATTGCTGTCATGAACCCGCTGCACGCACCCATCTCTTCCTGGATTCCCCGCTGGGTGGCACGCCGCCACGGCGGGGTGCAGAGCACCCTCAGCCAGAGCCGGGTCGAGGTCTTCCCCCCCGAGATGTTCGCGTCGTCATTGAGCTGGCGTGGCCGCCTGCAGCGCTGGACGAGCCGCCTGCTGCACCAGGCCGCCCCATGGCTGCCCGAGCAGGCCCGGCCAGTGAACCGCCTGGCCGTGGTCAAACGGGAATTCCGCGACAGCCTCTGCGACCTGGACAGGGTGCACACCCAGCCCCTGATCGAGCGCATCGAGCGCGCCCGCTCTCTGCGCGAGATGTGGCACCTGCGCTCCAGCCTGTACGGCGAGGTGTCGCTGGCCTTGAGCCAGGGCGAGGCCGAGCGCCGCCTGGCGCGCCTGAACCGCCACTTTCCGACCCGTGCACCGCGCTCTGCACTGGCGCCGCTGGAGTCATGAGCCCGCCCGGCCGCCCGAAGGGCGAATACCGGAGTGCGCAGCACGAAGGTTTGCCAGTCAGCCCGCCCGCACGGCCGCCCGAAGGGCGAATACCGCAGCGCGCAGCACGGAGGGTAGGCCAATGACCACAGCCATCCAGACCCGCCCCCCGCGCCAGTACTTCGGCGCCAACTTGGCAGGCACGGTGTTGCCCGAGCCCGGCCTGCCGCAAGACCGCCATGCCCGCATCGCCGCCCGGCGCACCTTCGTCGACCTGAAGCAGCAGTTCATGGCCGCCATCGAATCACTGGACGGCATGCGCGGCGACTGGCTGCGCCACCAGGTGCGCCAGTCGCATGAGCCGGTCGACCTGTGGATGCTGCGCGGCGCGGTGTTCGCCGCGCTGGAGTCGCAGGAAGACGACAGCCGCCGCAGCCGCAACAACCTGACCCGGGTGCTCGACAGCGCCTTCCCCGACAACGGCACGCTGCGGGCCTGGGGCACGCGGCTGTAGCTGCCGCAAGCCGCCAACCGCTGCGGCGGCTGCGTCAGGCAACGGCCAGAAAATCGCCCTTGCCCAGATCCACACCCGCCTGGCGCAGCAGCGCATAGGCCGTGGTGATATGGAAATAGAAGTTGGGCAGCGCCCAATGCTGCAGGAAGAACAGCCCCTTCATCTGCACCGGTTCACGCGGCGGGCGCATCGGGATGACGATGTCACGGCCCTCGCTGCCGTCCACCGCGTCGGCCGGCACCGAATCCAGATAGGCCAGGGTCTTGCGCACGCGTTCGCGCAGGTCGGCCATGGTGGCTTCGTTGTCCTCGAACTTGGGCGCGTCCACGCCGGCCAGCCGGGCCACGCAGCCCTTGGCCGCGTCGCTGGCAATGCGGATCTGCGACACGAACGGCAGCATGTCGGGGGCCATGCGCAACTGCAGGTAGTTGTTGGCGTCGAAATTGCGCGCCGCGGCATGGGCTTCGGCCTTGTCCAGCCAGGCCAGCAAGGCGCCGAGCTGGCGCTTGAACAAGGGCACGCTGGCCTGGTGCATCGAGATCATCATGGGGGTCTCCGTGTGGTGGGAATGTGCAGGCCGCGATGTTAGGCGGGGCCGGCTGGTGTGGCCGGAGGCGGCACAATCCGCGCCTCACACCATGAACATCATCATCCTCGACGACTACCAGGACGCCGTGCGCAAGCTGCGCTGCGCCGAGCGGCTGGAACCCTACAACGCCAAGGTCTTCACCAACACGGTCAAGGGCATCGGTCAGCTGTCGGTGCGGCTGCGCGAGGCTGAGGTGCTGGTGCTGATCCGCGAGCGCACCCACTTCCCCCGCGCCTTGCTGGAGAAGCTGCCCAAGCTGCGCCTGCTGGTGCAGAGCGGCAAGGTGGGCTCGCACATTGACGTGGACACCTGCACCCGGCTGGGCATCGCCGTGGCCGAGGGCACCGGCTCGCCGGTGGCCGCCGCCGAGCTGACCTGGTCGCTGATCATGGCCGCCATGCGCCGGCTGCCGCAATACATCGGCAACCTCAAGCACGGCGCCTGGCAGCAAAGCGGGCTGAAGGCCGCCAGCATGCCGCCCAACTTCGGCCTGGGCCTGGTGCTTCGCGGGCGCACGCTGGGCGTGTGGGGCTACGGCAAGATCGGCCAGCTGGTGGCCGGCTACGGCCGCGCCTTCGGCATGCAGGTGGTGGTGTGGGGCAGCGAAGGCTCACGCGCGCGCGCCCGGTTCGACGGCCACCAGACCGCCGACAGCTGCCACGCCTTCTTTGCCGAGTGCGACGTGCTGAGCGTGCATCTGCGCCTGACCGACGTGACCCGCGGCCTGATCAAGCTGGAAGACCTGGCGCTGATGAAGCCCACGGCGCTGTTCGTCAACACCTCACGCGCCGAGCTGGTGGAGGACAACGCCCTGGTCTCGGCCCTGAACAAGGGCCGCCCGGGCCTGGCGGCGGTGGATGTGTTCGAGACCGAGCCCATCCTGCAGGGCCACCCGCTGCTGCGGCTGGAAAACGCCATCTGCACGCCGCACATCGGCTACGTGGAGCAGGACAGCTACGAGCTGTACTTCGGCCAGGCGTTCGACAGCGTCATCAATTTCGTCAAGAACGAGCCCAGCCACATCATCAACCCCGAGGCGCTGAAGGTGAACCGGTGAGGCGCGGCCGCCGTGCTGCCTGCTGACGCCCACCCAGACCTGGCCAACGCCCCTCAGCCCCGGCCGGCGGACTGCACCGCGTTGTTCCTGGCCTTCAACCGGCTGGCATTGCAGGGCTTCGGCGGCGTGCTGCCGGTGGCCCACCGCGAGCTGGTGGAGCGCACACGCTGGCTGAGCCCGCAGCAGTTCATGGAGCTGCTGACCCTGGGCCAGGTGCTGCCCGGCCCCAACATCATCAACATGGCCATCGTCATCGGCGACCGCTTCTTCGGCTGGCGCGGCGCGCTGGCGGCCTGCGCCGGGCTGCTGCTGGTGCCGCTGTTCATCGTGCTGGGCCTGGCCATCGCCTACCAGCAGCAGGCGGCCCACCCGGCGGTGGCCGGCGCGCTGCGCGGCATGGGCGCGGTGGCGGCCGGCCTGATCATCGCCACCGGCGTGAAGCTGGCGGGCACGCTGCGCGGCAACCCGCTGGGGCTGCCCACCTGCGCTGCCATCGGCCTGGGCACCTTCGCCCTGGTGGGCTGGCTGCGCTGGCCGATGGTGTGGGTGGTGCTGGGCCTGGGCGGGCTGGGCATGGCGCTGGCCTGGCGGCGCCTGCGGGCGGCCGGGGGTGCGCCATGAACTGGCAGCAAGCCCTGTCGACACATGGCCTGGGTTGGACGGATCTGCTGGGGTTGTGGGCGCACTTCATGCTGCTGTCGGTGCTGGCCGTGGGCGGCGCCATCACCACTGCGCCCGACATGCAGCGCTACCTGGTGGGCCAGCAGGGCTGGATGACCGACGCGCAGTTCACCGCCGGCGTGGCCATCGCCCAGGCGGCGCCAGGGCCCAACATCCTGTTCGTGGCGGTGATGGGCTGGCATGTGGCCGGCCCGGTGGGTGTGCTGGCCACCATGGCCGGCATCATGGGGCCGTCATCGGTGCTGGCCTTCGCAGTGGGCCGCTATGGCCAGCGGCGCGCCGACGCGCCGGCGCTGCGCGCCTTCACAGCCGGCATGACACCGCTGACGCTGGGCCTGCTGCTGTCCACCGGCTGGGTGCTGACGGCGCCGGTGCGCCACGACTGGGTGGCCATCGCCCTGGTGCTGGGCACGGTGCTGGCCAGCGTGCGCACCCGGGTCAGCCCGATGTGGCTGATCGCTGCCGGCGCGTTGGCCGGCGCCCTGGCCTTGCAACCGGGTTGACCGGCCGATGCACAGCGTATTGGCCGACATCCAGCACCTGCCCTTGTTCGTGCTGGCCGGCCTGCTGTTGAACATCACGCCCGGTGTCGACATGGCGCTGGTGCTGCGCAGCAGTGCGGCCCAGGGCTTTCGGGCCGGTGCGGCAGCGGTGCTGGGCATCAGCGCCGGCTGCTCGGTGCACATTGCCGCGGCCGCGCTGGGCGTCAGTGCGGTGCTGGCCGGGTCGCCCACCGCCTTCATGGTGCTGCAGTGGCTGGGCGCGGCCTACCTGGTGTGGCTGGGCAGCGGCCTGCTGCGCAGCCAGGGCAGCGGGCAGGCCGCAGGCGTGGTGCCGGCAAACGACACGAAGGCTCTGCGCCGGCTGTTGGCGCAGGGCTTCCTGACCAATGCGCTGAACCCCAAGGTGGCGCTGTTCTTCCTGGCCTTCGTGCCGCAGTTCATCGCGGCCCAGCCAGCCCGGCCGGCGCTGGCTTTCGTGCTGCTGGGCGGGGTGTTCGTCTTCAACAGCACGCTGGTCAACCTGGCGATCGCCGCCGCCGCTGCGGCGCTGCGCAGCCGGCTGGCGGGCCAGGCCCGCTGGCAGCGGCTGGGGCCCTGGTTGAACCGTGGCGCCGGCGCCCTGTTCATCGCCCTGGGGCTGAAGCTGGCCTTGGACCTGCCGGGCCGCTGAAGCGGTGCGGCCGCGTCAGGGCGGCTGCGGCAGCAGGCGTTGCACCAGCGGGTGCAGCACTTTCTTTTCGGTGGCGATGGCAAAGAACTGCTCTTCCAGGCCGTCGCCATCGGCCACATGCTGCACGTCGTAGCGCGTCACCAGCCGCTCATGCACCACCACCGGCGCCGGGAACACGCCCATGCCGGCGGCAGCAAAGGTCACCAGCAGCGCGCTGTCCTCGAACTCGCCCACCACATGCGGACGCACGCCACGGCGCTCGAACCAGCCGTCCAGCCGCTGGCGCACCGCCGCATGCTGGGTGGGCAGCAACACCGGCAACTGGCCCAGGCAGTGTGGAAAGTTGGCCGCCGCCGCGGCTGCCAGCGCAGGTGGCGCGTACCAGGCCAGCGCCGACTGGCCCACGGCGTGGCTGTAGACCTTCAGGTTGCGGTTGGCCGGCGCCGGCCGGTCCGACAGCACCACGTCCAGCCGGTGCAGCGCCAGGTCGGCCAGCAGGCGGTCGAACTCGTCCTCATGGCACAGCAGGCGCAGCCGTGGGGTGTCCATCACCGGCTGCAGCAGGCGGCGCACCACCAGCTTCGACAGCCCGTCGCTGATGCCCACGGCCAGACGTACCTGCGGCGAGGCCACCGCATCGCGCACCAGCGCTGGCAACTGCTCGCCCAGCGCAAAGATCTGGTCGGCCTGGCGCAGCGCGGCCTGGCCGGCATCGGTCAGCGCCAAGCCACGGCCGGCGGGCTTGAGCAACTGCTGGCCCAACGAACGTTCCAGCTCGCGCACCTGGGCGCTGACGGTCTGCACCGCCATGCCCAGGCGGGCGGCGGCGCGGGCCATGCCGCCTTCCTTGGCAACCACCCAGAAGTAATACAGGTGGCGGTAGCTGTAGTCGAGGCTCATGCTCAGTCAATGCAGAAACGTCACTCACGCATTTTCTGCTTTTTAAGGGGGGATTCGGCACCTATCTTCCGCCCACCCCAACCGACGGCGTGATGCCATGCACGTGATCTTCGAAACCCGTGATCCGCAAGCCGCCCAGCTGCGCCACCTGGCCGTGACGCGTCTGCAGTTTGTACTGCGGCGGGTGAAGTGGCTGGTCCCCCGCGCCACCGTGCGCCTGTCGGATGTGAACGGCCCGCGCGGCGGCGTCGACAAGCGCTGTCAGGTCGCGTTGGACACCGACGGCAACGGCAAGGTGGTGATCACCGCGCAATCACGCGATTGGCGCAGCGCCATCGACGCCGCCCTGGCACGCGCTGCCAGAGCCCTGCTGCGACTGTGGCAGCGCGACCGCAGCCAGGCGCGCAACGCGCCTCGCCGCGTGCCACTTGGCATTTGCCAGCCCGCCGCCGGCCGCATCCTTGCCGTGGCCCTGCTGTCTGACGGCCACCTGTCCAGGCATGAACTCGACATGCCTGCACCGCGACATAGTGACCATGCGGCCGGCCACGCCGGCGCGACCGCATCTGACAACGCGGTATTGCCGGGCCCGGACGCCGGCACAATCTGCTTGCAACCTGGACAACCATGACCGAGCTCCTGCACGAACGCCTGCGCAACGCCGCCGATGCCCTGACCGGTGAACCGGTTGCCCTGTCTCACCTGGCCGATGTGCATGGCCATGCCGCCCGTGGCACCCTGTTGGTGCTGCTGTCGGCGCCCTGCGTGCTGCCGGTGCCCGGTGTGGGCAACGTGCTGGGCCTGGGCCTGGTGCTGATGGCCCTGGCGATGTGGCGCGGCCAGGCCAGCCATGAGCTGCCCAGCCGGGTGGCGGGCTGGCAGATGCCGGCACATTGGGCCCAGCGGGTGCTGGGCCTGCTGGCGCGGTTCTACAGCCTGGCCAGCCGCCTGTCGCGTGAGCGCTGGCTGCACCTGGTGGACGGCCCGCAAGGCTGGCTGGCACCCAAGGTGGGCCTGATGGGGGCGCTGATCTTCCTGCCGATCCCGTTCGGCAATGTGCTGCCGGCGCTGGCGCTCAGCCTGCTGGGCCTGGGCCTGGTGTTCCGCGACGGTCTGGCCGTGATGGCGTCGTTCCTGGCGGGCGGTGCAGCAGTGGCCTACACCGCCGGGCTGGCCATGCTGGCCTGGCACTGGGGCATCGGGCCGCTGATGGAGTGGCTGCGCTTCTGAAGCTGATGCAATCGCACCATCGCCATGTGGCATGGCCTGGCTCCTCACGGCAATCTGTGCGGCCTGCTGGGCTGGCTGGCGCCGCTGGTGTGGGTGGGCTGGGGCTTGGGCTTGGGCATGTTGGTGCTGGTGCTGCTGGGCCTGGTGGGCAGCGTGGTCGTGGCGGTGGTGCGGCGGGCAGTGGCCACTGCAGCATCTGCATCCCCGGGCAACGCGCCCGACAGCTGACCCGGCCCTGGCGCGCGGCCGCCATCAAACACGCCGGTACACCAGCAGCCGGCCCTTGTAGGCGGGTAGCGTGTCAGCCCCGACCGGCAGGGCATGGACCAGGCGAAGTTCTTCGCGGCTGAAGCCCTGCGCTGCCATTTCACGGTTGAAGGCCGGGCGGTTGCCACGGTCCGGGTCGACGATCCACACCTCCGCCACCGGCGCCGCATGGCGCCCGATGAAGCCCGACAGCACGGCGCTGTCGTCGCGCTCATACAGCACATCGCTGCCGATGATCAGGTCGAAGCGGCCGCGCAGGTCGCCGGCCGCCGGCAGGGCCGCTTCGGCCCAGGGGCCGTGGCGGTACTTCATCGGCGGCAGCTGGTTCAGACGCAGGTTCTCCAGCAAGAAGGCGGCGGCCAGCGGGTGCACGTCGCTGGCGGTGACATCGGCGCCACGCCGGTGGCCCACCAGGCTGGCCAGGCCCAGGCCGCAGCCGATCTCGAGGATGCGCTCGGCCAGCACCACGGGCCGCAAGGCCATCCGGGCAGCCAGGTGCGCGCCCGACGGCCACAGCAGGCCGAACAGCGGCCACTGCGCCGATGAAATGCCCAGACGCTCCGCATCGCCAAGCGGGTCGGCATGCTGCTGGCGGTCGAGCAGGGAGCGGATCACCAAGTCATCCTCGCCGGCAATGGCGATGGACTCCTGCTTGGTCTGGTAGCCGGGCATCGTGGTGGGCACGAAGCCCGGGCGGGCGGCTTCAGGCAGGCTGGAAAAGTGCCGCAGTATGCAGGGGCTGGCGCGCTGCGTCGGTGCGCCAGCCGACACAGCGCCCGCATCGATCGGCGCAACCGGCCGAACCGGCCCAATCGGCCGAACCGGCACTCAGCGCGCCAGTTGCTGCGCCAGCACTGCCAGGCGCGCACAGCCCTCGACCAGCGCCGCATCGGGCACCGTCAGGCTGATGCGCACCATGCCGGCGGCTGCTGCACCGAAGGCGATACCCGGCATCACCGCCACCAGCTGCTGCGTCAACAGCGCATCGGCGAAGGTTTCGCCGTCCAGCCCCAGGCCGTCGACCGACAGCATCACGAACATGCCGGCCTGCGGTGCATGCACCCGCAGGCCGGGCACGGTGCCCAGCAGATCTGCCACCAGGGCAGCGCGGCGGGCATAGGCATCGCGCATCAACGCGGTGATGGCGAATTCACGCGACAGCGCCTCGGTGGCCATGTCGGCGATGAAGGGCTGGGCGCCGAACAGCATCGACTCGGCCAGCGGCAGCAGCCGGGTGATGAAGGCCGCCGGCCCGGCGCACCAGCCCGCGCGAAAGCCCGGCGCGGCATGCGACTTCGACAGCGACGAGGCCACCACGGTGCGGCTGGCCAGGTCGGGCTCGTCGAAGGGCGAGGCGAACCTGGCTGCGCCGGGGCCGCTGAAAACCAGCGATTCATAGACCTCGTCGCTCAGGATCCACAGGTCATGCGCCTTTGCCACTGCACCGATGGCGCAAATGTCGTCTCGGCTGAGCACAGCGCCGGTGGGGTTGTGCGGCGAGTTCAGAAAGATCAGCCGGGTGGCCGGCGTCACCGCCCGTTCCAGGTCGGCCGCATCCAGCCGGAAGCCACGCGCTGCACGCAGCGCCACCGGCACGGTGACGGCGCCGGTGGCGCGCACCAGGCCGTGGTAGGTGGCGTAGCAGGGGTCGGCCACCAGCACCTCGTCACCGGCCTCCACCAGGGCCGTCAGCAGCAGGTACAGCGCGCTCTGCGTGCCCGGCACCCAGATGAACTGGTCGGCACCCACGGCCCGGCCGCTGCGCGCGCTGTACTTGGCGGCCAGCGCCTGCAGCACTGGCGCCTCGCCCCGGCCGTTGGAATAGCCGGTGCGCCCGGCCAGCAGCGCACGGTGGGTGGCGGTGATCAGCTCGGTGGGCGTGGGCTGGTCTGGCTCGCCGATGGTCAGCAGGATGACGGGCTCGCCTTGGGCCCGCATCTGGCGGGCGCGGAAATGCACCCGCCACTTGTCGGAGCCGAGACCGGCCACCCGGTCGAGGATGCTGGCGGTGCGCATGGCCGGGGTCACATCAACACGATGTCGTACTGCTCCGGGCTGAAGCTGGGCTCGGTGCTCAGCGAGATCGGCTTGCCGATGAAGTCGCTCAAGCCCGCCAGGTGCTGGCTTTCCTCGTCGAGCAGCATCTCCACCACCGCTGCGCTGGCGACCACGCGGAATTCCTTCGGGTTGAACTGCCGCGCCTCGCGCAGGATCTCGCGCAGCACGTCGTAGCACACGCTGCGCGCCGTCTTGACTTGGCCGCGCCCTTCGCAGGTTGGGCAGGGCTGGCACAGCATGTGGGCCAGGCTCTCGCGGGTGCGCTTGCGCGTCATCTCCACCAGGCCCAGCTGGCTGAAGCCGCTCACCGTCACCTTGGTGCGGTCGCGGCTCAGTTGCTTCTTGAACTCGGCCAGCACGGCGGCCTGGTGCTCATCGCGCACCATGTCGATGAAGTCGACGATGATGATGCCGCCCAGGTTGCGCAACCGCAGTTGGCGGGCGATGGCGCCGGCCGATTCGAGGTTGGTCTTGAAGATGGTGTCGTCGAAGTTGCGGGCACCCACGAAGCCGCCGGTGTTCACATCCACCGTGGTCAGGGCCTCGGTCTGGTCGATGATCACATAGCCGCCGCTCTTCAGGTCGACCCGGCGCGCCAGGGCACGGGCGATTTCTTCCTCGATGCTGTACAGGTCGAAGATCGGCCGCTCGCCCTTGTACAGCTCCAGCTTGGCCGCTGAACCTGGCGTGTAGGCATTGCCGAAGGCCTTGAGCGCATCGAACTGCTGCTGGCTGTCGATGCGGATGGTCTGGGTGCTGTCGGTGGCCAGGTCGCGCAGCACCCGCTGGGCCAGGTTCAGGTCTTCATGCAGCAGGGTGCCGGGCGGCTGGCTCATGCCCTGGGCGCGGATGGCGGCCCAGGCCTTGCGCAGGTAGGCGATGTCGTCGGCCAGTTCATCGTCGCTGGCGTCCTCGGCATTGGTGCGCAGGATGAAGCCGCCGGTGGGCGTGCCATCGGCCGTGGCGGTGAGCTTCTGCATGCGCAGGCGCAGTTGCTCGCGCAACTCGGCCGAGCCGATCTTCTGCGAGATGCCGAGGTGGTTGTCCTGCGGCAGGAACACCAGCATGCGTCCGGCAATGCTGATCTGGGTGGACAGCCGCGCGCCCTTGGTGCCGATCGGGTCCTTGATCACCTGCACCATCAGGGTCTGGCCTTCGAACACCTGGCGCTCGATGGGCACCTGCGCCGCCGCATCATGCTTGGCGTGGTGGCCACCGCCGTGCAGGTCGGCCACATGCAGGAAGGCGGCGCGTTCCAGGCCCAGCTCGATGAAGGCGCTCTGCATGCCGGGCAGCACCCGCGCCACCTTGCCCAGGTAGACATTGCCGACGAGGCCGCGCTCCAGCGTGCGCTCGATGTGCAGGTCGTGCACCGCGCCGTTCTCGATCAGGGCGACGCGGGTCTCTTGCGGAGTCCAGTTGATCAGGATGTCGTGCATGGCGCGGGGATTCTCGTGGGCGCCGTGGGCGCCTGTTCAGAACCGCACGTGCGCTTGTCTCAGCAACTGGGCCGTCTCGAAGAGGGGCAAACCCATGATAGCGGAGTAGCTCCCGCGCACGGCCGGGATCCAGCCCGCCAGCTGGCTCTGGATGGCATAGCCGCCGGCCTTGCCGAAGGGCTGGCCGCTGGCGATGTAGGCGTCGATCAGCGCGGCGTCCAGCGGCGCGAAGCGCACGGTGGACACGCTCAGCGCCGCCAGGGTGCGGCGGGTGGTGCCCAGGGCCACGGCAGTCAGCACCCGGTGGCTGCGGCCGCTCAGCGCCTGCAGCATGGCGCGCGCCTCGGCCGCATCGGCCGGCTTGCCCAGAATGCGGCGGCCGATGGCCACGGTGGTGTCGCTGCACAGGATGGGCGCGGCAGGCAGGCCGCGCGCCTTCAGCCGGGCGCGGGCGGCCTGCAACTTGCGTGCGGTGACACGCTGCACATAGTCGGCCGGCAGTTCGCCGGGCAGCACCGCTTCCAGCGCCTCGGCCGCATCGGCCTCGGCGCCGGGCGCGGGCATCAGCAATTCATGGCGCACGCCCAGTTGGTCGAGCAACTGGCGGCGGCGCGGGCTCTGGCTGGCCAGGTAGATCAGGTCCGGCATCGCTCACTCGCGGTGGTAGGGGTGGTTGGCGGTCACG
Source organism: Aquabacterium sp. (assembly GCA_029865965.1). Taxonomy (GTDB): domain Bacteria; phylum Pseudomonadota; class Gammaproteobacteria; order Burkholderiales; family Burkholderiaceae_C; genus Pseudaquabacterium. The sequence continues at coordinate 15,523 of JARXAJ010000167.1, forward strand.
CTCCAGGCGCGGTACAGCGCCTCGGCCAGCAGCACCCGCACGAAGGCATGCGGCAGGGTCAGGTCGCTCAGCCGCAAGGTTTCTTCGGCGGTGGACTTCAGTGACGGGTCGAGGCCGTCGGGGCCACCCACCAGCAGGGCCACGTCGCGCCCGTCACCCAGCCAGAACCGCAGGCGCTCGGCCAGTTGCACCGTGGTGAGCCGGGTGCCGCGCTCGTCCAGCACCACCCGGCGCGCGCCCTTGGGCAGGGCAGACTCCAGGCGCTGGGCCTCGGCGGCCATCAGTTGCGCAGGCGTCTTGCCGCTGGTGCGCGGTTCGGCCTTCACCGCCTTCAGCTCCAGCCGCAGCTCGGGCGGAAAGCGCTTGGCGAAGTCGTCATACGCGGCTTCGGCCCAGGCTGGCGGACGCTGACCCACCGATGCCAGCAACAGGCGCATCGGCGCGTCAACGGTCAGTGCGGCGGCAACCGGCGGCGGTCAGCCGCGCCGCGCCGGGGTCTTGCGCGCAGCCGCCTTCTTGGCCGGGGCACGGCCGGCCACGGTCTTGCCGGCGGCCGCCGTCTTGCGGGCGATGGGCTTGACGACGATGGTCTTGATCTTCGGGCCGGCCGGCGCTGCGGTCTTGCCGGCAGCGGCCTTGCCGGCAGCGGCCTTGCGCGCTGGCGTCTTGCGCGCTGCCTTGTCGGCGGCTGCCTGCTCGGCGGCCCGAGCGGCAATCGCCAGTGCCGCAGTGGCAGCACGCTCGGCATTGGTGGTGCGCACCGCCGGCACGCCGGCGGTCTTGCGTGCCGGGGCCTTCTTGGCGGGCGCCGGCTTGGCCACGGCCTTCTTGGCCGCCACCGGCTGCTTCTGCGCCCGAGCCACCCGCGCCGGGCCCTGCTTGGCCGCGGCTCCCTTGCGGGCAGCGGCCTTGCGCTCGGGTGCCATCACGGGTGCGTCGTCGTCGTCGGGCTCGCTGGCCTTGACCAGGCCGGTCTTGGCCGCGCCCAGCTTCATCTTCACCGGCTTGCCGCCCCAGATTTCTTCCAGCCGGTAGTACTCGCGGATGGCGGGCTGCATCACATGGGCGACGGCAGCGCCGCAGTCGACGATGATCCATTCGCCGTTGTCACCACCTTCGGTGGCCAGCACCGGGAAGCCCGCCGCCTTCACCGATTCACGCACGCCGGAGGCCAGCGCCTTGGTCTGGCGGTTGCTGCTGCCGGTGGCGATGATCACCCGCTCGAAAAGCGGTGACAAATGCTCGGTGTTGAAGACCAGGATGTCCTGGGCCTTGACGTCTTCCAGGCCATCAACGATAGCCCGTTGCAGTTTGCGAATGTCCATTCAGCCTCTGTTGCCTTGTGCATTGCCCCGGGAATAGGGCTGGTGTTGGTCAATATAGCCCGCCACGGCCGCGCCCACCAGCGGGGCGAGTGCCGCCACCGTGGTGCCGGCAGCAAGTTGGCGGCGGATGTCACTGGCCGCGATGTCCTGCCGCGGCAGCGGCAGGGCCACCACGCGGTGCGGCACGGCCGCCAAAGCGGCTGGCGGCGTGGGCAGTTGGCCCGCCCGGTCGGCCACCGCCAGCGTCAACCGCTGCAGCAGCTCAGGCCAGTCGCGCCAGGTGTCGAAGCGGCCGTACTGGTCCTGGCCCAGAATGAAGTACCAGTCGGCGCCAGGCAGCTCCGCCTGCAGCGCGCGCACCGTGTCGATGGTGTAGGTCGGGCCGCTGCGGTCGAGTTCGCGGGTGTCGATCACCTGGTCGGGCTCGCCGCGCAGCAGTGCCGCCAGCATGGCGGCGCGGTGCACCGGGGCAGCCATCACACGGCCCACCTTCTGCCAGGGCGCACCCGCGGGCAGCCAGCGCAGTTCGTCCAGCGCCAGCATCTGCTGCGCCAGCCGGCCCAGCGCCAGGTGCGCCAGATGCGGCGGGTCGAAGCTGCCGCCGAGCAGGCCGATGCGACGCGCTGGCATCAGCCTCCTGCCAGCCAGTCACGCGGGCGCAGGAAGTCGCTGTAGAGCCGCGCCTCGGGCGTGCCGGGCTCGGGCTTCCAGTCGTAGCGCCACTTCACGATGGGCGGCATGCTCATCAGGATGCTTTCGGTGCGCCCGCCCGACTGCAGTCCGAACAAGGTGCCGCGGTCGAACACCAGGTTGAACTCGACATAGCGCCCACGCCGGTAGGCCTGGAAGTCGCGCTCGCGTTCGCCATAGGGTTGATGGCGGCGGCGCTCGACGATGGGCAGATAGGCCGGCAGCAAGGCGTCACCCACCGCGCGCAGCATCGCAAAGCTGTTGTCGAAGCCCAGTTCGGCAAAGTCGTCGAAGAAGATGCCGCCGATGCCGCGTGGCTCGCCGCGGTGCTTCAGGAAGAAATACTCGTCACACCAGGTCTTGAAGCGCGGGTACAGGGCCGCGCCAAACGGTGCCAGCGCATTGGCGCAGGTGCTGTGGAAGTGCTGGGCGTCTTCTTCCTGGCCGTAGTAGGGCGTCAGGTCCATGCCCCCGCCAAACCACACCACCGGCGGCTTGCCCGCAGGCAGCGCGGCAAACATGCGCACATTCATGTGCACCGTGGGCACCATCGGGTTGCGCGGGTGGAAGACCAGGCTCACGCCCATGGCTTCGAACGGCGCGCCGGCCAGCTCGGGCCGGTGCTGGGTGGCCGTCGGCGGCAGCTGCGGGCCAGTCACATGGCTGAAGTTGCAGCCACCGCGCTCCAGCAGATCGCCGTCTTCGACCAGCTGGGTCTTGCCGTCGCCCTGCAGGCGTTCACCGGCCGGGCGCACCCAGGCGTCGGTGTGGAAGGTCTTGCCATCGGCTGCCTGCAAGGCGTCGACGATGCGCTGCTGCAGCCCCAGCAGGTAGGCGCGCACTTCTTGTGTCTGCATGTCTTTTGTCTCCTCGGGGGGATCAACGCGCCGCTCGCGGCAGGCCACCGCATGAACCGAGCGACCGCTGCGGACCCGGCTTTGCCGGGCCGCTGGGGGTACCCCCTGGGGGGAGGCGCCGCAGGCGCTTCGGGGGGGTCAACGTTTCAACGCGCGGTGGCCGATGTCGCGGCGGTACTGCACGCCGTCGATGTGGATGCCGCCCAGGTGCTCGTAGGCCTTCTGCTGCGCCAGCTTGGCCGAATCACCCAGCGCGGTGACGCACAACACCCGCCCGCCGGACACCCGCAGCGTGCCGGTGTCGTCGATGGCGGTGCCGGCGTGGAACACCACGGCGTCGTCGGTGTCCACCGGCAGGCCGCTGATGGCATCCCCCTTGCGCGGGCTGGCCGGGTAGCCGGCAGCGGCCAGCACCACACCCAGCGCAAAGCGGCGGTCCCAGTCGAGTTCGACTTTGTCCAGCGTGCCGTCGGTGGCGTGCAGCAGCACGTCGACCAGGTCGCCCTTCAGGCGCATCAGGATGGGCTGGGTCTCGGGGTCGCCCAGGCGGGTGTTGAACTCCAGCGTCTTGGGCCGGCCCTGGGCGTCGATCATCAGCCCGGCATACAAAAAGCCGGTGAACGGGATGCCGTCCTTGGCCATGCCTTGCACCGTGGGCAGGATGATGTCCTGCATGGCCTTGGCATGCACGTTGGGCGTGACCACCGGCGCCGGGCTGTAGGCGCCCATGCCGCCGGTGTTGGGGCCGGTGTCGGCGTCGCCCAGGCGCTTGTGGTCCTGGCTGCTGGCCAGGGCCAGCATGTTCTTGCCGTCGACCAGCACGATGAAGCTGGCTTCCTCGCCGACCAAGAATTCCTCGATCACCACGCGCGCTCCGCCGGCGTTGTGCGCCACGCCCAGGGTGTTGTCGACCAGCATGAAATCAACCGCCTCATGCGCCTCGGCCAGTGTCATTGCCACCACCACGCCCTTGCCGGCGGCCAGGCCGTCGGCCTTGACGACGATGGGCGCGCCCATTGCGTCGATGTGTGCATGGGCGGCCACCGGGTCGGTGAAGGTGGCGTAGTGCGCCGTGGGGATGCCGTGGCGCGCCATGAAGTCCTTGGCAAAGGCCTTGGACGATTCAAGCTGCGCCGCCGCCTGGGTGGGGCCGAAGATGCGCAGCTTGCGGGCGCGGAACACATCCACCACCCCGGCCGACAGCGGCGCCTCGGGGCCCACCACCGTCAGGCCGATCTTGTGGGCCTGGGCAAAGTCGGCCAGCGCCACCGGGTCGGTGATGGCCAGGTTGGTCAGGCGGGGGTCGCGGGCCGTGCCGCCGTTGCCCGGCGCCACGAACACCTGCTGGGCCTTCGAGCTCTGCGCCAGCTTCCAGGCCAGGGCATGCTCGCGGCCACCGCCGCCAATCACGAGAACATTCATGCGGATTCGGTCATCTCTGCGTTGTGGAACACGTCCTGCACATCGTCCAGATCCTCGATCACATCCAGCAGCTTCTGCATGCGCTCGGCATCTTCACCCCCCAGGGCGATGGGGTTCTCGGCGCGCATCGTGACCGTGGCGATCTCGGGCTGGAGGCCGGCGGCCTCCAGCGCGTGCTTCACCGTCTCGTAGTCAGGCGCGGCGCACAGCACCTCGATGGCGCCATCGTCGTCGGTGAGCACATCGTCGGCGCCTGCTTCCAGCGCCACTTCCATCACCTTGTCTTCATTGGTGCCAGGGGCAAACACGAACTGGCCGCAGTGCTTGAACTGGAAGGCCACCGAGCCTTCGGTGCCCAGGTTGCCGCCGTATTTGCTGAAGGCGTGGCGCACTTCGGCCACGGTGCGCACGCGGTTGTCGGTCATGGTGTCGACGATGATCGCCGCACCACCGATGCCGTAGCCCTCGTAGCGGATCTCCTCGTAGTTGACACCTTCCAGCGCGCCCGAGGCCTTGTCGATGTTGTACTTGATGCGGTCGGCCGGCATGTTGGCCGCCTTGGCGCGGTCAATGGCCAGCCGCAGGCGCGGGTTGGCCGACACATCGCCGCCGCCCTGGCGTGCGGCCACGGTGATCTCGCGGATGATCCGCGTCCACACTTTGCCGCGCTTCTCATCCTGCCGGCCCTTGCGGTGCTGGATGTTGGCCCACTTGGAATGCCCTGCCATTGGGGGTCTTGCTCCGATTGCTTGCCCTTGCGGGAGACCCGCGAGTTTAAGTGGTGCGGCCCTGCGGGCGGCTGACAGCCCGCTAGACTGTTGCCACCGTCGTACCGCTGGAGTGTTTTCCATGGCTGATCCCATCCTCGTCGCCCAGCGTGGCAGCATCCGTTGCGAGCTGCTGCCCGCCCTGGCCAACCGCCATGGCCTGATCACCGGCGCCACCGGCACCGGCAAGACCATCACCCTGCAGACCCTGGCCGAGAATTTCTCGAAGATCGGCGTGCCGGTCTTCATGGCCGACGTCAAAGGCGACCTCACCGGCATCAGCCAGACCGGCAACATCAGCCCCAAGCTGGCCGGCATCCTGGCTGAGCGCGGCATGGAATCGCCCGCCGCCCTGGCCTGCCCCACCACGCTGTGGGACGTGTTCGGCGTATCGGGCCACCCGGTGCGCGCCACCGTCAGCGACATGGGGCCGCTGCTGCTGGCCCGCATGCTGGCGCTGAACGACACGCAGGCCGGCGTGCTGAGCATGGTGTTCTAGATCGCCGACGACCAGGGCCTGCTGCTGCTGGACCTGAAAGACCTGCGCACCATGCTGCAGCATGTGGGCGACAACGCGAGCCAGTTCACCACCAGCTACGGCAATGTCAGCGCGGCCAGCATCGGCGCCATCCAGCGTG
>JARXAJ010000189.1 GCA_029865965.1 Aquabacterium sp.
CTACGACACCACCATCGGCTGGCGCTTCATCAACAAGTTGATGAAGGACCAGTACGGCGTTGACTCCATGCCCGAGACAGCCGAAAACGTGGCCACCGACTTCAGGATCGCGCGCGAAGCGCAGGACCGCATGGCCCTGGCCAGCCAGCAAAAGGCGGTGGCCGCGCAGAATGCCGGCCACCTGGCGCTGGAGATCACGCCTGTCACCATCCCGGCCAGGAAGGGCGATCCGGTGGTCGTCAGCCAGGACGAGCACCCGCGCGAGACCAGCCTGGACGCACTGGCCAAGTTGAAGGGCGTGGTGCGCCCCGACGGCACGGTGACCGCCGGCAACGCCAGCGGCGTGAACGACGGCAGCTGCGCGCTGCTGCTGGCCAGTGAATCGGCAGCGGCCCGCCACGGCCTGACGCCGCGCGCCCGGGTGGTGGGCATGGCCACGGCAGGCGTGGCGCCGCGCATCATGGGATTCGGCCCGGCACCTGCCGTGCGCAAGGTGCTGGAGCTGACCGGCCTGAGCCTGGCGCAGATGGACGTGATCGAGCTGAACGAGGCCTTCGCCGCGCAAGGCCTGGCGGTGCTGAGGGATCTGGGCGTGGCCGACGACGATGCGCGCGTCAACCCCTGGGGCGGCGCCATTGCGCTGGGCCACCCGCTGGGCGCCAGCGGCGCCCGCCTGGCCACCACGGCGGTGAGCCAGTTGCACGTGAACGGCGGCCGCTATGCGTTGTGCACCATGTGCATCGGTGTGGGCCAGGGCATCGCGGTGGTGCTCGAGCGGGTCTGACCGCAGCGCGGGCTGCGGCCGACCGCAGCCGGACTCAAGGCGCTGGCGGCGCGGGCGGCTTGTCGCTCCACAGCACGCCGCCGGTGGCCCAGTCGTGGCGCTCGATGTCGTGGAAGATCACTTGCACGGTGTCAGCGTTGCCGCCCAGGGTGGCCACCACGGCCTCGGTGATGGCCGCGGCGGCAGCGCGTTTCTGATCGGCCGTGCGGCCTTTGAAGAGCTGGACGTGGACGGTGGGCATGCGGGCCTCCAGGCAGTGTTGGGTGTCCGCCAAGGTTAAGGCAGTCTGCACCCACGCGCCAACTGGACCCATCGCGTGCGGCGCCAGCATGCCTGCGGCTTGGGCCTGGGGTTGCGCTGCCGGGCCTGGGTGCTTGCGACGGACCGCCCCCCGCCACCCGCGAGCAGCCACCCAGTTCGGCACAGGATGACTCCACTGTCCACGATGCATGCGCTGATCGAGACCCACCGCGCCGAATTGCTGGTCCTGGCACATAGGCGCGGCGTCACGGGCGTCCGGGTCTTTGGCTTGATGAGCCGAGGCGACTGCAGCGACAACAGTGACGTTGATCTGCTGGTGACCCTGTCCCCGGGGACCAGCGGCCTTGCCCTGGGCGGCCTGTTGCTGGATGCTCAGGACTTGCTGGGCCGCCGTGTGGATGTGGTCACCGAGGCGAGCCTGCACCCTGCGCTGCGCGAGCACGTGATGGCGAGTGCCGTGCCGTTGTGAATCCAGGCCCCAAGGCCGACCGGATGCTGCTGGCGCACATGCGCGACTGTCCGGACCGGATCGCCGAGTACGCCAACGCCGAACGCACCAGCTTCGACGCTTCGCGTCTGGTGCAGGACGCCATGATCCGCAATCTGCAGACCTTGGCCGAATCAAGCCAACGGTTGTCGAGCGAGATCAAAGACACCGAGCTGCAGATTCCCTGGCGCGAACTGGCCGGGTTTCGCAACGTGATCGTGCATGGGTACCTGGGCGCTGACCGCGGGGCGGTCTGTCCAGGCTGATCCGAACGGCTGCATGGCCGCTGGACGACCGGCTCCTGCTGGCCGGGTGCCGACATCCATGCCGATTCCGCAGCCGGGTCTTGATGGGTGCCACTGGGTCATCCAGTCAGAGCCGATGCGGTCACTCCATTGCCACCACGAGTGGGTCGCATCAAGCTGCAGAAAGCCGCTGCAACGCAGCAGCCAGCGTGCGCCCATGGATAGACGGTTCACCCAGCTCGTGCCGCCTGCAGGTCGTCCAGGATCGGCACGGCCGCCAGCCCGGCCAGCAGCAGGGCAATCGGCACGGTGGCGAAGAAGCTCAGCCATTGGAAGGCCAGCGCGCCGGCCAGCCCGCCGCCGGCAAAGCTGGCCAGCAGGCTGGCATGCAGGCGCATGCGGTCGCGGTTGGCGCGCACCATCGGCTCGGCCGGGCTGTCGGGCAGGCGGTTCCAGTACAGCAGCTTGCCCAGCTCGATGCCCAGGTCGGTGACCACGCCGGTCATGTGGGTGGTGCGCACCTCGGACTGCGAGATCTTGGTGACCATGGCGTTCTGCAGCCCCATGATGAAGCACAGCAGCGCCGCCGCCGCCGGCACCAGCAGTGCGCTGGTGTGGGCCAGGTTGGCGCCCACCAGGCCGAAGGCCAGCAGCAGCAGCGCCTCCAGCAGCAGGCTCAGTGCAAATTCGCTGTGCAGCCGGCGCCTGCGTGCCCAGTGGATCAGCACGGTGGTGGTGATGGCCCCGCTGATGAAGACCGCCACCAGCAGCGCGCCGGCCAGCGCCAGGCCGGCATGGCCCAGCGCCAGGTCGTCGGCCACACCGCTGACGATGCCGGTCATGTGCGAGGTGTAGCGCTGGATGGCCAGAAAGCCGCCGGCATTGATGGCGCCCGCCACGAAGGCCAGCATCAGCCCCAGCTGGCGGTTGGCGCGGCGGGTGCGCTGGTGGCCGACCAGGGTGCGCAGGGCTTGGCGTGGCATTGCGTGGTGCGGTGGGCGCTCAGCCGTTGGATTCACCATGCCGCACTGCGCACTGCGCCGCAAAGCTGGCCGATTCCAGCTGCAGTGTGGCGTGGTTGATGCCGTAGCCGTCGCGCAGTGCCTGCGTGGCGGCCTGCAGCACGGCCGCGCCGTTGGCTTGGTCGGCCAGCACCAGGTGGGCGGTGGCGGCGTTCTCGGTGCTGCCCATGGCCCACACATGCAGGTCGTGCAGGCCCACCACGCCGGGCAAGGCCAGCAGGCTGCGGCGCACGGCGGCCAGGTCGATGCCGTCGGGCACGCCGTCGAACAGCAGGTGCACGCTCTGGCGCAGCAGGCCCCAGGTGCCGGCCACGATCACCGTGGCGATGCCCAGGCTCATCACCGGGTCGATCCAGCGCCAGCCTTGCCACAGGTACAGCGCGCCGCCCAGCACCACGCCCAGCGACACCAGCGCATCGGCCGCCATGTGCACGAAGGCGCCGCGGATGTTGATGTCGCCCTGGCTGCCGCGCATGAACATCAGCGCGGTCAGGCCGTTGATGACGATGCCCACGCTGGCCACGGCGATCAGCGTCCAGCCCTGCGTGGGCTCGGGCGCGCCCAGGCGCTGAACCGCCTCCCACGCCAGCGAGCCCATCGCCACCAGCAGCAGCAGGGCATTGGCCAGGGCCGCCAGCAGGCCGGCGCGCTGCCAGCCATAGGTGTGGCGGGCATCGGCCTGGCGCCGGGCAGCCACCGCCGCCCCCCAGGCCAGCACCAGGCCGGCCACGTCGCTCAGGTTGTGGCCGGCGTCGGCCAGCAGGGCCAGGGAATTGACGCGCCAGCCGTAGTAGGCCTCCACCGCCACGAAGGCGATGTTCAGCGTGATGCCGATGGCGAAGGCGCGGTCGAAGTTGGCGGGCGTGTGGCCGTGGCCGTGGCCATGGGCCTTGGCCGGCGCATGGACTTGGCCATGGCCATGGCGGTGCCCGTGCCCGTGCCCATGCCCGTGGTGGTCATCGTGTTGGTGCTTGGCCATCGGTGGCCCGATCATGCGTCAGGCGGACCGCCATCAGCGCTGCAAATGCCACCAGGCCCAGCCCACCCGACAGCCACAGTGCGCCGCGGCCCCAGCGGTCCAGCGCCAGGCCGAAGACGAAGGGCGCACTGGCCTGGGCCACGCGCGCGGGCATCATCAGCCAGCCCTGGCGTGCGCCATAGCCCTGGCCGCCGAACAACACCAGCGGCAGCGTGCCCTTGGCGATGGTGAGGATGCCGTTGCCCGCGCCGTGCAGCACCGCGAACAGCGCTGCTGCCGGCGCACCCGCCAGCAACAGCACGGCGATGCCCAGCGGATGCGCCAGCGCCGACAGCCGCGCCGACAGCAGCGGGTGCACCCGGCGCAGGAAGCCGAACTCCAGCACCCGCCCCGCCACCTGCGCCGGCCCCACCAGCGCGCCCACGCCGATGGCCACCATCAGCGACGCGCCCACGCTCTGCAGCAGCTGCGGCAGGTGGGTGGCCCAGGCCGTGCCCACAAACATGCTGACGGCGAAGAACAGGCTCAGCAGCAGCACCAGCGCACGCTGTGATGTGGCCGCTGTCGGCTGCACCGGCGCAGTGGGCGCCGCCGCAGCCGCAGCCGCTGCAGGGGCGGCATCCGGGGCAGCAGCCGTGGCGGCAGCCGTAGCGGCACCCGTGGCGGTACCCGTGGCGGTACCCGTGGCAGAGGCAGCCGCCGCAACTGCCCGCGGCAGCAGCGCATTCAACGGCAACCCCACCAGCAGGTGCAGCGCGGCCCAGCCCAGGCAGGCGCCGCGCCAGCCGTGCTGGCTGAGCATCCAGGCACTGAGCGGCCAGCCCACGGTGCTGGCAAAGCCGGCGATCAGGGTGATGCCGGTGATCGGGTTGCGCGCGGCCTGGCCGTACAGCCGCACCAGCGTGGCAAAGGCGGCTTCATACAGCCCGCCGCCCATCGCCAGCCCCAGCACAGCCCAGGCGGCGAAGAGGCCCCAGGGCCCCTGCGCCAGGGCCAGCAGCACCAGGCCCAGCGCGAAGACCAGGTTGCCGCCCATCAGCACCGGCCGGCCGCCCAGCCGGTCGATGGCCCGGCCGGCAGCCGGGCCCACCGCAGCCGACACCACCAGCGCGGCCGAGAAGGCCAGGTACACCGTGGGCGGCGCCAGCCCCAGGTCGGTGGCCATCGGGTGGGCCAGCACGGCGGGCAGGTAGAACGACGAGCCCCAGGACAGGGTCTGCGCCAGACCCAGCAGGGCCACCGGCCGGGCCCGGCCGCCCGCAGCCTGGCTGAAGCGGGTCCAAGGCATCAGGCGTAGACGGGCTGCAGCATCGTGGGGCGATTGTAGGAAGT
>JARXAJ010000268.1 GCA_029865965.1 Aquabacterium sp.
CCAGCCCGAGCTGCTGTTCAGGCTGCGCCAGGTCGATCCCGCTGACCTGCTGAGCAAGGCCAGCAGTGGTGTGGTCATTGCCCCTGTGGGTGGCGGCCGCACCTTGGCCGATGACGATGTCGGCGCGCTTTTCGGGCTGGAGATGGATGCTTCCTTTGCGGGGGCCCCTGCGGCCGCAGCGGCTCCGAAAAAGCCGCGGGTGTCTGCCAAGCCAGCCTGTGTGTCGCCGCCAAGCGCCAAGCCGTCACGCCCAAGCACCGGCGCGCGACACGGCCGTGCGCCTGCTGGCCGCATTGCGCCAGGCAGCCTCGCTGGACAATGCCGTCGCCCGCGCGGCTACCGGCCTCGACGCTGAGGCGGTCCGGCCATTGCTCAGGCAACTGGTGGCGGACGGCCGTGCCAACGTGTACGGGCAGGGGCGCGGCACGCGTTGTGTGGCGGTCGGGAAAGTGCAGAAGCCATGAGCTTCATCGCGACAGCCCAGACCCTGCGGGTCACGGGCTCGACCTGGGGCTTGCCGAGCAGATGGGCCAGGCGAGTTGGCAGCACCGAGCCCGTTCAATCGGCCGGACCGGCAGACGGGTGACCCTGCCGGTCAATCCGCCGTTGTGGGCCTTGGGTGAAGGTTTTAGATGCAGTGCCAGCACAACGGTCAACGCCAGACCTGAGTTGCGGTGCAGAAATTTCATCTGCTTCAAAACTGGCACCAGACTGGCACCAGCCAACCCCAGAAAGCAAAAAAGTCAGCAGACGCTAACCTGCTGACCCTTGCAAACTATGGCTCCCCGACCTGGGCTCGAACCAGGGACCTACGGATTAACAGGCCAGGGACCGCGCGCGCACCAGATTCCCCTGGTGAAGCTGGCCCGGGCCGATCTCGCCCTCCTGAAACGGGAGGGTGAGTTCGCGATCTCGACGACAGCAGGCAAGAAGGCCATCAGCGTGCGGACGCTGGCGGGCTGGGCTCACGACGCTGTCGGCAGCACGATCGAGGGTTTCCAGCTGAAGCGGATTCGATCCGGGGTTGAGACGCTGCTGGCGGCGAATGGCGTCAGCCGCGAGATCAGGGGTCATCTGCAGTCGCACGGCCTGACCGGTGTGCAGGCTCGGCACTACGACGGGCACGACTACATGTCGGAGAAGCGCCAGGCCATCGAGATCCTGGTGCGCGAGGTATGCCAAAGCGCGTCTGCTGGCGCTTGACGCTTAACCAGCGTCCGAGTCGACGCGCAGGGTGCGCGTGTCGACCTGGATGTCTGCATTCCCCCAACGCAACACCCGACATCACCTCGAGTGGTCCTGGTGGCGTCGGGCTGATCAGATCTCAAGTGCTTCCGCGGGCAACAGCGTTAACGCGATCGGCGAGCGCCGGGCAACGCTGCAGCAGGACGTCGAAGGTTTCGGCGTCGTTCAAGAGCAGGCCGTCTTCAACCATGTGCTGGTAGTCCTCGGCCAACGTCTTTCGCGCGGCGCCGCTGGGTGCCAGATCCAATGCACCGGTGACTGCTGCGTGGTAGTCGATGGGCGCACCGTCGGGCATCGATTCGGCGAAGAAGATGCTCTTGTGCTCTGCCACCGCGTACGCCAACGCACGGTCCTTCGCGGCGCTGTCGGCATATCCGGCGGCGTCGAGTCGCGTCACGTCGTGCCAGTGGCGCGCATAGCGGTCACCGCCTCGGAAGCTGCCTTGGGCGCAGAAGACATGGATGGCCGTGGCCTTTTCCCAGAACGTGCGTTCCGGGCGCATGACCTGGGGTGTGGCCGACGGAAAGCTAACGTCCGACAAGTGCGGCGCGGCTTCGCACGCGACCGATCGCAGCTCGTTGGGCTCGGCCGTCGATCGCGCGCCGAACTCCAGCAGGACCGAGGGCCGGACATAGCCCGTGCCCTCGCCGAAGGCTTCGTAGTCGATGAAGATCTGCTCACCTTCTGCGCGGACCAACGCCTGCAGCCCCTGCTCGGTGATTGCCCTGGCGAGGTCAGGCGCCAGCTTGCCGCTGACGAGTTCGGCAAGGCGCTGCCGGATGGCCTTGCTCCGCTTCTTCTCCTGGCTGCGAGACGTGGGCCAGGGGGGGGTCGGCTTTCTCGATCAGGTCCGGGGCAATGGCGCGGATGTCGTAGGTGAGGTCCACATCCTCGGAGAAGCGCTTGATCACGACCTAGGCCTTGGAGAGCGATGTTCCACCCTTGAAGACCAGGTGCTGCGCGTGCGACTCGGTGAACAGGTGGTGCAGAGCCCAGACGACCCATACGTCCTTCTCGAGCAAATGCAGGGGGCGGCCCGAACGCTCTGCTGCGACGAGCAGCGCCTCGCGCTGGTCCTCGCGCGGCAGTTGCAGAAACTCAGGCACGAGGCACCAGCGCGCTGACCTGGCTGGCGAGCCAGGTGGGCAGGCGCGCTCGTGCGCCCGCGATCGCCTGCAGGTCGGATGCCGGCAGCTTGAGCTTCAGCCTGCCGAGGGCCGCTTCCGAGGCTGAAGGACCCACCCAGGCCAGCGATCGGATGACTTCACCCGCTGCCTGACCGGGGAAGAGCAGTTGCCATGGCGGGGCATGCTGCAACTCGATGGTCTGCGAGCCGAGCCTGAGCTTGCGGCTGCGGCCCGAGGTCAGGAAGACTTGGCGCACCGGCACCTGGGTCGTCAGGCCCAGAGCATTGGCGGCCATCGCGCCGTTGCCGACGACGGTTTCGCCGCGCTGGCTGGCCCACTCCTGCACCACCTTGGCGACCTCCGGCGCTTGCGTGCCGAACTTGCCCTTGACCGGCAGGACGTAGGCGCCCCGTCCGGCACGCAGCAGTTCGCCACTGCGCGCCAGGCGCGACAGCGCCTGATCCACCGCAGCCCGGCTGCCCAGGTGCAGTAGGGCCTTGGCGGACAGGCTGGCGCCCTCCGGCATCGAAGCGGCGTGCACGAGGACTTGCTGGGCGAGGTTGGACACGGTGATTCCTTGACTGTCAGAAGTATGAATCTATTTCTGACAACTTTCAATAACTTGTGGTGTGGCTGGACGCTCACTTGCCATCAGGTGGTCTGACGAAGGGAAGCCATCACCGGCGCTGACCGTCTACGCTGCTCGGAATAGGCGGTTGTACTCGAACAGGCGAACGATCCGCGCCTTGTGTCCGGCGGCATCAGGATGGCCCGTGTTGATGATCACTGCCGATTCCTCGGGCACGATAACGGAGGGGACCACGAGGAGTGCCGTGGTGCCGCCCCTTATCCAGTCGGAGCCCGGCTTTACGCTGCCGCGTCCAGCAGGGATCGCCGCCCAGGTGATGTCAAGCTTGGCCACGTCCAGGGTCTCCCTGGCTGACCACGTCGCGTCCGGCAGTGTGATCTCAACCAAGTAGCGATTTAACGGGAGTCCGCCGTCGTCGATGTGTGCAGCGGTTTCCAGCACCGCGATTGCGATCGTCGGTGCGGTGTACAGGACAGGCTGTCCGACATCGTTCCAGCGACCTGGGCTCTTGGCCGCGCCAGCGCCGCTCAGGTCGTCAGCACCATAGCTTCTGGTCTCGGCAGCGATGCGCCAGAGGATCACTGATACGCCCCGCTCTCGATTGCACCCAGGACCTTGGCGACCATATCGAGACCGGTCGGCGTACCAATGAGATCCGCCGGCTTCCGTCCCCCCAAAGAAGGCTGGGGGCGCTCGATCCACTGGCCAAGCCACTTAGCAACATCGAAGTTCTTCGCCTCCGCGGCTGTCGAGTTTTCAACGATGCCCTTTGCGATGGCTAGTAGCCGTGCAAGGCCGAGTGTTGCCTGGCCGCCGGCACCCGCAATAGGTTCCTTGGCGGCAACCTTCTTCTCTGCCGTCGCCTTGGGGATGCCGACGATATCGAAGATGCGTACGGCCGGGATGTTCATGCGCTTGGACAAGTCCTTCAGGAAGATGCTGTCGATCCCTTGCCGCTCGGTCTCGACGATCTCCATCGGAGTCGCTTTGGCGAAGCTAGTCACAAATGCGTCGACGCCCTTCGTGCGTATGTAGGTTATTGACTTGCCCTTGCCGGAAGTCATCTTGACTCGCTTAACTTCCAGAATCGTTGTGAGCCCGTCGGCCCCCGCAAGAATGATGTCGGGGGCCTCGGCGGCCCGCGCCGACTTCCTTGCGGGTGCAGTGCCGCTTGCTGAATGCGCAATACGGCGCCTGGCTGATGCCTTTGCGGCAGTGTTCGCAGTGACGTCTGTCATGTTTGCTTCGTCCAAGTTGAGGCTCATCTTAGCCTCGATCTGTACAAGATGCCAGCAGAGGAGGCCAACGCGTCTGTGCCTGGGCGTCTCCCCGCTGCGCGGGGCCGGGCTGTCGCGCTGCGCGCTGAGCCACCGGGGTACCGGCGTCTCGCCCCTGACGGGCTGCCATCCCTGACGCGAACACAGTCGGGCCAGCGGTGCCGACGGTCTTCACGCCGCGGCCCTTTCCCGTGCCCAGGGATCGCGGGCTTCATGTCCGTCCTGCTGCGCAGGACCGACGCCCGCTTGGCGATCGGGCCGGCTCGCAGGTCGCTGCGCTCGGTGCTCGCTCGTCCCGAACGCCACCCCGGTCACCGCCACGCCCGTCGCCGGGCCGCTGAAGGCCAACTGCGGCAAAGTGATCGCCACGGCTCAGCCGATGCGCCAGTCGTCCGCTGCGCTCTCTTGGTGTCACGCCGGCCGCAGAGACGCCGTGGCTCATGCAGGTCGGGCCGGCTGCGCTGCAACCGATGTGCCAGGCGAGCCGGTACACCGGCCGCGACGCTGCGCCGACCATGGGGAGGGGCAGCCCGTGCGCCAGTCGTCTCACCGCGCTCCCCCCAGCTGCGCCCCCGTCAACTTCTGAGGGGGACTTGTGGGGGGATCTTCAAGCGGTGGGCCTGGAAACTGGCTCACTGCTTCGGCTGCTGAAGAACACCACCCATCCCCAACCCCTTCCCGTGAGGGAAGGGCGCAGTTGCCAATGCCAGCCCACCGGCGCTGGGTGCCAATGGCCTCGCCGGAGGCGCGCCCGTGCCCCGAACCCAGCGCCATCGCGACGGGCACACTTGCGCGGATGGGACCGAACCGGAGCGCTGTCAGGACGGACAACACTCCGCGCAGTGCTGAACGCCGCATGCGCCGCCCACCGGGCCGACGGGACGCCGCCATGCTCACCAGCGCAGAACGCGAGGTCCGAGCACCGCGCCGAAGCATCCCGTCAAGCCGATCCCCAGCGTGTACCAAACGGCCACAAACGCCGGCGACGCTTCAGGGCAAGCCAAGGAATAGCCGAAAGCCCCCACCGATCCGGCGAGCAGCCCTGCCGCGAATCCTGCATTGCGCAGCCTGGTCGGTGCCAGCCCGCGCACAGCCCAGAGCGAAGCCGCCAGGGCCGGCATGGACAGCGCGAGCACCCTCCAAGGACAAGTGGACCAGGATTGCCCGAGCAGGGCGTCCAGGCGCGCACCGGCCGGTGTCGCGTTCAGGGACGCGCCGCCCACGAGCACCATCGCCAACAGCACCCCGGCGGTCGCGCGCCATGGCCGGTCGGCGGAGGCGGCTGGACGCGCGAGGCGCGCGGTCAACCAGGCAGTGGCCAGCGCCAACGAGGCGGCATAGGCCATCTTCGTCCAGGGCACCGCCGTGGCGAACAACTGGGCGGGAATGGCACCGAACCAGGCGACCGCCACCCCGGCGCTGATCAGCAGGCCCGCAGCAGCAGCGGTAGACAGGCGGTGCGCCGCCAGTGCGCGCGGGACCGGGCCCGCATCTCGAGCCAGCATGTCGATGAGGGCGTCGGTTCTCATTTCGATCGCTCCTGCTCGGGTAGGTGGATGTCTGGTCCGTCCCGGCGCGGTTCGTTGGGCGCGCCACCACGCCCCTCGCCACGCACCAAGGCTGCCAGCCGCTTCAGCCCGCGATGCACCTGCACCTTGATCGCCGACTCGGAGGCGCCCGTGCGTGCTGCCGCCTCGGCGACCGACAAGCCTTCCAGCTTGGTCAGCTCGATCGCCTGACGCTGGGCCTGCGGCAGCGCCCGAAACAGCGTTTCCAGGTCACGCCGCGCCCCGCCGTCGTCAGGTTCGGCCATCAGAAGCTGTTCGTCCACGTCGTCGAGGGTATCGTGCAGGCTGTCGCGGCGGCCGCGCCGGCGCCACAGGTCCACCAGCTTGTGGCGCGCGATGGCCAACGCCCAGGCGCTGACGGGCAGCGTCGGGTCGTAGGTGCCACGTTGCAGATGCAGGGCCAACAGCGTCTCCTGAACCAGGTCCTCCACCTCGTCGGGCAGGCCCGAAAGGCGGCGCTTCAAGTAAGCGCGCAGCCGCGATGCCAGCAGCCCCAGGGCTTGCCTGTAGGCTGCGTCATCGCCCGACTGTGCACGCAGCCACAGCGGCTTGAGGGCTGACTCGAAGTCGCCGGGGGTGTCGTCAACAGACATTTCGCGGCTCAGGGTCCTTTGGTTACACCGGCCCAAGTCACGCAGTTGTGGCGACGCAATTTGACCGAAAGAGAGTCGATTGTGTCGGCGGCGAAAGCAAGTTAGCGCCGGACGCAAACCAATGCCCGATCTAGATCCTGACTTCGTGGCCTATGCCGTGGCGACCGCGGTGTGAGTCTCTTCGATGGAGGCGCGCGCGCGCAGCCAGGCGAGCGCGGCATCTGCTGGCATCGGCCTGGCGAACAGCCAGCCCTGGCCCAGGTCGCAGCCCGCCCGGCGCAGTTCAGCCCATTCCTCCTGGCGCTCGATGCCCTCGGCCGTGACCTGCAGGCCCAGCCCATGACCCAATTGCACGATGCTGTGCAGCAGCGCGATGCGCGACGGCGAGGCGTCGACGTGGTCCACGAAGCTGCGGTCCACCTTGAGCTCCGAGACCGGCAGGCGCTGCAGGTAGGCCAGCGACGAGTAGCCCGTGCCGAAGTCGTCGATCGACCAGCGCACGCCGGCCTCGCGCAGCGCGGGCATGCGCGGCAGGGCGCGCTCGGCATCCTCCATCAGCCGGCCTTCGGTGATCTCCAGCGTCAGCCGGTTCAAGGGCGCGCCGAGGCGCCGGGCCCGGTCGCTCAACCAGTCCACGAAACCGTCGTCGAGCAGGTCGGCGGTGCTGACGTTGACCGACACATGCACCGCCAGCGCCTGCACCGCGGGTTTGGCGAGGAAGTGCAGGGCCTGTTCGACCATGCAGCGGGTGATCACGCCCACCATGCCGGCGGCTTCGGCGAAGGGCACGAATTCGGCCGGGGAGACCATGCCCCAGGCCGGATGTTTCCAGCGCACCAGCGCCTCGAAGCCGTGGCAAGGGGGGGGCTGCCTGCTCCGCCTCCGTACCCGCTCCCGGCATCGTGATGGCCACCTTGGGCTGCAGCCACATCTGCAGCCCCCCGCTCGCAGCCGCCTCCCTCAGGCTGCCCAGCAGCACGATCTGCCGGCGTCTGCTCTGCGGGTCGATACGTTCGAACCGGCGCACATCGATGCGCAAGCGCTTGGCGTCGGCCAACGCTTCTTCGGCTTCGCGCAGCAGGCGCGCCAGGTCGGCAGCGGAACCCGCCTCGGCGGCCGCATGCGACCAACCAGTTCGGAATTGCGGGTCGATGTTCACGTCGGCGCAGGCCACCGGCGCCGACAGCACCCCCAGCACGGCCAGCCGCACACGCTCGACCTCAGCATCGGCCTCCGCGGGGCCGACGCGCCCCACCACGGCAAAGGTGCCCGCACCCAGATGGGCCACGCCCCAACCCAGCACGGCGGCCGCTTCACGCAGCCGGCTGCCCAGGGCCCGCAGCAGGGCATCGCCTGCTGCGGCGCCGAGCACATCGTTGACGGCGGCCAGGCGCGCGACATCGAACAGCAGCGCCGTGTCGGTGCCTGGCCTGACACTGTCGTGAGAGCCAACATGGCCCGGTCCGCCTCGTCCACACCATTCGCGCAGCAGACCCGGGCGGTTCGGCAGGCCCGTGACGGCATCCGTGAACGCGATCGCCTCGATACGCGCGTTTCGCTCGTCCAGCGCCTCGGCCATGGCATCCAGGGCGCTGCCGACGCGCTCGACCTCGCGCGGCCCCGACACACTGGCCACGCCGAACCGGGCTTGAAGATCGCCTGCCGCCAGCTGGCGCGCGGTGTCCGCCAGGCGGGCCATCGGCCGGGCGATGCCACGGCCGATGCGCCACGCCAACAGCGCGGCTGCGGCCAGGGCCAGCAGCGCAACGATCACCAGCTGTGTTTCCGCAGTCTCCACGCGGTCGGCTGCGCGAGCCTGCCAGGCGGCGACGGCGCGCTGCTGTGCCTACGCCAGATCGCCGGCCAGGGTCACCAGCCGGTCGAGCGCCGGCTGGCCCTCGGCGGCGAACAGGGCCGCAGCCCGCGCCGGCTCACCCGATTCGATCCAGACACCGACCTCGGCGAAGACCTCACGGTAGCGTTGGCGCGCGAGGTCGAGCGCCTTCACGAGCACCAGCGCCTCGCGTTCGGTGATGCGCTGCTTCAGTTCTGCCGTCAGTCTGTCCATCGCAGCCGATTCGGCGTCCAGCGACGGATAGATGCCTTCGCGCTGGGCCCGCTGCGCAGTGAGCAGCCGCGCCATCGCTGCGCCGTGGCCCTGCGCGTGGGTGGCCAGATCCTGCAAGGCCAACAGGCGCGGCCACTCCTCGCGCGCCACCCGGTCGGCGGCCAGCTGCACGGCCCGCAGGTGCCAGGCCGACAGCGCCACCACCAGCAGCAGCAGCGCCAGCAGGGCGGCGAAGGCTGCCGCGAGCTGGGTGGACAAGGCCTGCGAGCCACCGCGCAGGCCGGCCGCGCCGACAGCTGGCGTGTATTGGGTGGGTGGCTCGACCTGCATCTGAACGATATCGGCCGCGCAGCCGGTGGGTTAAGCGGGGCCGGGTTCAGCCCGTGGTGGTGTCCTGCGGGGACTGACTTCCACGAGGTACGGGCGGTCGCCGCTTCAGGGTGACTCGCTGGTCAACGGTCGGTCGGCGAGGTCGGCCAGGACCGGGAGTTCCGCGGCGGCCGCTTCGGGGTCGTCTGATTGAACGACCGCGCTGTTTGCGAAGCTTGGATGTCAGCCCGAGCCGCGCAGTGCGACGACGCCATGCCGGCATCGCCAACCGATCGCGCCGCCGCCGGGCTGCTGCCATCCTGCCGCACCCGCCGTCAACACACAGGAGTTCCCCAATGAGCACTTCGATGAAATTTGCGTACCGCATCGTCGCCACGCTGGCGCTCGCCGCACTGCCGCTGAGCGCCGCGATGGCCAAAGACGAGCACTACCTGGCCAACGGCGCCGCCATCGGCGGCTTCGACCCGGTGGCCTACCAGACCGAGAAGAAGCCGGTGCAAGGATCGCCGCAGTTCACCGCCGAGTACCAGGGCGCCACCTGGCAGTTCGCGTCGGCCGCGCACCGCGATCTGTTCGTCGCCAACCCGTCCAAATACGCCCCGGCCTATGGCGGCTGGTGCTCGGCCGGCGCCAGCAAGGGCAAGAAGGTGGCGACCAGGCCCGACATGTTCTGGGCCGTGGTCGACGGTCAGCTGTACCTGAACAGCTCGGATGCGGCGCACAACAAGCTGTTCCTGGGCGATACCCAGGCCACCATCCGCAAGGGCGAATCGAACTGGAAAGTGATCTACGCGACGCCGGCCGACAAGCTCTGAGTCACGTTGGCGTTCGATCGCTGGAGGCGCGCTGGACCGCCGGCGGCGCAAAGCGGCAGGATGAAACAGCTTGCACCGAAGAGGCGCGGAGGCTGCAGAGAAGACGCAGGCCCCTCTGCATCGTCGGCGTCCTGTGTGCTTCAGCGCACAGGCTCAATCCGGTCGGCCCAGCACCCCTCTGGGCGCAGCGATCCCACTGATGGCGGTGGCCCATGCCTCGCGCAGCGGCTTCATGCGGGCCCGCGACTGGATCCTGGCGCGCATCGAGCGCGTCCGGCGCGGCTTTGCCGTGCTGCAGGGCGGCATGGGCATCGCCATCCTGACCGGCGCCGATCGGTGGGTCGAGGCGGGTGTCCTGGGTTGGTTGCCGGATGCCTGGGTGAACCTGACGATCGGGATCTGAGCGCGTGTGAGTCGCCCCTCAGGGTCGGGCTGCGGTATCGCTGTGCAGCCATTGCGTGGGCGTGGTGCCCAGGCGTTGCAGGAAGACCCGCCCGAAGGCCCCCGGGCTGGCATAGCCCACTTCGGCGGCCACCTGCTTCACCGCCAGTCCCTTGCGCAGCAGCGTGCGGGCCAGGCCGAGACGCCAGCCTGTCAGGTAGTCACCGGGTGGAATACCGACCGTGCGCATGAATTGCGCTGCAAAGCGCGCCCGCGACATGCCGGCCAGCCCGGCCATGGCGTCCAGGTTCCAGGCCCGCGCGGGGTCGGCATGCAGGGCGCTGATGGCCTTGGCCAAGCGCGGGTCGGCCAGCCCGGCCATGACGCCGCTATCCACCAACTGGTGCGCCATGGCATGGCGCAAGAGCTGGATCACCAGCACCTCGGTCAGGCGGTCGACCACGGCGCCATGTCCGCAGCGGTTGGCCTGTGCCTCGCTGAACAGCAACTGTTGGGCGAGATCGAGGCCGGGCAGCTGGGCCAGTGGCACACTCAGCAAGGCCGGAAGCCCGAGTAACAGCGGATTCTCGTCACCGGCGCCGAAGTCGATCGATGCACAGACGACGTCGGCGCCTTCACGCTCACCGCCGTCGAGCCGGTGGGCACCGGCGCGCGGGAAGAACAGCACGCTGGGCTCATTGACGACGCTGTGCCGCCCCAGCGTGTCCGTGACGCCCAGCGGCCCGCGCCGCACCAGGTGCAGATGACCGACGCCGGTGCCACCGTCGAAGTCGGCAATGCCGCACAGCGCGCCGCTGTGGAACACGCGCGCGTGCAGCTCGAAGCGCTGGAGCAAGGCTGACAGACGGTCGGACATGCAGGGCCGGAGTGAGATGAATGGTTGAATGATAGAGACGAGCCGCTGCAGATCATCTCATCCAAGGCGCTACATTGCCGTGAATCCCAAAATTTGGAAACATGACATGTCGAACCCATCGCTGCCGTCCACATTGATCCCGCGTCAGCCGGTGCCGCCCCTGCAGGTGCCGACGCTGGACCACGGCGGCTTCTCCCTGGCGGAAGACGCCGCCGCGAACTTCACCCTGGTCGTGTTCTACCGCGGTCTGCACTGCCCGATCTGCCTGAAATACCTGCTGGAACTGGGCCGGCTTCAGCCCGAGTTCGACAAGCGCGGCGTGAAGGTGATCGCAATTTCCAGCGACGGGCGCGAGCGCGCGCAGGCCATGGCCGACAAACTGAAGGCGCCTGCACTGCGCATGGGCTACGACCTGAGCTTGGCCAAGGCACGCGAGTGGGGCCTGTTCGTCAGCACCTCGCGCGGCACCACGTCCATCGGTATCGAGGAGCCGGCGCACTTCTCCGAACCCGGCGTGTTCATCGTGCGGCCCGACGCCACGCTGTACTACGGCGCCGTGCAGACCATGCCGTTTGCGCGGCCGCACTTCGACGAGCTGCTGGCGGCGCTGGACTTCGCGCTGGAGAAAAACTACCCGGCGCGGGGCGAGTACATCGGCGCGGTGTGAGCGCGTTGCACCCGCTTTGGCTGACCCGGCGCCGGGCCCTGTTCGCAGGCTTCGTCGGGCTGGGACCAGCCAGCGGGCAGGTCGGCGCGCAGGCCACGGGGGCGGTCGAATCGACGCCCTGGACCATGCGTGCCGTGCCGGCAGGCGAGCCGATGCGTCAGCTGCATGCGGGCGGATCCTCCGGTCTGCTGGGCACCGGCGCCAGCGGCAGCCTGTGGGCCTTGTCGCTGAAGGGCCAGGCACCGCGCCGCATCGCCGACGGGATCGATCCGGCCACGCCCGTCGCTACCGGCCACGGCCGCATCGCCGCACGCATGGCCGACGGTGGACTGTGGGTCTGGGAAGAGACCGGCGGGGGTGGCCGCGCGCGCGCTGTGCCTCCCTCGCGCTCAGCAAACCTGTCTGTGCACGCCGGGCTGCTGATCCTGCCGCTGGCAGTGCTGGCCGTCGTGACCGCCAGCGCCCGGCCAGCCGACCCGCAGGGGCACAGCCTCGTCCGCTTCGAGCCCGACCCCGAGGGACGCTGGCGTGAAGTGGTGCGTTCAAAGGACGCCGTGCTGCCCGACGCGCGGCCCGTGCAGGTCGACCTGGATGGCCGTGGAGATGGGGGCCACATTGCCGTTCTTGCTGGTCCGGACGGCAGCCGCTACGACCATGGCGTCCTGGGAGATGCCATCGAGGCCACGCGGGTGCTCTGGCTCGAACGCCATGGGCTGGACATGCTGCGCGAACTGAGCCTGCCGCCACCGCATGTCTTCGAAGACATCGCGCCCCGGCCCGTGGTGCTGCCCGGCGCGCAGCTTGGGTGCGGTCTGCTGACGGTGCGCTCGGGCCCCGACGGCGGGCAACTGGCGCTGGTGACGGCCGACCCGACACGGCCGCGGGGCCTGCGCCTGGCCGCGGTGGGTGACACAGTGGGCGGCTATCACCGCTGGCTGGCGCCCACCACCGATGGCCGCCACCTGGCGGCCGTGCACACGCCGCACATCGGCGGCGTGCTGCACGTCTACCAGCCCGAGGGCGAGCGACTGACCCGACGCCGCTTGCAAGGCGGTGTCAGCACGCACCGCATCGGCACGCGGGAGATCGACCTCGCGGCTTGGCTGCAAGGGCTGCTCATGTTGCCCAGCCAGGACGGCCGGCAGCTGCGGCTATTGAACCCGGCGGCAGACTGGGCCGAACTCCAGGTTGTCTCTTTGCCGGGGCGCGCGACCCAGACGGCCGCGCTACACCACGCCGCAGCGCTCGCAGTCTTGCTCGGCGACGGCCAGGTCGTGCTGTTAGGGCCAACAGCACGCATGTCCTCGCGCGGCTGAGAGCCAGATCGCTTCCCGCAACGGTGACAAGTCCATGAGGATTCCGAGACATCTGTTCCCAAAAATGCGATGGGGCGCGTTGCCCATGCAAAGGAGCAGACGACATGTATTCATTGTTCATGCAACGGACGGTGGGCCGAGCGCTCGGCGCGCTGACGGTCGCCCTGTCGACCGCATTGGTGGGTTGTGGCGGCGGCGAGATCGATTCCAGCGACGGTGGCAGCAGCCCGCATAGCGAGACCGGGCTGGATGGACAGGCTCGGGCCCTGAGTGCAGGCACGTCCACGCTGGACGCAGCCCTGACCGAAAACACTGCCGCCTTCGGGACGGCGGCAGGCATTGCACAGGTCCAGAAGTTCGGGGCACCTAACGGGATGGCCGGGGACTTGTTCGGTTGGTCAGTCGCCACCCTCGGTTCCAGAGTGGTCGTGGGTGCCCCACAGCAGAGCATTTTCTCCAGCGTCTTCAACCGGCGCGGCGTGGCTTACGTGTTCGACGCATCCGGGGTGCTGGTGCGGGAACTGCTGCCGACATCTGCCAATGAACTCGCCCGCGATGACTTTTACGGGCGTTCAGTGGCAGCCAGCGGCAACATCATCGCGGTCGGCTCACCGGGCGCGGATGACGTCGGTCAGTTTGCCGGTGAGGTGTTCTTGTTCAACGCCACCACCGGCGCGCAAGTGGCGAATCTCGTTCCAACCGGCACCCGGCGCAATCCTGCCGATGGCGCCGCGTTCGGCAGTGCCGTCGATGTTTCCGCAAACCGCATCGTGGTGGGCGCCCCCGGAACCTTCATCGATGGGGCCAGCAGCGGCGGTATCAGCGCCATCATCGGCGGCTTCGGCGCAATCTATCTTTATGACGCCAACACCCGGCGCTTGATCGCCCGCGTGACCCCGCCGGGAACAAGGGCCAAGGACAACGTCGGCCACGCCGTGTCTGTCGAGGGCAGTACCGTCGTCGCCGGCGCGCCTTTCGACAGTATTTCAGCGCGCGAGGCCGGAGCTGCGTATGTGTTCAATTCCTCGAATGGAAGTCTGCGGTTGAAGCTGACCGCGAGTGACGCAAGCGCGGAGGACCGGTTCGGGTTCGCTGTTTCCACCAACGGCGGGATCATCGCGGTTGGCGCACCGTTCGACGACGATGCCGGTTCTGAGTCGGGTTCGGTCTACCTGTTCAATGCGACGACAGGCGCCTTCATTCGCAAGATCGTGGCCAACGACGCAGGGATCAATGACCAGTTTGGAATCGCGCTGGACCTCATCGGCAACACCCTGGCGGTCGGTGCCTGGGGCGATAACGATGGTGCAGGCTCGGTCTATATCTTCGACGTCACCACCGGCACTCAGCTCGGCAAGCTCGTGGCGTCGGATGCTGCGCCACGCGACATCCTCGGGCGCGCTGTGGCGCTTTCAAGTTCAGCCGTTATCGCCGGAGCCGCGCGCGATGGCGATCGCGGCACAGACTCGGGCTCTGTGTATCGGTTCGGGCTGCCGACACCCTAAGAATCCACCTCTGACCCCCAGGCCCAGGGCCCAAGTGTCGGTCCGGTGCGGGCAGTGACTTTGAAGAGCCGGGCCTGCGTTTCAGGGCAGCATTGGATGGCCCGGCTTCACTCGGCTTCGAACGGCCGCTTCGTGGCGATCGATTCGTCAATGGCAACGGTCGTTGCGGGCCGCCTGCCGCCAGCCAACACCAGGATCAAGCTACCGCGAAGCCGTCGCAGCCTTGCATCACGACAATGCCTTGCGCATCGCCGCCTCTGGATTCAGCTCGAATTCGCGCCACCTCGCCGCAGCGCCAATGCATGGTCGAGGGACAAGGTACCCGGCCCCCGGACCATCAGCCACAGCAGCACCGCAGCCCACACGCCGTGCGTCGGGTAGGCCGCAGGGTAGACGAGCAGCTGGATCACGGCGGTCATCACCAGCAGGCCCAACGCTGCGAAGCGCGTGCCCAGGCCCAGCAACAGCAGCAGCGGCAGCACGTGTTCGCCAACGGTGGCCAACATGGCGCCAAGCTCGGGCGACAGCAGCGGCAACTGGTACTCGTCGCGGAACAGGTCCACCGCCGACGACGACAGGCGCGGCAGGCCCAGCTCGAAGCTGCCCGAGACGATGTCGATGGCCAGACCCTCGATCTTGGTCTGGCCCGACTTCCAGAACACGGCGGCCACGGAGAAGCGGCCCAGCAGGGCGATGGCCGATTCGGGGATGCGGGCCATCAGGCCGTGGGCGCGAATCACGAGCGTGTCGATGGACGAACTGGGGCTCCGGCCGGCGCTCGGGGACATGCGCGTGGGAGGTTTGGGCGTCATGCGGATGTTTCCAGTGCGGAACGGGGTTCGCCGAAACCCGTGACGAGGCCATGCCGCAGCAGCAGCGACAGCACACGCACCAAGTCGGCATGGGGGTGGTTGCCTTGCGCATCGCCAAGGGGCGCGCCTTCTGCGATGGCCGCAGTGAGCGCGGCATCGGCATCGGGCAGCTCGATCACCAGGGCGTCGTCGGACGCATCCCGGAAGACCAGGGCGGCCTCGGCGCTGTCCATGGAGACTTCGGATAGCCGTGCGTCGCGATCGGCATCGCCCAACTGGTGAGCCGCCCACAGCGACACGATGGGGTGCCGCGAGTGCACGATGGTCAGGGAAGCATGCAGGACCAGCGACGCATGCGCCAGCCGCTGCGGCGCTTGCATCAGGGCCACCAGCGCCTGCACGTCGATGGGATCGGCGTCAGCGGCGTGGAAGGCAGACAGCCGCGCCCATTCCAGCCGCGCCATGTCCGACAGGTAGGGCAGCGCGGTGGCGGGTTCGAAGTCGGCGATCCAGGCGGGCAGCCCGGCGCCATAGCGGTGCATCAGCGGCGAGGTGGGCGGATGGTCGACCACGTACAGCCGCGCCATGGCGCCGAAGAACGCGTCGCCGACCAGCTGGTGCACCACAGGAAAGGTGTCGGCCAGCACGGCCACAAGCGAGTGCACGACGTTGTTGCGGTAGACCGCAAAACGCACTGCGGGGTCGGAGCCGTTCCACGCGTGCAGGCCGGCTGGCGGCGGCAGCGAGGCATCGAGCAGCGCCGTGGCGAATGTGTGTGCGGCGGTCGGCGCGGGGCGCATGGCCGTGGGTGCTGCGGAGCGGGTCATGCCGCAAGCGGTCTCTCGATCCGGCTGTCGCTCGGTGCACGCTGGAGATCGAGCGCACGCTGCGCCTCCATCTCCAGCACGGCGAGCGCCGGCAGGTGGTTGTCGCGTTCTATGAGCGTGGGCACCGGCCCGAGCCGGGCGATGGTGCGTTGGTACAGCGACCACACGGCCTGGTCGACGGTGGCGCCGTGGTGGTCGATCAGCAGCCGGTCGCCTGCGGCATCGCGGTCTTCGGCGAAGCCGGCCAGGTGGATCTCGCCCACGGTCTCGGCGGGCAGTGCCTCGATCAGCGACTCCATCAGCGCCCAAGGATCGCGGCCGTGGTTCACGCCGCTGACATAGGCGTTGTTCACGTCCAGCAGCAGCCCGCAACCGGTGCGGCGCACGATGTCGGCCAGGAAACTGGCCTCGTCCATCGTCGAGCCGGCGTAGCCGAGGTAGGTGCTGGGGTTCTCCAGCAACAGCGGGCGCCGCAGCCGCGTCTGGGTCTGGTCGATGTGGTCGCACACGCGGTTCAGCGTGGCGGGGTCGTAGGGCAGCGGCAGCAGGTCGTTGAACCAGTGCCCGCCATGGCTGGACCAGGCCAGGTGCTCGCTGAACCAGCGGGGTTCGAAGCGCCTGAGCAGGTGGTCCAGCCTGTCGAGATGATCGAGGTCCAGGGGGCCGTCACCACCGATCGACAGGCCCACGCCATGGATGGACAGCGGCCAGTGCTCGCGCACCCTTTCGAGGTGCCGCAGCATCGGGCCGCCGTCGACCATGTAGTTCTCGGCATGCACCTCCAGAAAGCCGGCACCGCCGAGGAATGCGGTCGCGCCGCGCCCGAGCAGCGCCGGCACGTGGGCCGCCTTGAGGCCCACCCCCGCAAGGCCGGCTGCCCTGAGATCCATCTCGGCGAGGATGGCTGGATGGCTGGCTTGCGCGGGCATGGTCGCTGGCTTGTCGATCAAGGTTCTGGGCCGTGTGGCGTTGCCGGCGATCAGGCCTTCTTCTCCTTGAAGTCCTTGAGCTGGCCGAAGCCGGACGCGGAGGTCTTGCTCTCGGTCTTCTCGCAGGTGCCCTTGGCCACCAGCTTCCAGGCGTTGCCCTGGTAGTCGCGGGTGCTGGTGCCGGCGCAGGTGGTGCCGGGACCGGCGGCGCAATCGTTCTTGGCTTTCAGCGCGACGCCGAAGCACTTTTCCTTGTCGGCAGGCTGGGCGTGGGCAGGTGCTTGGGCCAGGGCCAGCGCGGCGCCGACGGCGAGTGCAAGGGCGGCGGCCTGGGAGGTGGTGGGCTTGGACAGGGACATGGGGGCACTCCTGGATGGATGAGGATGGGTTGCAAACACAGACGACGCGAAGCGCCGTTCGGCGGGACGCCGTGGCCCCGTTGAGGGGGTCTCGAAGCCAACGGCGTGCTCCACCCATCGATTCGCTGCAATTAGCCGGGCGGTTACGGGGGAATTTCTAAGGGTTTACACCAGTCGTTGTGCCGGGTGATGGCTGGCGCATCGACCGCTGTAACCGTTCGGCGTGGAACGCCGAATAGCCAGCGTCGACACATTTCAGCCCGAACGCCCATGCACGCCACGCTGCCCTTGCTTGCCGCCACCGACTTCCCGCCGATCTGGCGCCGGTCGCTCGACACCCTCCAGGTCAACCTGGGCTACAAGTGCAACCAGAGCTGCCTGCACTGCCATGTGGCGGCGAGCCCGCAGCGCACCGAGATGATGGACGGCGAGACCATCGCGCAGGTGCTGGACGTACTGCGCGAGCGGAAGGTCTTGACGCTCGACCTGACCGGGGGTGCACCCGAATTGAACGTGCATTTCCGCGACCTCGTGCGTCAGGCCCGGGCGCTGGGCGTGCGTGTCATCGACCGCTGCAACCTGACCATCCTGTCCGAGCCGGGCCAGGACGACCTGGCGGCGTTTCTCGCCGAGCAGGGGGTGGAGATCACCGCCTCGCTGCCGTGTTATTCGCCGGCCAATGTCGACCGCCAGCGCGGCGACGGTGTGTTTGAGCGCAGCATCGCCGGCCTGCGCCAGCTCAACGCGCTGGGCTACGGCGACCCGGCCGGCGGCCGGGTGCTCAACCTCGTCTACAACCCGCAGGGCGCGGTGCTGCCGCCGCCGCAGGGCCCGCTCGAGGCCGACTACAAGCGCGAGCTGCTGCTGCACTTCGGCATCCGCTTCGACCACCTGTTTGCGCTGACCAACATGCCCATCCAGCGCTTCGGCAGCACGCTGGTCAGCAAGGGCACGTTCGGCACCTACATGCAGCTGCTGCGCGGCAGCTACCGTGCCGAGAATCTCGACACCGTGATGTGCCGCAGCCTGCTCAGCGTGGATTGGCAAGGCTTCCTCTACGACTGCGACTTCAACCAGATGCTGGGCCTGCGCGCCAACGTGGTTGGGCAGCCGCGGCCTCATCTGCGAGATCTGCTGCGCCACAACCCGGCCGGCGCCGACATCCGCATTGCCGACCATTGCTACGGCTGCACGGCCGGGCAGGGCAGCAGCTGTGGTGGTGCGCTGGAACCGGAATCGCCTACGGCCACCGAGGCCGCTGCGGTCGGCCGGGCGGCAGGCGTCGTCTGATGGCGCACCCTGCCAAGACCTGGATTTGCGCCACGGGCCGCAGCCCGCGCGTCACCGGCTGCGGCCTGGAGGAACTGGGCAGCCCGCACACGCCGCGCAAGACCATCGAAACCAACGCCTGCCTGCGGGCCCTGTCCCCCAACATCGATGCCATGGGCGACGTGGCCGGGCCCTTCCAGTTCACGCACACGGCGGCGCACCAGGCCCGGCAGGCGGCAGTGAATGCGCTGTTTGGCCGCTTCGGCAAGTTCAGGGCCGACGACAGCGTGGTCCCCGGGGCCACCTTCACCGACCACCGAGGTGGCGCGCCTGGGCCTGAGCGGGACCGAGGCCAAGGATCGGGGCATGACGACCTTGTCCCGACGCCGTTGGCTGGGCTTGATGCTGGCTGCGTCGGCTGCGGCGCCGCCGCCACCCGCACGGGTGCAGGCACCGGGCTTCGACCACAGCCACGCGACCTCCAAAGCCCTGCTGCGCAAGCATGTGCGGCTCGTGCGCAGCGGGCAGACCACCCAGGTGGCCGACGCCGGCTTTCTTTCCAATGTTTCAACCCGGTGGCCGACGTTGCGGCCGCCCGCCCTGGAGACTTCCGATGAACCTGAACCGTCGCCATGCCTGTGCCGTGGCCTTGAGCAGCCTGCTGACCCTGCCGGGCGCAGCCCTCGCGCAAGGAGCGGCGCCCAGCGGGCCGCTCAAGCTCGGCGTCGGCATGTTCCAGCCCGACCGCGAGAAGAACGACGCCACCTACCGCCCACTGGCCGCGCACCTGGCGCAGCGCCTGGGCCGGCCGGTGGAACTGCGCACCGTCGACAGCTGGGAGGGCCTGGCCAAGAGCCTGGCCAATGGCGAGACCGACCTCGCGCTGATGGGGCCCTGGGGTTATGTGCTGGCCCACCACTTCAGCGACGCGCAGGTGGTCTCGACCATCCTGTACCAGGGCAAGCCGGAGTACTTCGCGCTGGTCGTCACGCACCCGGACTCCGGGCTGAACAGCATCGACGACCTGCTGGGGCCCAAGGGCAGGGGCCGCAGCTTCGCCTTCGGCGACAAGGGCTCGACCTCGGGCTACCTGGTCCCGTTCCACGAATTCCAGAAACGCGGCATCGACCCCGAGAAGCACTTCGGCCGCGTGCTCTACACCAAGCACCAGGCCATCCAGACCCAGGTGACGGCCGGCCAGATCGACGCCGGGGCCGACTTCAACCGCAACCGCGACGTGATGATCGCGCAGGGCCTGATCACGGCGGCGCGCAGCAAGGTCATCTGGCAGTCGGCGCCGTTGCCCAACGACGCCTTCGCGGTGAGCGCGGCGCTCGCCAAGGACGCGGCCTTCGTGAAGCGATTGCAGGGCGCGCTGGCCGAGGTCGGCCCGCTGCTGGCCAGCCAGCCCGGTCTGCTGCCGGCCAACTACACCGGCTTCGTGGCCCGCGACAACACGTTCTACAAGCCGATCCGCGACGCCGGGCTGGCCACGGGCAAACTGGGCGCACGATGAGCGGGCTGGCGCAGCGTCAGCTGGCAGCGCCTGTGCGCTGGCGGTTGCCCGCAGGCCGGGTGGGCTTCGCCACCTTGGTGGCGCTCTACGCGGTGCTCGTGGCCCTGTGCGTGGCCACGCTCGCTGCCGCGGGCGATCTCAGCTTCGGCCGCAACCCCTGGGACAATCTGATGAAGACGCTGGGTGACTTCGCCCGGCCCAGCGTCCTGGACGTGTGGTTCGGCCCCGAGCGGCTGGAGTACCGCAGCGACGACGGCACGTTGCTGCGTGTGGAGAACCGCCGCGAAGTCGAGGCCAGCTTCCTGGCGGCCGTGGCGCGCGCCACCTGGGTGACCTTCCAGATCGCGACGCTGGGCTCGCTGCTGGCGGCGCTGATGGCCTTGCCGCTGGCGATGCTGGTGGCCCGCAACCTGCGCGCCCCGCGGCCGCTGGCCTGGGCCGCCAAGGGTGTGCTCGACGTGTCGCGCGCGGTGCACACGCTGGTCTTCGGTCTCATCCTGGTGGGCATCGTGGGCCTGGGGCCCACGGCCGGCGTGCTGGCCATCGCGCTGCACTCGATGGGCACCTATGGCAAGCTGTTCGCCGAGAGCATCGAGTCGCTGGACATGGCCGCGGTGGACGCGGTGCGCGCCACGGGCGCGGGCGAGGCACAGGTCTTCTTCCACGGCGTGTGGCCCTCGGTGCTGCCGCAGTTCGTGAGCCACCACCTGTACGTGTGGGAGTTCAACATCCGCGACTCCACCATCCTGGGGCTCATCGGCGCCGGCGGGTTGGGGCTGCTGATCAGCGAGGCCGTGAGCCTGTTCCAGTGGAGCCGGCTGGCCACGCTGCTGATCGTGGTGGTGGCGCTGGTGATGGTGTTCGACACGCTGTCGCGGCGCATCCGGGAGGCCTTGCTGTGATGCTCGCCGTCAGCCTGAAGAACGTGCGTGTGGTCGTTGGCCAGCGGGTGCTGCTGGAAGTGCCGCACCTGGCCATCGCGCCGGGCGAGCGCGTCGCCGTGGTCGGCCCCAACGGTGCGGGCAAGAGCACGCTGCTGAAAGTGATCGGTGGGTTGACCGTGCCCGCGCAGGGTCGGGTGCAGGTGCTCGGACTCGACCGGCAGCTGATCGGATCACGTGAACGCCGCGCCCTGCGTCGCGACACCGGCCTGCTGATGCAAGGCCTGCACCTGGTGCCGCGGCTGAGCGCGCGCGAGAACGTGCTCGTGGGTGCGCTGGCCCGGCTGCGGGGCACGGACGCGGTGCGCAGCTGGTGCCGCTGGTACCCCCAGGCGCTGATCGCCGAAGCCGATGCCGCCTTGGCCGCCCTGGGCCTGGCGGACCAGTCGCGCGCACGCGCCGATCGCTTGTCTGGCGGCGAGCGGCAGAAAGTGGCCCTGGCCCGCGTGCAACTGCAGCGCCCACGCCTGCTGCTGGCCGACGAGCCCACCTCGGCGTTGGACCCGGCCGCCACGCGTGAGGTCTGCCTGGCGCTGCGGGCCGTGGCCGACGAGCCGGAGCGCACACTGCTCTGCGTCGTGCACGACCTCGAACTGCTGCCCTTGCTGGCCACACGCGTCATCGGCATCGCCGACGGCCGGATACGCTGGGATCGGCCGATCGCCGAGCTGACACCGGCGCTGCTGCAGGCCCTGTACGACCGCCGTGCCGACGACGCGGTACCCGTCGCGTTGCCGCAGCCCACCAACGTGGTCAGGCTGGGACGCGCCTGATCTGTCTGTTCCACGTCCAGCTCACAAAGAAGCGGCCGGTCGTAGGGGGTCGCTCCTGGTCGATGGCAGCAAGCCGACAGCCCGCACACCTGCCCTTCAAGTGAGGGGAGGTGCCGGAACGAAGTTGGTGCACGCGCAACAGTCCGGCGTCGATTGACTGCTGTCTGGCCGCGTCCCGATTTCGCACGCACGGCCAGCTACCGACGGTCGCTATGGGCACCTGGCCGGCGGCGTCTCGACGGTATTGCGTCAGAAACATACGCTGTTCTGAACGTATCGCTTCGAATCGGTGGGTCGCAGGTCCATCGGGGCCTCCGTAGGCGGCTGCGCAGCGGTAGGCCCGCACAGGCAGCTGGCGCGGCGGTCGATTGAGGCGCAGGCATCGGCGCGCGCGCAGCCCGTTGACAGGCGCCGCAAGTAGCACGTCGTTACTCCACCCTGACTGTTTCAGCACCAAACCGTGTATCACCGCCCCTTTTGCGCGGTCTGTTGACCATGACAAGAAGCGCGAGACATCTTCATTAGGCAATGCACCTGCCTGGTGAAGCCGACGGACTTCGTGCGCCCTTCACTGGAGCGCTCCACACCCAAGGCGGGCGCAGCTGGCTGCGCTGTCTCACTGAGGACGTTCCGGTATGGGAACTATCGACCCTGCTCATGTAACGCCCGGCACCCGCCCCGCAACGGAGCGCCCCCGCGGGGCGAGTCGAGCACTGGTCTATTGCCACGACCTTTTCGGCCTGGGCAACGTCTCCCGCATGCTGTCGTTCTGTCGGCGCTTGCAGGAACACCAGCCGGGCATGCACATCTTGTTCGTGACCGGGAGCGGCGCGCTGCATGGCTTCGCCCTGCCCGACCGCTTCGAGTACATCAAGCTGCCCGAAATGTGCCGCACCGAGGACGGCGAGATTCGCCCGCGAACGCTGGACCTGCCCGTTGCGCATGTCGCCCGGTTGCGCTCACGCTTGATCGCCGAAGCAGCGTCGGCTTTCGACCCCGATCTGGTGTTCATCGACAAGAAGCCCTTGGGCGCCATGGACGAGTTGGCTTTGACCCTCGACACCCTGGCGCAACGGGGGCGCGCGCGGCGGGTGCTGGTGTTGCGAGACATCCTCGACAGCCCCGAGCGCACCCGGCGCGAACTGGCCAGTGGTCGCTTTGCGGCGTCGGTGGAGGCTTACACCGAACTCGTGCTCGTGCTGGGTGAACAGAGTGTGTTCGACGTTGCTGAAGCCTATGGATTGCCCCGCGCGATCGAAGCCAGGCTGCGCTATTGCGGCTACCTGGAACCGCATTGGCCGGCCCGCGCCCCAGGCCAGGCTTGTGCGTTGGCGACCTTGGGCCTGTCGTCGTCCCGTCCCACTGTCCTGGTGACGGTGGGGGGTGGCGAAGATGGCGGGCCGCTGCTCGACATGGCGCTTGCCGCGGCGCTCGGGCCTTTGCGTTCGAAGCAGATGTTGCTGGTGTGCGGGCCGAAGCTGCCTGCCGCGCGGCAGGCAGCTTCGGCCCGCACACCAGCAACATCTGCTTCGAACGCAAAGGCCCGAGCGCCGCGGCAAG